>CAZAWN010000390.1:0-1512 GCA_964488825.1 uncultured Methyloversatilis sp. | reverse complement strand
CGGTTGTACCAGGAGCGGTCGAACAGCACGATCTCGCCGGCGGTCGGCAGATGTTGCACATAACGCTGGAAATACCACTGGCCGCGCTCGATCTCGCTGGGTTTTTCCAGCGCCACGACGCGCGCACCTCGTGGATTCAAATGCTCCATGAAGCGCTTGATGGTGCCGCCCTTGCCTGCCGCGTCGCGGCCTTCGAACAGGATCACCACGCGTTGGCCGGTTTCCTTGACCCAGGCCTGCAACTTGAGCAGTTCCACCTGCAAACGGTATTTCTGTCGCTCGTAATTCCGCCTCGTCATCAGGTTCTTGTAGGGATAGCCGCCTTCGCGCCAACCTGATGCAAGTTCCTGATCGGGATTGAGCGTCTTGTCCTGGGCAAGACGTTGTTCCTTCAGCAAGGTACGTAACAGGGTGCGCGATTCCTCCGTACCCGCCCCCGAGATAATGTCGCGCAGGGCCGCCAGCCGCTTGCTCTGGGCAGCATCGGCAGCCTGTTCGACCGCGAAATTCTCGATGCGCTCGGGCGAGGAGGTTGGCCCGATATCGCCGGCGGCGGCGGGGCGTGGCGCGGCGGCAGCGCGGCGCGGCTTGCTGCGGGGGGGCGCGTCGCTCGGCGGGGACGCTGCGGGTGTGGCGGTTTTGGCGGGCTTGCGGGTGGGGGCAACCATTTTGATCCTCCTACTTGAACAGGTCGATGTGCTGGTTTTTTTGGCCGAAGCTGATGTCCATCAGCGGTAGCGGTTGATCGCGTCGCGCGTCTCCAGCGCAACCTGTCTGGCGACGCTGGCGAAGTCCTCACCCTTTGATGCATAGAGGATGGCACGCGAGGAGTTGATCATCAGGCCGGTGCCGTTGGCTGTCCGTCCGGCTTTGACGGTGGCCTCGACGTCGCCGCCCTGGGCGCCGATGCCGGGAACGAGCAGCGGCAGATCGCCGACGATTTCCCTGACCCTTGCGATCTCGCCGGGGAAGGTGGCTCCGACGACAAGGGCGCATTGGCCTGTCGTGTTCCAGTCCTTGGCAACTTTTTCAGCCACTAGCTCATAGAGTGCCGTCCCGCCAGCGCCGACTTTTTGGAATTGCAGATCGCTGCCGCCGGGGTTCGAAGTACGGCACAGCAGGATCACGCCTTTGTCTTTGTACGCCAGCCAAGGCTCGACCGAGTCGCGCCCCATGTAGGGGTTCACCGTGACGGCGTCGGCCTGGTAGCGCTCGAAGGCCTCGATGGCGTACTGCTCGGCCGTGCTGCCGATATCGCCACGCTTGGCGTCGAGGATGACCGGGATGCCGGGATGCCTGGCGTGAATGTGCGCGATCAGTGCTTCGAGTTGATCCTCGGCGCGGCGGGCGGCGAAGTAGGCGATTTGCGGTTTGAAGGCGCAGGCGAGGTCGGCCGTGGCGTCGACGATTTCCGCGCAGAAGCGGAAGATGGCATCCGGCGGGTCTTTCAGATGCGCCGGGAATTTTGCCGGATCGGGATCGAGGCCAACGCACAACAGGGAATTGTTCTTC
>CAZAWN010000389.1:0-1524 GCA_964488825.1 uncultured Methyloversatilis sp. | reverse complement strand
CCGGGAGCTTCGCTTGCGCCGGCGAGCCACTCGTCGGGCTTGGTCGTTGTGCTGTCGTTGACCCAATGACTGCGCTTGTTCTTGGCGGCCGGATTGATCACACCAGCAATATGCCCCGATGCGCCCAGCACGAAAGTGGACTGTCCGCCCAGATGCCGGCGGCCAAGATAGGAGGATTCCCAGGGTACGATGTGGTCTTCGCGGGTGGCGAGGATGAAACTGGGCATATCGACCTTGCGCAGATCGGCCTTGACGCCGCACATCGTCAGCTTGCCGGGGACACGCAAGCTGTTTTCCAGATACAGATGACGCAGATACCAGGCCGCGAAGGGACCGGGCAGGTTGGTCGAATCGGCATTCCAGTAGAGTAGATCGAAAGCAGCCGGCTTGTTGCCCTTGAGGTAGTTGCCAACCACGTATTGCCAGATCAGGTCGTTGGCGCGCAATGCCGAGAAAGTCGTCGACAGTTCTCGTGCCGTGAGCAGACCGCCCTTGCCGATAGTGGCTTCGCGCGTGGCGACGGCCGCTGGATCGACGAAGCAGCCGATCTCGCCGACATCGGTGAAATCCAGTAGCGTGGTCAGCAGGGTCAGCGATGCGACGGGATCTTCGCCGCGCGCCCGGGCGACGGCCAGCGCGGATGTCAGTATCGTGCCGCCGACGCAGAACCCCAAGGCATTGATCTGCTTCTGTCCGGAGATTTCCTGGACAAGCTTGATCGCGGTTAGCGGGCCCTGCTCAATGTAATCATCCCAAGTCAGGTGTCCATGTTCCGCCTGCGGGTTGCGCCAGGAGACGAGGAACACCGTCTGCCCCTGCTCTACGGCATAACGGATGAAGGAGTTCTCCGGCTGCAGATCGAGAATATAGAACTTGTTGATGCAGGGTGGCACGACCAGCAACGGGCGCTTGGCCACCTTGTCGGTCAGCGGTGCGTATTGCAGCAACTGGAACAACTCGTTCTCGAACACCACAGCGCCGGGCGTGATGGCCAGATTGCGACCGACTTCGAAAGCGGCATCGTCGGTCATCGAGATGCGGCCTTTCTCCATGTCGGCAATCAGATTCTGGATGCCCTGCGTGATGCTCTCGCCCTGCGTTTCCAGCGCCTTCTTGATGAACTCGGGATTGGTGGCAGCGAAATTCGACGGCGCCAGCGCATCGACTAACTGGCGCGTGGCGAACTGCACGCGATTGCGCGGCAACTGCTCCGGTATCGGTACGGCATCGGCCATCCGCTTGAGATACTGGGCATTCAGCAGGTAGGCCTGGCGCATCCAGTCGTAGATCGGACTTTCCGTCCAGGCCGGATGACTGAAGCGACGGTCACCGGGTTCGGGCTGAACCAGAGGTGCGACAGGCGCTTCCTTGTTTTTGGCAAGCATGGCTTGCCAGAGGGCCAGATGGCGTTGCTGCCACTCCTGTTGCAAGGCAATCAGGAGGTGATTGGGGTCGGGAGTCGTCGTCATGGGGAGATTCTGCATTGCACCATAGGCGCTGTCAATCCGGTCATGCATCCAGCCA
>CAZAWN010000388.1:0-1545 GCA_964488825.1 uncultured Methyloversatilis sp. | reverse complement strand
TGATCACCGGCGCACATGAGCAAGGCGCACAGGTTTCCAACACCTTGTACAACACGCGCGGCGTCGTGCATCGGCTGAACTGGGATCGCCTGCCTGGCTCGTATCACGGTTCCGGCTGCACCCTCGCTTCTGCCATCGCAGCGCTGCTCGCGCTGGGCCAGGATGTCGCCGAAGCGGTCAAGGAAGCGCAGGAATACACCTATCAAACGCTGAAGAACGCCTATCGCCCGGGCATGGGCCAATTCATTCCGGACCGCCTTTACTGGGTGCGCGGGGATGATGAAGACTGAAGTGAAACTTTCCGGTCTGTATGCCATCACGCCGGACTGGAACGATACCCGTCGCCTGCTTGACGTCACCGAAGCGCTCCTCGCAGGCGGTTGCCGCGTCCTGCAATACCGCAACAAGCAGACTTCGGATTGCCATCGCCAGGAGCAAGCAGTCGCCCTGCGCGGCCTGACCCGCAAATTCGCCGCCCGCCTGATCATCAATGACGACCTCGACCTGGCGCTGTTCTGCGAAGCCGATGGCGTGCATCTGGGCGAAGACGACGGCCAGCTTGCCGCCGCGCGACAGCGGCTCGATACCGCCGGCGCGGGAAAAATCCTCGGCACATCGTGTTACCAGAGCCTGCCGCTGGCCTTGGCCGCCGCGCACGCCGGCGCCGATTACCTCGCCTTCGGCAGCTTCTTCGCTTCACCGACCAAACCACAGGCCAAGCGCGCCGACCCGGCTTTGATCAACGCGGCAAAAGGTGAAACCGGCCTGCCGGTCTGCGCCATCGGCGGCATCACGCTCGATAACGCAGGCGAGTTGGTTGCCGCTGGCGCCGACCTGCTGGCGGTAATCACCGCTTTGTACTACGCGCCCGACCCTCATCAAGCTGCCTTAAAATTCTCTCAACTTTTTTAAAACCTGCCCGTAGGGTCCGCCGCGCGCACCGTTGAACATTTGATGGTGCGCGCGGCGCACCCTACGACCGATACCGAATTCACCCACAAGGAAGCCGCATGACCTCGCGCAACGACGAACTGTTCGAACAATCCCAGAAATTCATCCCCGGCGGCGTCAACTCACCAGTGCGCGCCTTCCGCTCGGTCGGCGGCACGCCACGCTTCTTCGCCAAGGGCGCCGGCAGCCGGGTTTGGGATGCGGATGGCAAGTCATACCTTGATTACGTCGGTTCCTGGGGACCGCTGATCCTCGGCCACGCCGATGCCGACGTGGTCAAGGCGGTTTGCGACACCGCCGCACTCGGCCTCAGTTTCGGCGCCCCGACCGAGATGGAACTGCGGATGGCGGAAAAGCTGGTCGAAATGCTGCCCAGCCTGGAAAAACTGCGCCTGGTGTCGTCCGGCACCGAAGCCACGATGAGCGCGATCCGCGTTGCGCGCGGCTACACCGGCCGCGACACGCTGGTGAAATTCGAAGGCTGCTACCACGGCCACGCCGACAGCCTGCTGGTGAAGGCCGGCTCCGGCCTGCTGACTTTCGGCCAGCCGAGTTCCGCCGGCGTGCCGGCCGACTGTTCCGGCCATACCGTGG
>CAZAWN010000387.1:0-1578 GCA_964488825.1 uncultured Methyloversatilis sp. | reverse complement strand
GCCCGGGTTCGCGCGCCGTCACCGAATACCTGAAGGCTGCCGGGTTGCTGGGCGATCTGGAAAAGCTGGGCTTCGGCGTCGTCGGCTACGGCTGCACCACCTGTATCGGCAACTCCGGCCCGCTGCCGGAAGCCATCGAAAAGGAAGTACTCGACAACGATCTGGTGGCTTGTTCGGTGTTGTCCGGCAACCGTAACTTCGAGGCGCGCGTGCATCAGAACGTGAAAGCCAATTTCCTGATGTCGCCGCCGTTGGTGGTGGCGCTGGCGCTGGCCGGTCGCGTCGATATCGACGTTGCCAGCGAGCCGCTGGGGCAGGGCACGAATGGCCCGGTGTTCCTGAAGGATATCTGGCCGACGGCTGAAGAAATCGCCGCCGTGCTGCCGCATGCGTCCAACGCCGCCGCTTATGCGATCTACAAGGATGTCGGCGCCGACAACCCGTTGTGGGATGCAGTGCCGGCGCCGGCCGGCCAGGTTTATGCCTGGGATGATGCTTCCACCTACATCCAGGAACCGCCGTTCTTCCAGGGCGGTGCAAAACCGAATCCGGTGATACGCGGCGCGCGCGCGCTTGCCATCTTCGGCGACTCGGTGACCACCGACCACATCAGCCCGGCCGGCAACATCAAGGCCGCCGCGCCCGCCGGCAAATATCTGGTTGAACATGGCGTCGCGCAGAAGGACTTCAACAGCTACGGCGCGCGGCGCGGCAACCATGAGGTGATGATGCGCGGCACCTTCGCCAACGTGCGCATCAAGAACCTGATGATTCCCGGCTCCGAAGGCGGCGTGACGCTGCACGGCACGGAGCAGATGTCGATCTACGATGCTTCGATGAAATATCAGGCGGAAAACATTCCGCTGATCGTCCTGGCCGGCGAGGAATACGGCACCGGCTCCAGCCGCGACTGGGCGGCGAAGGGCACGCAGTTGCTGGGCGTCAAGGCGGTCGTGGCGAAGTCTTTCGAACGCATCCACCGCGCCAACCTGGCCGGCATGGGCGTGTTGCCGATCCAGTTCAAGGACGGGCAGGGCGCGGCCGACTTCAAGCTCGACGGTTCCGAGAGTTTCGACATCGTCGGCCTGGAAAACGGCATCGTGCCGCAGCAGGACGTGACCCTGGTGATCAAGCGTACCGACGGTTCCAGCCAGAACGTATCGGTCAAGCTGCGTCTGGATACGCCGATCGAGATCGAGTACTTCCAGGCCGGCGGCATCCTGCCGTTCGTGCTGGCGCAGTTGCTGGGCTGATCGACGCCGCTGCACGCCGAAACGCCTGCCGGGTTGCCAGCAACCCGGCAGGCGTTTTTTTATCGCGTTGCCAGAATGACGGACCGAAGCGGAATCCACCGAATGGATGCGTGTCGGTTTTCAAGTCCGCCCGCAAGCCATTGATTCCCGTAGCCAGGTCGTAGGATGGGTCAAGCGTAGCGGACCCATCAATGCACCAAGCGTGATGGGTCCGCTACGCTTGACCCATCCTACGAGTCTCACTGTTTCAAGGTTGAACGGGTCGCCAGGCCGGGGTGGGGGATTCTTCCTGCACTTTCCCGGGGTGTGATTTCCCCAGCCACAT
>CAZAWN010000386.1:0-1584 GCA_964488825.1 uncultured Methyloversatilis sp. | reverse complement strand
TGTCCTTCCAACCCTTGATGACCCTGTACCTGACCGATAATCTGCCAGCCGACGAGATCGACCGGGCCGTGGCCAGCGGCTTCGTTCATGCAGTGAAACTCTACCCGGCCGGCGCCACGACCAACTCGGATGCCGGCGTTACCGACCTGAGGAAATGCGCCGCCACGCTGGCACGCATGGAAGCGCAGGGTCTGCCGCTGCTGGTACATGGGGAAGTCACCGATCCCGGCGTTGACATCTTTGATCGTGAAGCGGTGTTCATCGACACCGTGCTGGCGCCGCTGCTCAAGGACTTCCCGGCGCTCAAGGTGGTACTGGAACACATCACCACGCGTGAAGGTGCGGCCTTCGTCGCGGCGGCCGGCCCGAACGTCGCCGCCACCCTCACGGCGCATCATCTGTTGCTCAATCGCAACGCGATCTTCTCCGGGGGCATCCGTCCGCACCACTACTGCCTGCCTGTGCTCAAACGCGAGCAGCACCGCCAGGCCCTGCTGGCCGCAGCCACCTCGGGCAACCCGAAGTTCTTTCTCGGCACCGACTCGGCGCCGCACGCCAAGGGCGCCAAGGAAGCGGCTTGCGGCTGCGCGGGCTGCTATACAGCGCATGCCGGCATCGAACTGTACGCCGAAGCCTTCGATTCCGTCGGCGCAATCGACAAACTGGAAGGCTTTGCCAGCCGCTTCGGCCCCGACTTCTACGGCCTGCCGCGTAACACCGAGAAGATCACCTTGGTGCGCGATGCATGGACGGTTCCTGCCGAGTTGAATTATCTCGACAACGATCCCCTGATCCCCTTGCGTGCCGGCGAAGCCATCGCCTGGCGTCTGGAGACGGCGCAATGAAAGGCGGCATCTTCCCTGTCCTGCTACTGGGCGCCCTGCTGGCCGGTTGCGTCAAGGAGCCCGCCGGGTTCCTGATCGAAGGCGGCAATCACTCGATTACGGTGGAACGCAACAAAGCCTATTTCTGGAGCAGCGGCTGGGAAATCGACCTGATCGTGACACGCTACCCGGAGTGCCAGCGCCGTTACCCCTTGAAGAACTCGGGAGAGCGCTTGCGCGTCGATCTTTACCGCACCGACACCGGCGCCTACATTCTTAACCAGGGCAAGCGCTGGTATGTCGCCGAAACGAGCGATTGCCGCATGCAGCAGTTCGATGCAGCCCCCCCCGAACCGGGCGAATTGCTTGGTGTGTTTCGCGCCAAGAACGACATCTTCCAGTATGTCCCGGCCAAGAAAAACGACGCCCCCGAATAGCCGCCTATAATCTCCAGCGGAAGTTCGCTAGGCAGTCGCGGCAACGCAAGTTGTCGAGGAAAGTCCGGGCCCCGCAGAGCAGGATGCCGGTTAACGGCCGGGCGCCGCGAGGCGACAGATAGCGCAACAGAAAACAAACCGCCCAAGTTCGCAACCCGTTTGCGAGCCGGCAAGGGTGAAATGGTGGGGTAAGAGCCCACCGCGGACGTGGCAACACGGACGGCATGGCAAGCCTCATCCGGGGCAAGGCCAAATAGGGGAGCAATGACGTGGCTCGCGTCGCTCCCGGGTAGGCTGCTAGAGGCCGTCGGCAACGGCGGTCC
>CAZAWN010000385.1:0-1595 GCA_964488825.1 uncultured Methyloversatilis sp. | reverse complement strand
CTGAGGTGACGATGCGACTGCTGTCGACCTGGCTGCCGCCGCCAGAACTTGAATTCGAGGATGAGGCCGTGCTGTTGCCGGAACTGCCGGAGGCGCTGCCAGAGTCGGCAATCGAACCTGAAATCACGCGCAATTCCGACTTGCCCTGGCGCAGCGAGGATGGGTAGGCGATGGAATAGAAGCGGGTTTGCGCGGTCAGCGGCTGTACAAAGATGCGGTTGCCTTCGATGCGGTACTCGTAGCCATACAGTTCGCGCATCGCCTGCATGGCTTCAGGCACGGTGACATCCTTCAGATTCACCGTGATGCTGCCGGCGACCTCCGGATTCAACAACATGCTGTAGCGGGTGCCGGAGGCAATACCGAGAAACACTTGTTGCGCCGAGGCGTCATTCACCGCCAGATCGAAGCGGGGTTCAGCCGGGTGCGCCGTTTGCTGTGGCAGTTCTAATCGTGTTTGTGGCGCCAGCGCGGCCTCGACGGCAGCGGGCAATGGAGTAGCTTTTGGGGCTTCGCTCGCGATGCGCAGTTCATCCTGGATCAACGGCAGGACAGGCTTCTCTTTCACTTGGGCGCAACCGAAGAGGGTTACAGAGATCATCGCCAGAACCAGCTGGTTCAAGTTTCGATCTACGCGGGCGGTTGTCAGCGGCTTCATCATTTTTTCTCCATGCCCACTTTCCGAGGCGTCTTGGCGACTTGCGGCAGCAACTTGAGCAGCTGCAAGTTGCTGCGGCCCTTGCTTTGTCCGGCAACCGCGATCCAGACGCCATGGGCGTCGATTTTTGCCACCTTGCCGCTGGCAAGCGGATCGCCCGGCCGCACAAGTTGCCCATCTACCATGGCGTAGGGCTTGTTCCCCATCAGGTAGAGGCTGGTCACGATCAGTGCGGCTGCTTTCGGTTCGGGCAAAGCGGTGCCGGAAAGATCGTGTGCGGAATAGCCTGGCGGGGGTTGCGTCGGATCGTTGATATCCGCGCCTGCAGCGTTATTCGACAGTAGCGTCGCACAGCATAAGGCGGCCAGCTTCAGACCGTTAGCCATGTGCGCTCCAGACTCAGGGTGTAAAGGGTCAGCGTCAGTCTGATTTCAGGATGTGCGCCGGCATCCAGTTCGGCGCGCGACCAGTAGAAGCCAACCGGCAATTGTTCAAGCTTTTCCATGTAGCGCGTCAGCGCCGCGTAGTTGCCGACCAGCGTCAGCGTGATGCCGTGCTTGAATACAGGCGCTTCTTCGCCGCTGGATTTTGCCGGAGTGGTCGCCACCGTTTTGGTCGCGGTCTCCAGGCCGACGGCTGCCGGCGGCAGTGTTTCCAGAGCCGCGAGACGCAACCCTGGATGCGTCTCCAGCATCTGCTGCAGCATGCGTGGCATATCCTTCGGCGCAACCATGCGTGCTTGCAAATCCAGCGCGGTCTGCATGCGTGCATCCAGGTTTCGACGTGCGCTTTCCAGTCGTTGTCGCGCCACCAGATCGGGGTCTGGGGTTGTGGCGCGCAACTGGAGAGTCTGTTCGGCTGCGTCCAATTGGCTGCGTGCCTGAGTAATTTTGTTTTGTTCCTGCACGCGTGCGGATTCTTGCGGGGCGAGTAACAG
>CAZAWN010000384.1:0-1606 GCA_964488825.1 uncultured Methyloversatilis sp. | reverse complement strand
AGTGCGCCTGCATGTGCGGGATGGCTTGCCGGTGCCAGGCGGCGAAGGGTTCGGCCTGATAGGTGAGGGCTTTCATGCGCGGCCCCAGATCAGGTTCTTTTCCACCATGGCGGCGACGAATTCGAGGCCGCGATCGCCCGGGTATTCGGCTTTCTGGTCTTCGTCGTTGAAGCGGCGGATGCGCGGGCGCTCCCAGTCGGTGAGGCGAGATTCGCCGGTGACGCGGATGCTGGCGGTTTCGCCCAGGCTGAGGTCCATGGTGTCGAGGCGGCCGGAGAAGGCCAGCAGCGGGTCGGCCAGGATGCTGTAGTCGGTGTTCAGCGGCGCCAGCCAGACTTTGACTTCGCGGCCCTGGTAGTGCTGGCCCAGGGCGCGCTGGACGTTGTCGGCGGGGATGCCGGTCAGGGTCATGCTGACGCCGTACATTTGCAGTTCGGCGCCCTCTTCGATCAGGTCGATCTGGCCCAACTGGCCGAGTCCCAGCCAGTCGAAGCCGCCCCATTGGAAGGTGTAGCCGGCGTTGCAGCAGCGCAGCGCGCCATCGGGGAAATCGAGATAGACCAGGATCAGGGCGGGGACGTTGCCGGCATCCAGCGCGGCGCCAACCGGGGCGGTGAGGCTGCGGCTCATTGGAAGACCTCTTCGAAGGTGAGCGTGACGCTGCCGCGTAGGGGCGGCTGGATCGGGATGGTGTCCTGGTCGTCGTCCTGCAGGCGGAAGACGGCGGTGGGCTGGCTGAGCGTGAGCGCGGCGCCGTCGGGCGGGCTGGCGCGCAGGGGCGGCTCGAAGGTGAGCAAGGCGTTGCCGAAGGCGTCGCTGGCGGCATCAGTAGTCAGCAGTTTGAGTTCGCCGTTGACGCCGAGGTAGTCGCCGGCTTTCAGGATGCCGGCGGTGTTGGGCGTCCAACCGCCGCTGCGCAGGCTGGCGCCGGTTTGCAGTTCGGTCAGCGCGGCGGTGGTGGTGGCCAGATAGTCGGTGGGGGCGTCCCCCAGGTTTGCAGCCATGCCCCAGGCATAGATGCCGCTGCCCACCGCGCCGGCATAGGTGCCGGCGCCGGCGGCGTTTTTGGTCTGGATGGTCAAAGTGGTATTGCTGGCGCCGGTCAACGTGTCCACGCTGACGCGGCACCGATACCAGCCGTTTCCGGCCGCCTCAATGCGCACCACGGCGGCGCCTGATGGGTTCGCTGTGCCGGCCGTCAGGTCAAAAGCGCCGTAAGGAAATGCGCCGGATTTTGTGGACAGGAACAGATTGAATTTGTCGCGTTCGGCCGCTTTGAAATAGCCGGACACGGTATAGATGGTGTCGGCACTGGTCGTCATCACTTGGCTGACCTGATGCGTGGCCGATGTGGTGGTGGCCTCGACGATCTTGTCGGCGGTCAACGTGCCATCCGGCGCCGTCACGGCGTCGGCGGTGACATCCACATCGGCATTGACGAACTGTGACCAGGGCGCCAGGGCCAGTTGTTCGGAGTACCGCAACAGGTTGGTGCGATTTCGCACGACCGGCGTGCCGGTGGCAATGCCGGCCGGGGTTTCGAACGCCATATCCCACAAAGACAACCTTCCAGCCCGGCCGCGCAGTTGCGCCAGGAAGGCGCGCA
>CAZAWN010000383.1:0-1611 GCA_964488825.1 uncultured Methyloversatilis sp. | reverse complement strand
GGCATGCACGCGCAGCGTCGCGTCTGGATCAACGGCGACCGGGTGCGTCACCCGTCCGAGCAGCGGCAGATCATTGAGCGAGTCGCTATAGAACGTACTCTGTTCGAAGCTGCCCCACCACAGGCCCATTTCTTCGAGCCAGGCATCCATGCGCGCGATTTTCCCTTCTTTGAACGCGGGAACGCCGCGCGGCGCACCCGTGAATTGGCCGTTCTCCTGGGCGGGAATGGTGGCGATCAGGTGCGGGATGCCGAACTCGCGGCAGATCGGCCCGGTGACAAAACTGTTGGTGGCCGTGACCAGCGCGCAGAGATCACCCGAGTCCAGATGGCGGCGCACCAGCAAGCGCGCCGGCGCGCCGATAATCGGCAGGATGCGCGCCGCCATGAATTCTCGATGCCAGGCGTCAAGTTCGGCGCGGGGGTGACGCGCCAGCGGCGCTAATTGGAAGTTGAGGAAGGCGTGGATATCGAGCGTGCCAGCCTTGTAATCGTCGTAGAAGGCCTGGTTTTTCGCTTCATGCACTTCGCGGTCGAGCACGCCTTTCGAGATGAGGAATTGTGCCCACTCGAAATCGGAGTCGCCGCTCAATAAGGTGTTGTCGAGGTCAAACAGGGCGAGATTCATCGTTGTCGGGAACCAGTTGGAGTTGCAGGGCTTCTTTCAGCAGCGGCAGGGTGGCGTGTTGTTTGCGTTCGAGCGTGGTGCGGTCAAGGTGATCGAGCACCGCCATCAGCGAAGGCAGATCACGTCGACCATGGGAGAGAAGATAACGCACCAGACCCTCGTCGACTTTTAGTCCGCGCTCCAGGGCATGGCGACGCAAGGCAGCTGCTTTTTGTTCGTCGTTGAGGGTTTTTACTTCGTAGATCAAGGTTTGGCCGATACGCGTGCGCAGGTCTTCGCGGAGTTTGAGTTTGACGGGCGCCTTGTTCCCGGCCAGCAGCAGGCTCAAGCCGATCAGGCGCGCGGTGTTGAAAATACGGAACAGAGCAATCTGGGCATGCTCGTCGAGCGTATCGATAGCGTCGACAACCAATAGTCCGCCAGAGGGTGCATGAAAGTCGGCGCTGGCGGGACGGCACCCTGAAAGCAGCAGCACCGGCCGCTTTCGCATCGCGAGGGCAGCGGCCGCTGTCAGCAGGTGGCTCTTGCCGCAGCCAGGCGCACCCCATAAATAGAGCGCGTCGAAGCAACCCGGCTCGGCGAGGTGGCGCAAACGTGACAGCAATTCGTCGTTTGCGCCGGCGACGAAATTGTCAAAACTGGGCGGCTGGCTGGGCAGCAGATCGAGCAGAAGTTGTGTCAAGGCGGGGTCAAGGGACGGTGAGGCAGGCAGTTACGGTAAGATGCGCGCGAATTATCGCCGCAAATCCCTTCAAACGATCATGACTACTTCCCCCAGTTCCATTACCACTCCGCTGACCTATCGTGATGCGGGTGTCGATATCGATGCCGGCGACGCGCTGGTCGAACGCATCAAGCCTGCCGCGAAGCGCACCATGCGTCCGGAGGTGCTCGGCGGCATCGGCGGTTTCGGCGCGCTGTTCGAAGTGTCGAAGAAGTACCGCGAGCCGGTGCTGGTGTCCGGCACCGACGGCGTCGGCACCA
>CAZAWN010000382.1:0-1612 GCA_964488825.1 uncultured Methyloversatilis sp. | reverse complement strand
TGCCCCATCGCGCTGTTGATCTGCCCGACACCCGCCGATTGCTCGTTGGAAGCCGCGGCGATTTCTTCGACCAGATCGGCGGTCTTGCGGATCGTCGGTACCATTTCGTCGAGCAAGGCGCCGGCACGTTCGGCGCGCTTGACGGAAGAACCGGCCAAGGTTCCGATCTCCTGTGCGGCAACCTGCGAGCGCTCGGCCAGCTTACGCACCTCGGCAGCGACGACTGCAAAACCTTTGCCGGCATCGCCGGCGCGCGCCGCTTCGATGGCAGCGTTCAAGGCGAGCAGATTGGTCTGGTAAGCGATATCGTCGACGATGCCGATCTTCGCGGCGATTTGCTGCATGGCTTCGACGGTTTCCTTGACCGCCTGCCCGCCGTCGGCCGCTTGCACCGCGGCATTGCTCGCCATGTTGTTGGTCAGTTTGGAGTTTTCGGTGTTCTGGGTGATCGAAGTGGTCATCTGCTCGATCGAAGCGGTCGTTTCCTCCACCGAAGCGGCTTGCTCGCTAGAGGATTGCGAAAGGGACTGAGCAGTTGCCGATACCTGCGTGGCGGCATTGCCGATCTCGGAACTGGTCGTCCCGACGTCGGCGATGATGGCGGAAAGCTTATCCACCATGGTTTCCATGGCGCGCATCAGGTCAGCCAGTTCATCCCGCCCCGTAACGCGGCAATGCACCGACAAATCGCCTACCGCGAGCGCATTCGATACCGCAACCGCCTCGTTGAGCGGACGCGTGATCGAACGCACGATGGCCGTACCGAGGACTATCGCGAGAAGCGCTGCCAATGTCCCCGCACCGAAAACCCAGTTGCGTGCGCTGAGGTAGGTCGCCGCGGCCGCGTCACTGAGCATTTTCGATTCCTCCTCGAAACTGATCGAGAGGGCGTTGGCATGCTTGTTGAAAGCGGTCTGACTCGGATTGAGTTTTTTCAACAACAAAATGTTGGCTTCGCGGTATTCCCCCTTGATCAGGGTAGACAGAATCGGTCTGAACCCTTCTTCGACCAGAGGCTTCTGGGCTTCGATCAAAGCAGCCAGAATCCTCGCTTCTTCCGGGTGATCAGCCTTGCGTTCGACAAATTTCGCCCAGACCTCCCCGCTTTCCTTTAGCCGGTTGGCGATGTTGTCGGTGTGCAGGGTAGCCGGATGGTCGTGCATAGCCAGGAAAGGGCTGTCAGGCGCATGCTGGAGCGTCAGCAGGATTTGCGTGCGAATCTCGCTGTAATTGTTCACCACGTCGGCGAGTTGCCCTCGCGGCACAATATTTTCCTTGAAGGTATTTTCGCTCTGCGTCACCATGGCACTCAGGTTCCACAAACCGATGACAGCGATCACGCACATCAGGGCAATAACCAGCGTCAGGAGAAAGCCCAGACGCGGGCCAATGCGGATGCTTTGCAACAGGCTCATGTCACCCCCTTGAATCAATCAAGCGCCCAGTGTTTCCGGCGAGCTCTCGGCGACGTTGGCCAGCATGGCCATCTCGTCAACCGAGAGGACGCGTCCAATCTGCAGGATGATGACGAACTTGCCCGCCACCTTGCCCATGCCGGCGATGAAGTCGGCGCGAATCTTGGCGCCGAACGAGGGCGGCGGCTCGATCTCGC
>CAZAWN010000381.1:0-1625 GCA_964488825.1 uncultured Methyloversatilis sp. | reverse complement strand
AGGCGATTGTTGGCGCCAACGCCTTTGCCCACGAGTCGGGTATCCATCAGGATGGCGTGCTCAAGCACCGCGAAACCTACGAGATCATGCGCGCCGAAGATGTGGGCTGGAACGCCAACAAGCTTT
This sequence comes from uncultured Methyloversatilis sp., assembly GCA_964488825.1. Classification (GTDB taxonomy): domain Bacteria; phylum Pseudomonadota; class Gammaproteobacteria; order Burkholderiales; family Rhodocyclaceae; genus Sulfuricystis. The sequence continues at coordinate 1,499 of CAZAWN010000381.1, read as the reverse complement.
CCCTCGGCAAACTGTCCGGCCGCAATGCCTTCAAGACCAAGCTGGCCGAACTGGGCGTCCAACTTGCCAGCGAAGAGGCCTTGAACGTCGCCTTCGCCAAGTTCAAGGAGTTGGCCGACAAGAAGCGCGAAATCTTCGACGAAGATTTGCAGGCCATCGTTTCCGACGAAGTGGCGCCCCCCGCGGTCGAGCATTACAAGCTGGTTGCCTCCCGTTTCCATTCGGAAACCGGCGAGGAACCGGTGGCCGAACTGACCCTCTCGGTCGACGGCATCGAGAAGCGTGCGAAATCGACGGGCAGCGGGCCGGTCGATGCCTCGTTCAAAGCCATCGAAACCATCGCAGGTAGCGCTGCCGAATTGCTGCTGTACTCGGTGAATGCCATCACCACCGGTACCGACGCGCAAGGCGAAGTCACCGTACGCCTGTCGAAGGAAGGTCGTATCGTCAATGGCCAGGGGGCGGACACCGACATCATCGTCGCGTCGGTAAAGGCCTATCTGAACGCCCTTAACAAGTTGCACGCCGGACCGGAACGCGTCAATCCGCAGTTGTAAGTGGGTAATTGGCAGGGCACGAAACTCGGCGCTGGCGGGACGGCACCCGGCGCCGTGCGCTCCTCAATGCGGCTCCAGTCTGGCAACCGCATAGTGGAGCGCGTCTGCTGGCGCCAATGGGCGGCTGAAGAAATAGCCCTGTATCGACGGTACGCCGAGTTGGGTGAGTATGTCGCGTTGCTCGGCGGACTCGGCACCCTCGGCGATGACTTTCATGTTCAGGCTGGAACCCAGCGCCAGAATGGTGCGCACGATAGCGAGATCGTATTCGTTGTGCGGCAGGCCATCGATGAAGGACTTGTCGATTTTCAGGCAGTCGATGGGTAGGCGGCGAAGATGGGCGAGCGAGGAATAACCGGTACCGAAGTCATCGACTGAAATGGCAAAGCCGAGATTGCGCAAAGCTTCCAGGACGAGCCGCGCATCGTCGCGGCGTTCCATGGCGCCTTCGGTAATTTCAAGCGCCAGCCTGTGAACCGGGGCCCCGGTTTCCTCAAGGACGCGCTGAATTTTCTGCACGAAGGGCATGCACAACTGCACCGGAGCCACGTTGACCGAGATTCGGACGTAGTCCGGCAGCTTGCTATCCCATTGGACGACCTGCCGGCATGCGGCACGGAAAACCCAATCGCCGATGTCAGCGATGAGTCCAAGCTCGTCGGCCAAGGGCAGAAACTCCGCCGGGGAGATCATGCCGCGTTCCGGATGTTGCCAGCGGATCAGCGCTTCGTAGCCGATCAGATGTCCGTCGACGGAAGCGCACTGGGGCTGGTAGTAGAGCAGCAGTTCGTCGGCGGCAATCGCCTTGCGGATCTGCCAGCCCATTTCAAAGCGCAGCTCGGCATCTTCGGTCAATTGGTGGGTGAAGAACTCGAAACGGTTGCGACCGAGCTGCTTGGCGCGATACATCGCCGAATCGGCGGCGCGGACGAGCCGGGACGG
>CAZAWN010000380.1:0-1648 GCA_964488825.1 uncultured Methyloversatilis sp. | reverse complement strand
AGTGCGCCTGCATGTGCGGGATGGCTTGCCGGTGCCAGGCGGCGAAGGGTTCGGCTTGATAGGTGAGCATGCGGCCCCCACCCTGCCCTCTCCCGCCTGCGGGCGAGGGTTCTTTCATGCGCGCCCCCAGATCAGGTTCTTTTCCACCATCGCGGCAACGAATTCGAGGCCGCGATCGGCCGGGTATTCGGCCTTTTGGTCTTCGTCGTTGAAGCGGCGGATGCGCGGGCGCTCCCAGTCGGTGAGGCGGGATTCTCCGGTCACGCGGATGCTGGCGGTTTCGCCCAGGCTGAGGTCCATGGTGTCGAGGCGGCCGGAGAAGGCCAGCAGCGGGTCGGCCAGGATGCCGTAGTCGGCGTTCAGCGGCGCCAGCCAGACTTTGACCTCGCGGCCCTGGTAGTGCTGGCCCAAGGCGCGCTGGACGTTGTCGGCGGGGATGCCGGTCAAAGTCATGCTGACGCCGTACATTTGCAATTCGGCGCCCTCTTCGATCAGGTCGATCTGCCCCAACTGGCCGAGGCCCAGCCAGTCGAAGCCGTTCCATTGGAAGGTGTATCCGGCGTTGCAGCAGCGCAGCGCGCCATCGGGGAAGTCGAGATAGACCAGGATCAGGGCGGGGACGTTGCCGGCATCCAGCGCCGCGCCGGCCGGGGCCGTCAGGCTGCGGCTCATTGGAAGACCTCTTCGAAGGTGAGCGTGACGCTGCCGCGCAGGGGCGGCTGGATCGGGACAGTGTCCTGGTCGTCGTCAAGCAGGCGGAAGACGGCGGCGGGCTGGCTGAGCGTGAGCGCGGCGCTGTCGGGCGGGCTGGCGCGAAGAGGCGGCTCGAAGGTGAGCAGCGCATTGCCGAAGATGTCGCTGGCTGCGTCGGCTGTCAGCAGTTTGAGTTCGCCGTTGACGCCGAGGTAGTCGCCAGCCTTCAAGATACCGGTAATGTCGGGCGTCCAACCGCCGCTGCGCAGGCTGGCGCCGGTTTGCAGTTCGGTCAGCGCGGTGGTGGTGGTGGCCAGGTAGTCGGTGGGGGCGGCGCCCTGGTTGATTTGCGCGCCCCACAGATAGATTCCACTGCCGACTGAGCCCGCATAGGTATCCAGGGGGACATCATTACGCAACCGCACCAGAATGGTTGAAGCAGTGCCGCCTGAACCCACATTGACAGAGACAGAGCAGCGGAACCAGCCATCCGGCAAGGTCTCAATTACGCCAACCGCGCCACCGGCGACGGAAACAGTGCCCGTAGAAAGGGTGAAAGCTGCCGACGGGAAAGTGCCCGATTTTGTGCCGATGTACAAAACTGCACGACTGCGCTCGGCGGATTTCAGGTAAACCGAGAAGGTGTGAACAGTATTGTCAACACTGGTGAAAGTGCGCTGAACTTGATGGAAAGTGACATCCGTTGACGCCTCAATGAGTTTGTCGCCGGTCAGTGTGCCGGTTGGCGACAAAATCACGTCCGGGCTGACATCAACATGGGCATTCGGGTTTTGCGTCCACGGCGCCAGGTTGATTTGCTCGCTGTAGGTCAGCAGGTTGGTGCGATTGCGCACGACCGGCGTGCCGGTGGCAATGCCGGCCGGGGTTTCGAATGCCATGTCCCACAAAGACAACCTTCCAGCCCGGCCGCGCAGTTGCGCCAGGAAGGCGCGCA
>CAZAWN010000379.1:0-1650 GCA_964488825.1 uncultured Methyloversatilis sp. | reverse complement strand
AGCAGGAGGTCGTCGAACAGGCGGGCGAGTTCGCCGGCCATCAGGGCGAAGTCGGCGTCGAACAATTCTTCCGAACTGGCCCCGCTCTGTTCGGCTTCTTCCTTGAGCACATCGAGGAACATCAGTCGTTTGAGATGCAGTTTGTCGGTGAGAACGAATGAAATCCGGTCGTTCCAGGTGAGTCCGAGACGGGTGACGATTTTGCCGGCGGCGATATGGGCGGCCACTTCCGGGCCGCCGATGTCGTGATGCACGTAGCGGATGGCTGCTTGCGCTTCGCTGGCGGCGCGCAGTTCCAGATCGCTGTCGAGCGTGAATCCTGCCGGTGCATCGTTTTCGGCAAGCCAGCCGGTCATCGCGGCGAGCGGCGAGGTTTGCGTCAGCAAGGGGCGCAAGGCGACATCGCCCAGCGTGGTCAGCAGGGTTTCCATGAATTCGTCGGCACGCGCGTCCGAACCGGCATCCACCGCCAGCCAGCCGTGGATCGGGTCGAGCCAGGCCCAGGTGGTGCGCCGTTGAGAAAAGGCCTTGGGCAGCAACTCTTCGGTGACGCGGTCGATCAGGTCGCGCATCTCCTTGCGGCCAACCTTGCGGCCTTGTTCGGCTTCGATGACGGCGGCGCGCTCCTGAGCGGTCTGGCGGATCACCGACATGGGCAACAGTTTTTGCTCGACGCCCAGCGCCAGCAGCCACTGGCGATTCACTGCGTGGACAAAAGCGCCTTCCTGGCGGGGGGGAATCCAGCCGCGGCTGGCCATTTCGAAACTGCCGCAGCGGGCGAGGGGACGCTGGGCGAGACGGGCCTCGAAATCGGCCAGATCAAAAGCGAAACCCGGCGGCAGTCGGTACAGGCGAAGATTGCGAAACCACATGGACGATCCCTTGGAATGAAAGAATTGGACAGAAAAACTACCCGTTATTAGTCTATTTTGATATCTTAATGGGCGGTGCTGCTGCGCAGCAAACGAATCTTATAACTCAAAGCGGAAAGGGAGTGTATATGGCTGGCCAAAAGTTCGTCTATGCCTTTGAAGAAGGCGATGGCAAGAACAAGATGCTGCTGGGCGGCAAGGGTGCAAACCTGTGCGAAATGACCCAGATCGGTTTGAATGTCCCGCCGGGTTTCACCATTACCACGGATGCCTGCCTGGCCTACCTGGAGAACGACGAGTTGCCCAAGGGCGCCTGGGACGAAATCCTCAAGTACATGAAAGATCTTGAGAAGAAGACCGGTAAGACCCTCGGCGGCGCCGAAAACCCCTTGCTCGTCTCGGTGCGTTCCGGTTCATCGATGTCCATGCCCGGCATGATGGATACCATTCTCAACCTTGGCCTGAACGCTACGTCATTGCAGGCGCTGATCAAGCTCACCAACAATGCGCGCTTTGGCTACGACGCCTACCGCCGTTTCATCCAGTTGTTCGCGAAGATTGCACTGAATATCGAGGACAAGCCGTTCGACGAAGCCATGGCGGCGATGAAGCGCAAGGTTAATGTTTCGCAGGACGTCGATCTGAAGGCGGAAGATCTGGCGGAACTCGCCAACCAGTTCCTCAAGATTGTCGAAGAACATACCGGCAAGCCCTTCCCCGAAGTCGCCGGCAAGCCCGCCGCCCTCCTTACCGGCCCGGGGCGCTATCTAAAGCTCGC
>CAZAWN010000378.1:0-1651 GCA_964488825.1 uncultured Methyloversatilis sp. | reverse complement strand
ATGTCGGTTTTCCTACAAGCCTTATCTCCGCCAACCCATTGAACTTTAAGTAATCATGCTCTGGCATGGCCCTTGCGAAAGAAGGGATGTCTTCCCTTTGTCGGGTACCCAAGTCATGGCCGAGATTCTGAAACGCGCGAAACCGCTGGCGGTGAGTCCGCTGAAGGTGAGCCAGCCCGTCGGGGCGTCGCTCGCCTTTCTCGGCCTGCGCCACGCCATTCCCATGCTGCACGGCTCGCAGGGCTGCACGGCCTTCGGGAAAGTCTTCTTCGTGCGCCACTTCCGTGAGCCGATTCCGCTGCAGACGACGGCGATGGATCAGGTATCCAGTGTGATGGGAGCGGACGAGAACGTGATCGAGGGCCTGAAGACGATCTGCGAGAAGAACGCGCCCGAGGTCATCGGCTTGCCGACCACGGGCCTATCGGAGACGCAGGGCACCGACATCCGCCGGCTGGTGAAGCAGTTCCGCGAGAAGTTTCCCGAGTACGCCCACATCGCCGTGGTGCCGGTAAACACGCCGGATTACACGGGCGCGCTGGAGTCCGGGTTCGCGCTGGCGGTGGAAGCGATCGTCGAGTACATGGTCCCGGATAACTCAGAGTCCGTGGGACGGCGGCGCCGGCAGGTCAATGTGCTGGCGAATGCGTCGCTGACGCCGGGTGATATCGAGGTGCTGAAGGACTGGATCGAGGCCTTCGGCCTGCGCCCGGTGGTGCTGCCCGACATCGGCGATTCGCTCGACGGCCACCTGATGGACGGCAAGTTTTCCGCACTCACCGTCGGCGGTACGCCGAAGGCGGAGATCGAAACGATGGGCGAATCGATTGCGACGCTGGTGATCGGCCGCTCGCTCGATCGCGCGGCCGATACGCTGAAGCGCCGTACCGCGGTTCCCGACGTTCGCTTCGATCATCTGATGGGCCTGGCTGCCTGTGATGCCTTCACGCACACGCTGGCGCAGCTTTCCGGCCAGCCGGTGCCGGACAGGATCGAACGCCAGCGCGCGCAGTTGCAGGACGCGATGGTGGATACGCATTTCCAGACCGGCTTCGCGCGCGTCGGGCTGGCGCTGGACGCCGATCACCTGATCGGTTTCGCGCATTTCCTCACTGGCATGGGCGTCGAGATCGTCGCCGCCGTGGCGCCGGCGCGTGCCGAGGTGCTGGCCGACATACCCTGCAACACGGTGCAGATCGGTGACCTCGAAGACCTCGAACAGACTGCTGATGGCGTGCAACTGATCATCTCGAATTCGCACGCCGCCGGCGCCGCCGAGCGGCTGGGCGTGCCGCTGCTGCGCGCCGGTTTTCCGCAATACGACTGGGTGGGCGGTTATGCCCGCCCGTGGATCGGCTATCGCGGCGCGCGCCAGGCGCTGTTCGATTTCGCCAACCTCATCCTGGGCCACCACCATGACATCCCTGCCTACCGCTCCATCTTCCGTCCGGTCGAGGACATTGGCGCTGGCGTGGTCAAGCACTGACGTGGTGCCTGCCATGCTCAAGGTCGCCTTCGCCACCGACGATCGCGCGCGGGTGAACCAGCACTTCGGTGCGTCAGTCGGCTTCGCGATCTACGCGCTCGACGGCGAGTGCGCCCGGCTGGTGTCGGTAGCCGAATTTCCCGTCGAGTCGATGGATGGCAACGA
>CAZAWN010000377.1:0-1652 GCA_964488825.1 uncultured Methyloversatilis sp. | reverse complement strand
GCATGACGCCGCGCCAGATCGCCTATCGCATCCAGATTCTCGATATTCAGGTCAGGCAGTTTTGACGGGAACCCTTGTTTGCGGATTTGCAGGGGGCAGGAGGCCACCGTAGTCTGGCGACGACCTCGCGCTAACATCCTCGCGCTGGAGCAGGAAACCGAGGGCCTGCTCAGTAAAATCACCGGAGGGGCGGCGGGATGAAAAAGAAGGCAAGCGAAATGGTGTCGACAGCAATGAGTGGGGCGCCGAGCACCATCGATGAGGTGGCGCTGCTCACCGACTTGAGAGCGTTGATTCAGTCCGCCCGTCAGCGGATTGCGACGGTAGCGAACTCGACCACGACGTTGCTGTACTGGCATCTGGGGCGCCGGCTTCTCGCCGAGAATCTGCAAGACGTGCGGGCGCCGTACGGCAAACGAATTCTTGCGACGGTGTCGCAAGAATTGACCGTCGATTTCGGGCAGGCCTTTACGCTCCGCTCTCTCTATCGCGCCATTCAGTTCTGTCAGTGCTTCACAGACCTGGAGATTGTGTCGACGCTGTCGACACAATTGAGCTGGAGCCACTTCATTGAGTTGCTCCCGTTAAGAGATCCGCTTGCCCGCGATTTCTACGCCGAAATGTGCCGCATCGAGCGTTGGGATGTGCGCACCCTGCGCCAGAAGATCGGCAGCATGCTATACGAACGCACCGCCCTGTCGAAGAAGCCGAATACTGTCATCACGGCAGAGCTGGCCAATCTCCGCGAAGGACGCATGAGCCCCGATCTCGTCTTCCGCGATCCGTATCTGCTTGATCTGCTCGGCTTGCAAGGCGCCTACAGCGAGCGCGACCTCGAAACCGCCATCCTGCGCGAGATTGAAAGTGTGCTGCTGGAGCTGGGCCCCGGTTTTACGTTTGTTGCCCGCCAGAAGCGCATGACCGTCGGCAAAGACGATTTTCATCTCGACTTGCTCTTCTTCCACCGCTACCTGCGCCGGCTGATCGCCGTCGAATTGAAGCTGGAGTCCTTCCAGCCGGCCCATGTGGGACAAATGGAGTTCTACCTGCGCTGGTTGGACAAACACGAACGCGTTGCTGGGGAGGAAGCGCCGATCGGACTCATCCTGTGCGCCGCCGCCGATGCCGAACAAGTGGAACTGCTCCAACTCGATGCCAAATCCATCCGTGTCGGCGAGTACCTCACCGAACTTCCCCCGCTACCGCTGCTCCGCGCCCGGCTGCACCAAGCGATAGAGCACGCCAGGGAACAGGAGGCCAGGCGACTCCCGGTGTCGGGGAAGCAGCCATAATTGACGCCGATAGCATGCAAGCGATCCGCCAACTGGCGGGCAGCATGATGGACCTTCAGCGCCAGGCACGCAGCAATTCCAGCCGGTGTTCGATGTGAGCTTTACGACAAAGCGCATTCCCTCATTCGATAGATCAATGACTTAGCCGCTGGCATCGACTTTGCTCCAGGGAGGGTGACCTTACAAGCGGAGCACATCGTGGCCCTCCCAGTGATACCCATCCAGTCGTCCGGCGGCGGTTGCAGCGCGGGCAGTTGCGGTTCGAGCGCGGCTCAGATGAGCGCTATGTCCGACGACATCCGCCGGCGCGTCCAGGACCATCCCTGCTACTCGGAAGAAGCCCACCACCATTTCGCGCGC
>CAZAWN010000376.1:0-1661 GCA_964488825.1 uncultured Methyloversatilis sp. | reverse complement strand
GTCTCCTGGAAAGACAACAAGGGCGATTCACGCACCGACAAAACCACCGTCGCCTGACGCATTGCTTCGCGCGACAACGAGAGGGAGAGCCCACGGGCTCTCCCTCTCGCTTTGCGGCGAACGATTTATTGCGGTGCATCAAATATATTTTTACAGATCATGGAATAAATTGATTGGGGCGGGCGTCTTACCCCCATCTAACTGCCCCCACCCACGACAAGCCACGCGCACATGAGTCTCCTTCACTACATCGCTCGTTCGCGACATTTCGAGACAAAGCTGGAAGCCAGCCGGTGTCGGCTATGGCGTCTCGCCCAGTCGTGGTGCCGCAATCGCGCACTGGCCGATGACCTGGTGCAGGACACGCTGACCAAGGCGCTTTCCCGTCACAGCCAGCTGCGCGATCAGGAAGCCATGCATGCCTGGCTGTGCAGCATTCTTGCCAACAGCTGGCACGATCATTTGCGCGGCGGCAAGGAGGTGCTGGACATCGACAGCATCGAAGAAAACGAACTGGCTAGCGCGGGTTGTCCCGAGGAAGATTGCCTGCAAAACGAAATTGTGCAGCGTGTGCGTGCGGCGGTCGGCAAGTTGCCGGCCGGTCAGCGCGAGGTCATCACCCTGGTCGACCTCGAGGAATTCTCTTATGCCGAGGTGGCCGAGATTCTCGGTGTGCCGATCGGTACCGTGATGAGCCGTCTCTCCCGTGCGCGCGCCGCTCTGCGTACCGTGCTGTGCGAGCAAACGAGCGTCGAACCCGCCAGGACTGGCAATGTGCGTCGTCTGAGAGGCTGAGGGAGCGGGGGCCGAATGGATATTTCCGACGAAATTCTGGGTGCTTATGTGGACAATGAGCTCGATGCGGCCGAGCGCGCCGAAATCCAGGCACGTCTGACCGCCGATAGCGAGTTGCGCGCACGCGCCTGCGAACTCTGGCAAATCAAGCAGATGCTGCGCGGCGCTTATCCATTACCCGGAACGCTGCCTGAGCAAAAGTCGGCGCTGGCCGGACGGCAGTTCGGCGCGCCGCGCTGGACGCATGCCCTTGCCGCCTGCCTACTGGTCGCTTGTGGCACCATCGCTGGCTGGCTGGGCAACGCGAAAGTCGAAAACGAGCGGCAAGCGGCCAGCCAGATTGACGCGGTTCGCGCCCAGGGCGGACGCGCCCTGGTGCACCTGTTCTCCGACGACCCTGAGCGGATGGAAGCGGCGCTGTCACTCGCCGACCAGCTCGCTTCGCAACGCGACGAGGCCGGACGCCCCTTCCGTGTCGAATTCCTCGCCAACGGACCCGGCCTGCACCTGTTGCGTGCCGGCGGTTCGCCGTATGCGGCGCAAATCGAAGCCTTGCGGAGACACGAAAACCTGCGCCTCGTCGCTTGTCGGCAGGCCATCGCACGCATGCAGGAACGCGGTCTGGAAGTCAATCTGCTGCCCGGCGTCGAGGAAGCCGTCTCGGCCGAAAGCGAACTGGCGCAGCGTCTGACCCAGGGCTGGCGTTACGTGCAATCCTGAAATTTCGGAAACTAACCACAGAGGAGACAAACCCCATGGATTTACTACGCAGAACTGTGCTGAAGGGCGCGGGAGCAGGCGGTGTGCTGGTCGGGCTATTGGCGGCGGGCGTACTGAAGCCGACGCTGGCCTACGCCAACGACTGG
>CAZAWN010000375.1:0-1661 GCA_964488825.1 uncultured Methyloversatilis sp. | reverse complement strand
TCGATCTGGCTGGGGAAGACATTCACGCCGCGGATGATCAACATGTCGTCCGAGCGGCCGGTGATCTTGGCGATGCGGCGCATCGAGCGCGCGGTCGGTGGCAGCAGGCGCGTCAGGTCGCGCGTGCGGTAACGGATGATCGGCAGGGCTTCCTTGGTCAGTGAGGTGAAAACGAGTTCGCCAAGTTCGCCATCCGGCAGCACAGCTCCGGTCACTGGATCGATGATCTCGGGAAAGAAATGGTCTTCCCAGATCACCGGGCCGTCCTTGGTTTCGAGGCATTCCTGCGCGACGCCGGGGCCCATGACTTCCGAGAGACCATAGATGTCGATGGCGTCGATGGCAAAGCGTTTCTCGATTTCTTCGCGCATCTGTTGGGTCCAAGGCTCGGCGCCGTGGATGCCAATCTTGAGCGCACAGTCAGCCGGGTTCAGCCCTTGGCGGTCGAACTCGTCGGCGATCGCCAACATGTAGGAGGGTGTGACCATGATGATCTTCGGATTGAAGTCCTGGATCAGCTGGACCTGGCGTTCGGTCTGTCCGCCACCGAAGGGAATTACCGTACAGCCGAGCCGCTCGGCACCGTAATGGGCGCCGAGACCACCGGTGAACAATCCATAGCCATAGGAGACATGCACCTTGTCACCGGGCCGTCCGCCGGCCGCATGGATCGAGCGCGCCATCAAGCCGGCCCAGGTATCGATGTCCCTCTGTGTGTAGCCGACCACGGTGGGTTTGCCGGTCGTGCCGGAGGAGGCATGCACCCGTACCACTTTGTTTTCGGGGACGGCGAACATGCCGAAGGGGTAGGTTGCGCGCAAATCCTGCTTGGTGGTAAAGGGGAATCTGGCGAGATCGGACAGTTCCCGAAAGTCTTCGGGCTGGACGCCGGCCGCGTCGAAATTCGCCCGGATATGGGCGACATTGTCGTAAGCGTGTTTCAGACTCCAACGCAGGCGTTCGGTCTGCAAGGCGACGATTTCGTCACGGCTGGCAATTTCGATGGCGTCGAGCGCCCGATCCGGTTTCATCTGGTCTTCCCCTCGCTGTGCGATCCGCTGACAGGCGGTCGCTGTTTATTGACGACGTTATGGAACTTTATCACGGGAGGATCGGGCTGAAATTCAGCAAGCAGTCGATAAGAAAGGCTGAGTCGGTCATAAGTGATATTATCCTCGCCCCATGGCAATTGCCGTGACAGTGTTTTTACCTTTCCAATATCCTCTGCAAGGATGATTTTTCATGAAGATCCATGAGTATCAGGGCAAGGAAATCCTGAGGAAGTTCGGCGTGGCGACCCCGCGCGGCATTCCCTGTTTTTCCGTCGATGAAGCGGTCAAGGCCGCGCAAGAATTAGGCGGCAAGCTCTGGGTGGTGAAGGCCCAGATCCATGCCGGCGGTCGCGGCAAGGGCGGTGGTGTCAAGCTGGCGAAATCGCTCGACGAAGTGCGTGCGCACGCCACGGCGATCCTCGGCATGCAGTTGAAGACCCACCAGACCGGTCCGGAAGGCCAGCAGGTGCGTCGCCTGCTGATCGAGGACGGCGCCGACATCAAGCACGAGTATTACTGCGCGGCGCTGACCGATCGCGGTACGCAGACCGTCGCTATGATGGCCTCTTCCGAAGGCGGCATGGATATCGAGGAAGTCGCGCACAAGAC
>CAZAWN010000374.1:0-1663 GCA_964488825.1 uncultured Methyloversatilis sp. | reverse complement strand
GCCCATGCTTTAAGTCTGACGCTGGTTGAAGTGCTCACGCAAAAGGCCTTGCGCGTCACCGAACAGAATTACCGTCTACTGGCCGAGAACTCTACCGACGTCATTTCCCGCCACGACACAACCGGACGATTTCTGTTTGCCTCGCCCTCCGCGCGTGAAATATTCGGCCTCCCTGTCAACGAACTGGTCAACACGCCACTACGCGATTTATGCCATCCCGGCGACCGTCTGCGCATCGATCAAGCGTTGGAGCGCGTCGTCAATTCCAGCATAGCTGTGACGCTTCTCTACCGCTGTCTGGGTCTCAACGGCAAGATGATCTGGGTCGAATCCACCGTCAAATGCGTAGAGCAGAAGGGACTTTCGCGCCTCACCGAAATCGTCATCAACTCTCGCGATGTCACCGAACGGCAGGAATACCAGCTGGCGATCGACGGAATCCAGCGCCGCAACTCGGCGATTCTCGAATCCGCCGGCGAGGGCGTGATCGGCCTTGATCGCGATGGACGCATTACCTTTATCAATACCAAGGGTTGCGAATTGCTTGGACATAGCCAGGAAGCCATGGTCGGGCACATGGCTCATGACCTCATCCATGCCACCCGCCCGGATCTATCGCTGCATCCCATCGACCAATGCCTGATCGCCCGCGGTCTGCGCGAGCGCAAAGTCGTGCAAGGCGATGACGATTATTTCGTGCGCGCCGACGGCAAACACTTTCCTGTCGATTACATCGGCACCCCCATCCTCACCGATGGTCAGATCGAAGGCATGGTGCTGGTGTTTCGCGATGTCACCGAGCAACGCCTGATCGACGACCGGCTGCGCCAGTCCGACACCGTTTTCGAAAATGCGGCCGAATCTATCATGATGCTGGATGCCCGCGGCCACATCATTGCCGTCAACCGCGCATTCTGTCAGATCACCGGTTACTCCTCGTCTGAGGTGCTCGGCCAGAAAGCCAGCGTGCTGAAATCCGGCCGCCACACCGCCGCCTTTTATAGCGAAATGTGGCGCCAGGCCCTCGAAACCGGTTTCTGGCGGGGAGAAATCTGGAACAAGCGCAAAGATGGCGAGGCGTTTTTGCAGTGGGGCTCGATGACAGCGGTGCGCGACGAGAAAGGCGAGTTACGCAACTACGTTGCCGTATTTACCGACATCACGCAAATCAAACAAGCCGAAGAGAAGTTGCAATTTCTGGCCAGCCACGACTCGCTCACTGGCCTGCCCAACCGCGCTTTGCTGAACGACCGTCTTCAGCATGCCGTCCATCAGGCGCAGGCGCACGGCAGGAAACTGGCGCTGGTGTTTATCGATTTCGACCACTTCAAGACCATCAACGACACCCTCGGCCATGCCGCTGGCGACACTTTCCTGATCGAGGCCACGCAGCGCCTGAGCCAGGTCGTCCGCCGCGACGATACCCTGGCCCGCTGGGGTGGCGACGAGTTTGTCATCCTGCTCGAGCAAACCGGTTCGCCACAGCAGATCGCCGAATGGGCGGAACGCGTCCTGCACACCCTGGCGCAGCCGCTGGTGCTCGAAGGCCACGATCTGGTACCTGCCGCATCGATGGGCATTTGCCTGTTCCCTCAGGATGGCGACACCCCGTCCCGGCTCGTCCGCGCCGCCGATTCGGCGATGTATCGCGCCAAGCAGCTCG
>CAZAWN010000373.1:0-1673 GCA_964488825.1 uncultured Methyloversatilis sp. | reverse complement strand
CGTTGATCGCTTTCGCGTGCTTGAGCATGGTGGGAATGTCCTCGGCGGCATAGACGACCAGTCTGTCTTTGTACTTGGTGTTCTTCAGTTCGTCGATGATCTGATCCTTGAGGATGACGCCGACCGGATCAGTTGAATGGAGGATAGCCACCTTATTCAAGGGCTTCTTCATCACTGCTTCGAGCATATCGAACTGCTCGCGCATGAAGATGTATTCGAAGATGCCGGTGATATTGGCCGCAGGCGCCCGGTTTTTCAGGAAGGGGGATTTCTGGTTATAGAAATCGAGGCTCCGGTTGAGGCCGGTGAAAACCATCTTGGTTTCAGGTTGCTTGAGCACTTCTTCGTAGAGCATGGCGAACGCCGGGTCGTCGATGGTGAACACGAACTTGGGCTTCTGCGTGCGGATATCCTGCTTGATCTGTTCGATATCCTTGGCGACTTCTTCTTTGGCGCGCACACGGGTATCGAGGTAATAACCCTTGGACGTGAGGTTGGCGTAGCCGCCTTGCTTGAGCGCATCCATGGCGGCCTGATACTGCGGGCGACCGCAGACATCGTCCTCGGAATAGCTGGCGACGAGGAAAATGTCAGCGGCCAGGGCCGGGGTGAGTGCCCCGCCCGACAATAGGGCGGCAGCGAGGATGGATTTGATAAAGCGGGGCAGCGGCATGTGATGGCTCCTTGATCTGTATGGTCCGGACAGCTTGTCTCGGGGTGGTCCTGTTTCATGAAGAAGTTCGGGATCATGATATCGCAAGGAGTCGTCTTGCCGCAGCGAGCCGCTACAATGCCGCCTCCATGCGCTTCGAAACCTTCATCGGCCTGCGTTACACCGCCTCGCGAAAGCGCGGCGGCGGTAATCGCTTTATCTCCTTCATCTCCCTGATGTCCATGCTGGGTCTGGCGCTCGGCGTGGCGGCGCTGATCGTTGTGCTATCGGTGATGAACGGTTTCCAGAAGGAACTGCGCACGCGCATTCTCGGCGTCGCCTCGCACGCGCAAATCATGGGCGCCGAGGGCGAACTCGATCACTGGGAAGCGGCCGTCGCCAACGTGAGCAAGCACCCGCGCGTCGTCGCTGCCGCCCCCTATGTGCAGCAGCAGGCCATGCTGGCGCTGGCAGGACAGGTGAAGGGCGTGCTGGTGCGCGGCATCCTGCCGGAGGCCGAAGAGACGGTGGCCGACTTTGCGCGCCACATGAAGGTCGGCAAGCTGGATCGCCTGCAGCCGGGCGAGTTCGGTATCGTGCTGGGGGCAGAGTTAGCGTATGCGCTGCAAGCTTTCGAGGGTGACAAGATCACGCTGATCGCGCCGCAGGGCATGGTGACGCCCGCGGCGGTGCTGCCGCGCATGAAGCAATTCACGGTGGTGGGCATCTTTGAAGTGGGCATGTTCGAGTACGACAGCGGCCTTGCGCTGGTACGCATGGAAGACGCCCAGCGGGTCTATCTGATGGACGAAAGCGTTTCCGGCGTGCGTCTCAAGCTCGACGACCTGTTCGCTGCGCCGCGGGTAGTGCGCGAACTGGCGGCGCAGCTCGGCTCCGAGTTACGTGTTTCCGACTGGACGCGCAACCACGCCAATTTTTTCCGCGCCGTGCAGATCGAGAAAAACATGATGTTCCTGATCCTGCTCTTGATCGTTGCCGTCGCCGCCTTCAACATCGTCTC
>CAZAWN010000372.1:0-1678 GCA_964488825.1 uncultured Methyloversatilis sp. | reverse complement strand
TAGTCCACCCAGGCCAGGGCCGCGCGCAGGTCGCAGGGTTCAATCTCGCGGCGGCCGTCCATCAAGCAGAAGATCATCGCCAACATCCGCGCATAGACCTCTGCCCTGGCCATCAGACTGCCGCCCTTGCCTTCACGATCTCGGCTCAGTTGCGGGTATTGCTCGCACCAGAATTCCCGCGCTTCTTCGCCCATGCGGATTTCTGTTTTGTTGTTGGCGTGGAAGTCGCCATCGGTAACGGCTTCGATGACGTCGGCCATGCGTTCGGCCAGGTGGCGGATGCGTACCTCTGGCGTCGGCTCGGGCAGGGGAACCAACTTGGGGCGATGCACGAACACGGTAATGAAGCGGTTGAGCAATCCATTGGCGGCGTCGTTCTCGGTGCTTTTCAGCCGCAATTCGAAGGCGGTGATATGCCCCATGATGACTACATGCGGCCGCGTGGCGCGCTCGCCGGACTTCTGCCCGCTCTTGCTCATGGGTTCCAGGTCGCGGCCGTCCCATAGGTTCCTGATCGTCGCGGATAGGGTGTTCCCATCCCGTTTGACTTGGGACAGCACGTTGTCGAACTCGGGTTCAATCACAAGCAGGCGCTTGTCGTTGACGCCGGGATCGCCGTCCCTGCCTTCGTCCCCTTCGCGGGCATCGCGGATGGCATAGACCAGTCCTTCGCCCGTACTCAGTCCGCCACCATGAATGCGGTTTCGATCAGCGGTTTTCAGGCGTTCTCGTAAAATTTCACAGACAAGGCGGAAGATGCGCATCGGCGTGTGTTCGGCGGTGCCTTTCCGGGCCTTGCCAGATTTGCCGACGATCAGGATGAACAGCCGGGCATGCAAAGCCGCGTCGCCGATGTACTGGACCAGACCGCGCCCAATCATGGCGCAGAACATGACCAGGACATTCGCCGCCACGGCTACCGGATGCGCCTCGCTGGTCGCACAGGCGGTGTCCACGATGGCTTTCAGCAGCGACGGAAAACCTTCCGGCGCCATCGTTGGCGGTGACAGTGGATCCATGTTGCCGGGGCGTTCAGTTGCGGCCGGCATCGCGGCGGCTACCGCAAGTCGTACCGCATCGGCGCCGGATTCGGCCGCCAGGTCGTTGAAGTCTGAGCGTTCAGTCATTGGATTCCCCGGTGAAGTTGGGCGCGGCGACCCAGCCATGCACGGCGCGCGCCGCTGCATAGGCATGGGTCAGGCCAGGATTGCCCGGTGTGTGGGCGTCGTTGTCGGCGCATACGACGATGCGCAGGTCGGGGAATTTGGCGCGCAGGGCGCGGGCCACAGGTGCCAGGTTGCCGGCGTTGAAGGCGCAGGCGGTGGCGTGTCCGGTGGCCTCGTAGAGCGTGCAGGCGGTGGCGAATCCTTCGGCGAGTAGCAGCGTGCCGGCCGGCTTGCCGATGGCGCAGTAACAGCCCTGAATGCGGCCGCCAGTCAGGAAGCGTTTACCGCCATCCGGGCCGATGAATTGCAAGGTGTGGAGCGTGCCGGCGGCGTCTCGTGCCGGTATCACCAGCATGGCGTTCAACTGGCGCGCGCCATAGGCTTTGATCTTCTTGCGCAGCAGATAAGCATGATCTTCCTGAGCCGGTCGCGACAGCGCCCAAAGCCGTTCCGCCTTCGCCCTGGCGGTCTCCCGCATGCGTTGGGTTTCCGCTGTACGCGCGGCGTTTGCT
>CAZAWN010000371.1:0-1683 GCA_964488825.1 uncultured Methyloversatilis sp. | reverse complement strand
GCGCCGCGAATACGCAAGGGCTGGCCTGCCCGGATGCGTTCCTTGAATTGTTCGATCATCAGAAACGCTCCAGTTCGGGGAACTTCAGTTCACCATGATGCACGTGCATGCGGCCGAATTCGGCGCAGCGGTG
Organism: uncultured Methyloversatilis sp.; assembly: GCA_964488825.1. Classification (GTDB taxonomy): domain Bacteria; phylum Pseudomonadota; class Gammaproteobacteria; order Burkholderiales; family Rhodocyclaceae; genus Sulfuricystis. Next base: position 1,550 of record CAZAWN010000371.1, on the reverse strand, counting down.
CAGCGTCGGCACAGCCTTGTCGGGATTGAGCAAGCCTTGAGGATCGAAGGCGCTCTTGACGCGATGAAAGGCCGCCAGCTCGTCCGGCTGAAACTGCACGCACATCGAGCCGATCTTCTCGTAGCCGACGCCATGTTCGCCAGTAATGGTGCCGCCAAGATCGACCGAGAGCTTGAGAATTTCCGCGCCAAAGGCCTCGGTGCGCTCAAGTTCGCCCGGCACATTGGCGTCGTACATGATGAGGGGGTGCAAATTCCCGTCGCCGGCATGAAAGACGTTGGCGCAGCGCAGGCCATACTTCTTTTCCATGCCGGCGATGGCCGTCAGCATCTCGGCCAGACGCTTGCGCGGAATCGTCCCGTCCATGCAGTAGTAGTCGGCGGAAACACGTCCGACCGCCGGGAAAGCCGCCTTGCGTCCCGCCCAGAAACGCAGCCGCTCGGCTTCGCTGGTCGATACGCGGATATCGGTTGCGCCACTGTTTTCGAGCACGGCGCGCATCGCGGCGACTTCCTCCTCCACTTCCTCGGGCGTGCCGTCGGATTCGGCGAGAAGAATGGCTTCGGCATTCAGGTCGTAACCCGCCTTGACGAAGGGCTCGACGGCCGCCGTCGCCGCTTTGTCCATCATCTCCAGGCCGGCAGGGATGATGCCGGCGGCAATGATGTCGGCCACCGCCGCACCGGCTTTCGTCACCGCGTCGAACGAGGCCATGATGACGCGCGCCACCTCGGGCTTGGGCACCAGCTTCACCGTCACTTCGGTAACGACGGCGAGCAGGCCCTCGGAGCCGATCATCAGCGCGAGCAGATCATAGCCCGGCGCATCGAGGGCATGATTGCCGAACTCGACGATTTCGCCGGCAATCGTCACGCCGCGAACGCGCAACACGTTATGCACTGTCAGGCCGTACTTGAGGCAGTGCACGCCGCCGGAATTCTCGGCAATGTTGCCGCCGATGGTGCAGGCGATTTGCGAACTCGGGTCGGGCGCGTAATAAAGTCCATGCGGTGCGGCAGCCTCGGTGATGGCGAGATTGCGCACACCCGGCTGGACGACGGCCGTTCGCGCCAGCGGATCGAGCTTGAGGATCTGCTTCATCTTGGCGAGCGACAGCACCACGCCCTGCTCGATCGGCAGCACACCACCCGACAGGCCGGTACCCGCCCCGCGCGGCACCACCGGCACGCCCAGTCGATGGCAGGTCTGCAAGATAGCCACGACCTGAGCCTCGTTCTCCGGCAGCGCCACGGCGAGCGGCAGGCGGCGATAGGCCGACAGGCCATCGCACTCGTAAGGTTTCAGGTCTTCGCGATCAACCAGCAAGGAGGTGACCGGCAAAATGCCGGTCAGTGCTTGCAGCAGGGTCGCACGGTCGACGTCGGAAAAATCCTGGTCGCGTTCGTGGGAATGGCGGCGCGTTGTCATCGATAAGGTTCCAGCCAGGCAAAGGTGTCGAGCGTACTTCCGCTCGGTTTGTACTCGCAGCCGATCCAGCCGGCGTAGCCGAGTTGTTGCAAACGCGAAAGCACGAAGGGGAAGTTGATTTC
>CAZAWN010000370.1:0-1699 GCA_964488825.1 uncultured Methyloversatilis sp. | reverse complement strand
GGCCCAACTCAAAAGCGAACTGGAGCGGCTGCTGGGGCAGTCAGCCCGCCCCCCGGCAGTGCCGCCGCCCTCCCCGATCAGCCGTCGGCGTTGATCCGCGTCACCAACTTCTGCAGCACGATGGCGGCCTGATCGTTGGCCACCTGGCAAGTGCCGGCATTCTCGTGGCCACCGCCGCCGTAATGCAGCATCAATTCGCCGATATTGGTTTTCGACGTGCGATTCAGGATCGACTTGCCGGTGGCGAATACCGTGTTCTGCTTCTGCACGCCCCACAGCACGTGAATGGAGATATTGGCTTCCGGGTACAGGGCATACACCATGAAACGGTTGGTCGCCCAGATGGTTTCTTCCTGACGCAGATCGAGCACCACCAGATTCTGGTGCAACGTGGCGCAGCGGTCGATCTGCTGCTTGGCGCGCGCGGAATGCTCGAAATACAGTTCGACCCGTTCCTTGACGTCGGGCAGGGCAAGAATTTCCTCGATGCTGTGATCGCGGCAATACTTGATCAGATCCATCATCAACTGGTAGTTGCTGACGCGGAACTCGCGGAAACGTCCCAGACCGGTACGGGCATCCATCAGGTAGTTGAGCAGCACCCAACCGGCGGGATCAAGAATCTCTTCGCGCGTGAATTGGGCCGAATCGCCCTTGTCGACGGCCACCATCATCGCTTCGAACGTCGCCGGAAAGCGCGCCGCGCCGCCGTAATGATCGAATACGACGCGAGCTGCCGAGGGCGCATCCGGGTGGATGATGTGCTCCGGGCGTTCGCCCGGATTGCGCAAGGTTTCAGACAAGTGATGGTCGAAGGCCAGATACACGCCGGGAACATAGGGCAGGTTGGTGGTGATGTCCCGGCCGCTGATTTCCACCTTGCCGTCCTGCATGTCCTTGGGGTGGACGAACTTGATGTCGTCGATCATGTCCAGTTCGGTCAGCAGTACGGCGCAGACCAGGCCGTCGAAATCGCTGCGGGTGACCAGGCGATACTTTTGCGTGCTCATCTGTCGACTCCCAGAGGTTGGAATAAAGGAGAGTGGCAATTTAATCGAAAAACCCCGCTTGAGGTGGACCGGAGCGGCGACGTTCTGCCGACGACTGCTGCGCGTCGGCGAAAACTCGGCGCGGGCGGGACGGCACCGCAACCGTTATGATGCGTCTTACTGCATCTTACTTATGGAGTTGCCATGGAAACCGTCCGCGTATCGAGCAAGGGACAGATCGTCATCCCCAAAAGCCTGCGTGCCGCCTTCCACATCGAGACCGGCAGCGAGTTAGCGATTTTTGCCGAAGGCGACGAGATTCATTTGCGCCAACCGGAGCAACGCTTTGCCCGCACGAACATCGTCGGCGGCCTGGGCTTGCTGGCCAAGCCAAGCCATCAGGCACCCGCCGAGGCGGAGATCAAACGCACCGTCGGCGCGATGCTGAAGCGCAAGAATGCTGCCTGACTCATGATCGTTCTCGACACGAACCTGCTGCTGCGTTACCTGCTCAACGACGACGCAGCCCAGGCGAAACGCGCGCAGCACCATGACTTTCGACAAGAACTTCGTCAATAAGGCCAAGCGGGCCGAAGCCTTTCCCGCCGTCGCGCTGTGTCCGACCCGATAGACACCTTCATCGCCCGCTGGCAATCCGCCAGCGGTTCGGAACGCGCCAACTACCAGCTGTTCGTCACCGAACTGTGCGA
>CAZAWN010000369.1:0-1703 GCA_964488825.1 uncultured Methyloversatilis sp. | reverse complement strand
CAAGCGGCCAACCTGCTGCGCGTGATCAGCCTGTATTACCTGAACCTGTGGAACAAAGAGGCGTTTGAATTTGCCCATCTCTACCTCTGGCAGGCGCTGATCATGCTGGATGTGCTGATCGTCTGGCTGCTGTGGATGCGCTCGGTCGCCCGGCACGCCGGCGCCAGACTGGCAACGGCACAGTGAGTCTCAGCCGCCTGGGCCGGTTTCTGCTGGTCAGCCTGGTCGCGCTGCTGGCGCTCATCGTCCCATGGTATTTCCTCTCGCCCTATCTGGCAGCGCCGGTCATCACCGGAGCAGGCGAGTTGATGCAGTTCGGTTTCCGCTGGGTGCAAGGCTACGAGCGACAGGGCACGGTCGGGACCCTGATCACCACCCTGCATGTCTTCGTACCGCGCAATGGCGGCTTGGCCCTGGCCGACATGGCCCCCGAAGTGGACTATCGCACCTACGGTTATGGGCTGGTCCTGTTGTGGGCGCTGTTGATCGCCTCGCAACCGCGCAAGCTACCCGGCAAGATGGCGCTCGGGGTGCTGATTCTGGTGCCGTCGCAGATGGTCGGCATGTGTTTCCGCTGGTTGCGCGATGCCTTGCTGACCGGCGGCCCGGCCGTATGGCAGCAAACCGGCTTGCCAAACTGGGTGGCCGAGGTGATTGCCTTTGGGTACCAGTTTGGTTATCTGATGCTCACGCCCCTCGTGCCGGTGCTGCTCTGGGCGCTGCTGGATCGGGAGTTTCTCAGGAGGTTGTGGGTGGAAACCACGTTGGCAGCGGCCCTGGAGGAAACCAAAGTGCGCAGGGGCAGGCAGGCAATACTGGCTCAATTAGAGACGGTCGTCGGGTGAGTGTGGATGCTCAGAATCCAAAGACTTGACCCATAGTCCTTGTCCGCGGGCTACCTCTCTTTCGACGTAGTGGATAAGTCCGCCGGATTAAGCCGCTTGGGTTCAACGGAATTAATGGCAAAACGTCAAAGCCGTTAAGAAAAAAAGCGGGCGGCGCTTGAAAACCCTGTTCTCCACCCTTATTATTAGCACTCGTTGGCGATGAGTGCTAACAGACTTGTTGTCTTAACCCTTTCCAACAACGTATCAACACTATATGCGCCGCATGGTGCGGCGCTGACCAGAAGGAGAAAACTGCATGAAAATCCGTCCCTTGCATGATCGCGTGATCGTCAAGCGCGTTGAAGCCGAGCGCACCACCGCGTCCGGCATCGTCATCCCCGATTCCGCCGGTGAGAAGCCCGATCAGGGCGAAGTCGTTTCCGTTGGCTCCGGCAAGATCATGGATGACGGCAAGGTTCGTCCGATGGCCGTCAAGGCCGGCGACCGTGTCCTCTTCGGCAAGTATTCCGGCCAGACCGTCAAGGTTGACGGCGAAGAACTGCTGGTGATGCGCGAAGAAGACATCATGGGCGTCGTCGAAGCCTAATTTCAAAGAATTCAAGGAGATAAATTTATGGCAGCTAAAGAAGTTCTGTTCGGCGACTCCGCACGGAGCCGCATGGTGCGCGGCATCAACATTCTGGCCGATGCGGTCAAGGTGACCCTCGGCCCGAAAGGCCGCAACGTCGTGCTGGAGCGCTCCTTCGGCGCCCCGACGGTGACCAAGGACGGCGTGTCCGTCGCCAAGGAAATCGAACTGAAGGACAAGTTCGAGAACATGGGCGCCCAGATGGTCAAGGAAGTCGCTTCCAAGAC
>CAZAWN010000368.1:0-1703 GCA_964488825.1 uncultured Methyloversatilis sp. | reverse complement strand
TGCTGGGCGTCATCAATGACATCCTCGACATCTCCAAGATCGAAGCCGACAAGCTGGTGCTGGAGAAGAGCGACTTTGAGCTCGATGCAATGCTCGGGCGCGTCTCTGCCATGGTCATGGAACGCGTTCACGAAAAAGGCCTGGAATTGATCGTCGATGCCGCCCCGAATCTGGGCATCGTCAATGGCGATGTCACCCGGCTCAGCCAGGCCCTGCTCAATTACCTGGGTAACGCGGTGAAATTCACCGAGCGCGGCACCATCACCCTGCGCGCTGCAATCATCGAGGAAAGCCCTGCCGACATCCTGTTCCGTTTCGAAGTGGTCGATTCCGGCATCGGCATCGCCGCCGAGCACCTGCCGCGCCTGTTCCAGGCTTTCGAGCAGGCCGATAGCTCGACCACACGGCGCTTTGGCGGCACCGGCCTGGGCCTCAGCATCACCCGCCGACTCGCCAAACTGATGGGTGGCGATGCCGGCGTGGACAGCACGCCCGGCGTCGGCAGCACCTTCTGGCTGACGGTGCGCCTCGGCCGGGTCAGCGTCGCCAAAGAACGCTATCTGATCGCGCCCCTCCAGGGCAAACGGGCGCTGGTGGTCGACGACACCCGGATCGCATGTAGGGTGCACGCCCAGTTGCTGCACCTATGCGGCCTCGATAGCGAAGTGGCCGCGTCGGGAGAGGTGGCGCTGGAACTGATCCGTGCCGCCGATGCGGGCGAGCGGCCGTTTGAGCTGGTGCTGGTCGATCTGTTGATGCCCGACATGGGCGGCTTTGAGCTAATGGCGATGCTGCGGCTGGAGCCCTTGCGCTATCAACCGATGGTCTGGCTGGTCACCGCCGCCAGTGATCCGGCGATTCTGGACGATGCCCGCGAGTTCGGTTTTGACGAGATTCTGCTCAAGCCCTTGTCGGCGACCCTGCTGCACGAGGCTCTGCAGCGACAATTGCCAGCACTGGCGGCACAGGATGAAACGCAAGAGGCAGCGGTCGTCACCCACCCGCAGGAAGATGCCGCAGCCGTGCTGCAGCGCAACTATCCGCAGGTACGCTTGCTACTGGTCGAGGACGATCCGATCAATCAGGACGTGGCGCAGATCGTGCTGGAAGATTTCGGCTGGCAAATCGATGTCGCCAACAACGGGCAGGAGGCGGTAGATCTGGTTACCGCCAACGCCTACGACCTGATCCTCATGGACATGCTGATGCCAGTACTGGGCGGGGTGGACGCGACCCGCATCATCCGCCGCTTGCCCGACCGGCAGCGCGTGCCCATCCTCGCCATGACCGCGAATGCCTTCGCCGAAGATCGCCAGGCCTGCCTCGCGGCCGGCATGAACGATTTCATCACCAAGCCGGTGGTGCCCGAGAAACTGTTCGGAATCCTGCTGAAGTGGCTGGCGAAATCGAGAGAATGAACGGTCAATATATCGGGCCGGGTATCTTCAACAAGCAGGCCGAGCTAGCCTGCGGCACGTGCGGTCTCAATGGCCTCGCGCAAATCCTCGATATCCTCTTCTTGGATACCGAAATGCGCCAAGGCGCGTTCATATAGCGCTGTGCCAACTTCCAGATCAACCTCTCCATCCATTTCATTGGCGAGATGCTCCGCAATCTGTGTCACCGCGATCAGCGCCACCGCCCCACCTGGCAAGGTCTTGTCAGGCAAATCGTAGACATCACGTTCATGATGGAAACGAATG
>CAZAWN010000367.1:0-1706 GCA_964488825.1 uncultured Methyloversatilis sp. | reverse complement strand
GTCTGGATTGTGAGGCAGATCAGCCGCCAAAAAACTCCCGAACCTTATCTAGCCAGCCTTGCGCCTTGGGGTTGTGGTGCGCGGCATTGCCCTGGCTAATATCTTCAAACTCACGGAGCAGTTCCTTCTGACGATCCGTGAGATGAACGGGAGTCTCGACGACGACGTGGCAGAGCAAATCACCCTGGGCTATGGATCGGACGCCCTTGATGCCCTTGCCGCGCAAGCGGAAGACCTTGCCAGTCTGCGTCTCGGCCGGCACTTTGAGACGCGCAACGCCGTCCAGGGTAGGTATCTCGATTTCCCCGCCAAGGGCGGCGGTGGCAAAACTGACCGGCATTTCGCAATGCAGATCGTCGTGGTCGCGTTGGAATACCGGATGCGGTTTGAGATGGATCTGTACGTAGAGGTCGCCGGGAGGACCGCCGTTGACGCCCGGTTCGCCTTCGCCGGAGAGCCGAATGCGGTCGCCTTCGTCAATCCCGGAGGGGATTTTTACCGAGAGGGTTTTGTGCTGCTTGACGCGTCCGGCGCCACTGCAAGTGGGGCAGGGATCGGGAATGTAACGACCGGTGCCGTGGCACTTCGGACAGGTTTGCTGGATCGAAAAGAAACCCTGTTGCATGCGCACTTGGCCAGCGCCACCGCACGTTGGGCAGACCTTGGGCTGGGTACCTGGTTTTGCGCCTGAACCGTGACAGGTTTCGCACTCGGCCATGGTCGGAATACGGATGCGCGTTTCCGTGCCTCGGGCCGCTTCTTCCAGAGTGACTTCGAGGTTGTAGCGCAAATCTGCGCCGCGATAGACATTTGAGCGTCCGCCGCCACCACCGCCCCGGCCACCGAATATATCGCCAAAGATGTCGGAGAATGCATCGGCGAAACCGCCCATCCCGGCGCCGCCGGCGCCCATGCCGGCTTGCGGGTCAACACCGGCATGGCCGAATTGGTCGTAAGCCTGGCGTTTGCTGGCTTCGGAAAGAATTTCGTAGGCTTCCTTGGCTTCCTTGAACTGCTCCTCCGCCTTCGGGTTATCCGGATTACGGTCGGGTTGATGCTTCATCGCCAGGCGGCGTTCGGCTTTCTTGTTTTCTTCGTCGGAAGCGTCGCGATTGACGCCCAGTACTTCGTAATAGTCGCGTTTTGCCATTTGAGTCTCGCAAAAGGAAATGGGCCGCGGCTGCTTTTCAGCCGGCGGCCCGAACTACCCGTGATGCCGGCGTATTACTTCTTGTCCTTCACTTCGGTGAACTCGGCATCCACCACGTCTGCGTTGTCTTTCTTCGCGTCGCTGCCCGCAGCGCCGGTGCCAGCACCTGGCGCTGCACCCGCGGCTCCGGCTTGCTGTTGCGTATCGGCATAGATCTTTTCGCCGAGTTTCTGAGAAGCCTGCGCCAATGCTTGTGTCTTGGCTTCGAGTTCCGCTTTGTCGCTCGTCTTGATGGCTTCCTCGGCTTCCTTCAGGGCTGCCTCGATCTTGCCTTTCTCGCTGGCCTCGATCTTGTCGCCGTGCTCGGTCAGCGCCTTCTTCACGGAGTGCACCATCGCGTCGCACTGGTTACGCGCCTCGACGAGTTCGTGCGCCTTGCGGTCTTCTTCTGCGTGCGCTTCGGCATCCTTGACCATGCGCTGGATTTCCTCGTCGCTGAGACCGGAGTTGGCCTTGATGGTGATCTTGTTTTCCTTGCCGGTGCCCTTGTCCTTGG
>CAZAWN010000366.1:0-1708 GCA_964488825.1 uncultured Methyloversatilis sp. | reverse complement strand
CTGTCCGCGTGTATTACGAAGATACCGACGCCGGTGGCGTGGTGTATTACGCCAACTATCTCAAGTATCTGGAGCGGGCGCGCACCGAGTTCATCCGCGCGCTCGGCGTCGAGCAACGCGCCCTGGCGGAAGAAACCGGCTTGGCCTTTGCCGTGCGTTCACTGTCGGCCGAGTATCTGAAGCCAGCACGTCTCGACGACGAACTTTTGGTTACAACTGCCGTCGAAGCGCTTGGACGCGCTCAGGTAACATTCGCGCAGGCTATCCGCCGCGGCGATGAAACCCTGCTGACCGCGCAAGTGCGCGTCGCCTGCCTCGATCTGGCACGCGGCAAGCCGACCGCCATGCCGCCCACCCTCTATACCCATCTGCACGCCCAACTCGATACTCTCGCATGAACGTCTCTCAAGATCTCGCCATCCTCGAACTCATTCTCAACGCCAGCCTGGCGGTCAAGCTGGTGATGGCACTGCTGGTTTATCTGTCCATCATGTCGTGGTACTGGATCTTCCGCAAGTGGTTCCAGCTGCGCGATGCTCGGTCGAAAACCGAGACTTTCGAACGGGAATTCTGGAGTGGTGGCGATCTCAATGCCCTGTTTCAAAGTGCGGTCGGGAATCGCCACAGCAGTGGCGCGCTGGAACGCATTTTCGAAGCCGGCTTCCGCGAATTCACCAAATTGCGTACGCAACGCGCCCTCGATCCTGCGACCACCATCGATGGTGTACGCCGCGCGATGCGTGCTACCTGCCAGCGAGAAGTGGATGATCTCGATGCCCATCTCTCCTTTCTCGCCTCGGTAGGCTCGGTTGCCCCGTATATTGGCCTGTTCGGTACTGTCTGGGGCATCATGAATTCTTTCCGCGGCTTGGCCAGCATGACTACCGCGACGCTCGCCGCCGTCGCGCCGGGTATCGCCGAGGCGCTCGTCGCCACGGCCATCGGCTTGTTTGCGGCAATTCCCGCCGTGGTCGCCTATAACCGCTTCGCCCATGACACTGATCGTCTCACCGTGCGTTTCGAAAGTTTTATGGAAGAGTTTTCCAACATCCTGCAAAGACAATTGAAATGAGGCCGCGCCGGCTCAAGCACGAAATCAATGTGGTGCCCTACATCGACGTGATGCTGGTGCTGCTGGTGATCTTCATGGTCACCGCGCCGATGATTACTCCGGCCAGCATTGAATTGCCCAGCGTCGGCAAGGCCTCGGCGCCCCCGGTCGAACCGCTCGAAATCATCGTCAAGGCGGACGGGGCGATGGAGATGCGCGACCGCGCACTCGGCGGCGCCACGGTGACTGTCGGCCGCATCGAATTGGCCGAGCGCATCAAGGAGGCGCAAGCCAGACATCCCGATCAACCGGTGCTGATCGCCGGCGACAAGAACGCCAAGTACGAGTCCGTGCTCAACGTGATGGATGAGTTGCAGCGCGCCCAGGTCGCCAAAATCGGCCTGCTGGTGCAACAGAAGAACAGCGGGACGCGATGAGGGAGGCGCCGACGAAACCGCGTGCCGCACCGGGGAAGCGCATTTCCTTCGCCCTGGCCGTGCTGATGCATGTGGTTCTCGCGCTGTTGATCATTTACGGCATTCACTGGCAAACCAATAAACCTGAAGTTGTTGCCGTCGAGCTTGTACGTGCCGTCCCGCCAGCGCCGACTCCTGCGCCGGAACCCAAACCCGAACCAGCGCCCGAGCCGAAACCGGA
>CAZAWN010000365.1:0-1743 GCA_964488825.1 uncultured Methyloversatilis sp. | reverse complement strand
CGGGGGGCGGGCTGACTGCCCCAGCAGCCGCTCCAGTTCGCTTTTGAGTTGGGCCACGACAATGGGCTTGGCGACGTAGCCGTCCATCCCCGCGGCCTTGCAGCGCACCCGGTCCTCGGCCATGGCATTGGCTGTCAGCGCGATGATCGGCAAATGGTCAGCGCCGCGTTCCGCCTCCATCGCGCGCCATGCGCGCGTGGCGTCGAGGCCGTCCATTTCCGGCATTTCGATATCCATCAGTACCAGATCGAAGCCGCCCTGCGCGATGCGCGCCAGTCCGGCGCGACCATCCTCTGCGGTGGTTACGACGATGCCCATGCGTTCCAGCAAGGCGCTGGCGAGTTTTCGGTTGATGATGTTGTCGTCCACCACCAGGATGTGCCGACCCGTCAAGGGACGGGCGACCGACTGGCCGGCCTCGGCTTGCGTAGACGCTACACCCGCCGCTAGCAGCGGCGGCGCGGCTTCTTCCACCGGCAAGCACAGCGGCAGCCGCCCCCAGAAGCAGGTGCCGGCGCCGGGCGCGCTTTCCACTTCGATCTCGCCGCCCATCGCGTGCAGCAGGTCGCGGGTGATCAACAGTCCGAGCCCGGTGCCGCCGAACTTGCGGGCGACGCTCTCGTCGGCCTGGCTGAAGGCCTGGAACAGGCGACCACGCGTCGCTTCGTCCATGCCAACGCCGGTATCGCGCACGCTGAAATGGAGCACGTTGTCTTCTGCCGCCATACGCAGCGTTACGGCGCCCTGCTCGGTAAATTTGACCGCGTTCGCCAGCAGGTTGATGAGAATCTGGCGCAAGCGCGTCGGATCGCCGACGATGCGCGAAGGGAAATCACTCGAAAGGAAGGTCTCGAATACCAAACCCTTGGCGCTGGCCTGTTGATTGACCATGGTCGCCACGGCATCGATCAGCCCGTGCAGATCGAAGGGAATGCTTTCGAGCGCGAGCTTGCCGGCTTCGATCTTGGCGTGATCGAGCACGGTGTTGATGAGATCGAGCAGGTGATCGCCGGAGTTGGCGATGAGTTCCACGTAGTTGCGTTGCGAATGGGTGAGCGGCTCGTCCTTGAGCAGCCCGGCGAAACCGATGATGGCGTTGAGCGGCGTGCGCAGTTCGTGGCTCATGCGCGAGACGAACTCCGACTTGGCGCGACTGGCGGCTTCCGCTTTCTCCTTGGCGAGCAGGATTTCACGCTCGCGGCGCGCCAGTTCCTCGGCGCGGCGGCCCTCGACCAGGCGTTGCAGGGCTTGGGCGAAGACCGGCAGGAAACGCTGGAACAGGGTATGCGCATCGGGTTCGGCGAGACGTCGGGCGCCGGCGCATAACACCAGCCAGCCATGGCCGTCGAACTGCACCCGTCCGGCGAGGAGGGCTTCCGGCGCGGCCTGAGGGGGCGGCAAGCCGAGGCCGGCGGCGATGGCGGCGATGTCCGAAACAACGCGCTGTGGCTTTTTCGCCAGGTAAGCCAGCAGCACCGGTTGCGCCAGCAGATCGAGGAAACCCGCGGCCGCTTGCTCCCCGGTGGCTTCCGTCCCGTCTGCGGCAGCACAGGCGCGGATCGCCACCGAAGGCGTTTCGAGCGCACGCTCCAGTCGCTCAACCATCAGTTGCGGCAGGCGCTTCCAGTCGCGTTCTTCGATCAGCGATTCGAGCGCTTCGGCGAGCGCTTCGCTGGCGCGGCGCATGCGTTCGTCGCGCGTGCGCAGGTTGGCCAGTTCGACTAATACATCACGCAAATGAGC
>CAZAWN010000364.1:0-1751 GCA_964488825.1 uncultured Methyloversatilis sp. | reverse complement strand
GGTAGATGTAGGTGTTGCGGACCATGAACTCCTTGAGGATGTCGTTCTGGATGGTCCCGGAGAGCTGGTCCTGCGTCACCCCCTGCTCCTCGGCGGCGATCACGTAGCCGGCCAGGATGGGCAGCACCGCGCCATTCATGGTCATCGAGACCGACACCTTGTCGAGCGGGATACCGTCGAACAAAATCTTCATGTCCGCCACCGAATCGATCGCCACGCCGGCCTTGCCAACGTCGCCGACCACGCGTGGGTGATCGGAGTCGTAGCCGCGATGCGTCGCCAGATCAAAAGCCACAGAGACACCCTGCGCGCCAGCGGCCAGCGCCTTGCGGTAGAACGCGTTGGAGGCCTCGGCGGTGGAGAAGCCGGCGTATTGGCGGATGGTCCACGGCCGCGCCGCGTACATCGTGGCCTGCGGACCACGCAGGAAAGGCTCAAAGCCGGGCAGCGTATCGGCATAGGGCAAGTTGGTCGTGTCCGCCTTCATATAGAGCGACTTGACAGTCAGCCCTTCCGGCGTGACCCAGTTCAGCTTGCTCACATCGCCTTCGGGCGCCGATTTGGCGGCGGCCTTGTTCCAAGCGTCGACGCCCGGAATATTTACTTCTGGGTATTTGCTCATGGCTTCCACTCCCGCCGGTTCATGCCGGCCGTTGTTGTTGAACAGTATCGAACGATACTTGACATTCGTGGATTAGGATAATACTGTATCCATAATTATGAATGCAAGACTTCCGATTTCTTCCTCCGATCCCGCGTCAGCGGTTCCCGCCCTTGGCGCACCCGCGCTCTACGAGCAGGTTGCCGAACATCTGCGCACGCGCATCTACGCCCACGATCTGGCCCCCGGCGCCTGGATCGACGAGCAGAGCCTCGCCGACGAATTCGGCATCTCGCGCACACCGATGCGCGAGGCGCTCAAGGTGCTGGCCGCCGAGGGACTGGTGATCCTCAAGCCACGCCGCGGCTGTTACGTGGCGCAGATGTCGGAACGCGACCTGGACGAAATCTTTCCGGTACTCGCCCTGCTTGAAGGCAGGGTCGCGCAGGAAGTGTCAAGCCGTCTCGCCAGCGCCGACTTTGCCCGACTCGAAGCGCTCCACGCCGATCTCGAACGTCATGCGACGGACAACGACACGGATCGCTTCTTCGAGGCGAACCAGTCTTTCCACAATGCCTTGCAGGAACTCGCCGGCAATCGCTGGCTGTCACAACTGATTGACGACACGCGCAAGTTCCTCAAGCTGACGCGGCGTGATTCGCTGCGCCTCGACGGACGCATCCACCAATCCTTGCTGGAACACCGCGCCATCATGGCCGCACTGCAGGCGGGCGATGCGGCAGCGGCCGCACAGCGCATGCACGACCACATTCTCTCGGGCCGCGCCGCGCTCGCGCGCCTGCATACCCAGGCATGATCGCGTCCACCCCTATGGTTGCCCGCGCCCACACGCATTGGATCGCGCAGCTACAATCCGGCCGCACCCCGGATGCCGACAAACTGCGGGCTAGCTTTGCCCTGCTGGATAGTGCAGACTACGCTGAAGCTTATGCGGCATTTCGCGCCAAGCGCGCGCCGCTTTTTCCCGGCACTTGAACTTCGAGCCAACATGAACTTGACCAAGAACATCATCGCCCTGACGCTGGCCACCCTGCTCGGCGCCACCTCGCTAACCGTCACTGCCGCCACCCCAAACAAACTCGGCGCCGGCAAGACGGCACCCGCTGCCCAGAACCGCCTCGTCATCCAG
>CAZAWN010000363.1:0-1762 GCA_964488825.1 uncultured Methyloversatilis sp. | reverse complement strand
AACCGCGACAACAACCTGTATTACTGCGAAAGCATCGAAGCGACCAACCCCTGCGTGACGGCGGATACCTGGGTGCTGACCGATCAGGGACCGCGCCAGGTAGCCGATCTGGTCGATAAACCGTTCACCGCCGTGGTCGATGGCCAATGTCACGCATCCGACGTAGCTGGCTTCTTTGCAACCGGTTGCAAATCGGTGTTGACGCTGACCACGAAGGAAGGCCATGGCCTCCGTTTGACGGCCAATCACAAAGTCCTGCGCGTGGCGCGTATGAGTCGTTATATGCGGGAAACCGAATGGGTCGAGGCCGGCGATCTGGGAGTTGGCGATCAAATCGTGTTGCACAACCACACGGCTTTGCAGGGCTGGGAGGGCGCCCACTCAGAGGCCGAGGGCTATCTGGTCGGGCTGCTGTTGGGTGATGGCACGTTGAAATCTGACAAGGCGGTGATCAGCGTTTGGGATCAGGTTGCCGGGGTCGCCAATGGCGGCGATTACCTCTCCAATTCCGCTACCAGTCTGATGGCAGCGGCAGAAGAAGCCATGCAAGGGCTGAAGACACGCGCTGATTTCAACGGATTTCATTCGGTCAGCGGTCGCCATGAATGGCGTATGTCATCCAGCGCGTTGCGTGATCTCGCATTCGAACTGGGCATGAAGCAGGGCAAGGCGGTGACGCCGGCCATTGAATCGGCCTCATCCGAGTTTTATTGCGGCTTCCTGCGCGGCTTGTTTGATGCCGATGGGTCGGTGCAAGGTGATCAGACCAAAGGCGTCAGCGTGCGGCTGACTCAGGTCAATCTGGCGACATTGAATGCGGTCCAGCGCATGTTGTTGCGTCTTGGCATCGTCAGCACGCTTTATCAAAACCGCAAGGGCGCTGAAGTCGAGCGTCGTCCGATGCCGAACGGCCTAGGTGGCCAGTCGCTCTATGTGGTGCAGCCTGTCCACGAGTTGGTCATCAGTGGCGAAAACCTCGCCCGCTACGCCCAATTGATCGGATTCGCAGATGCCGACAAGCACGCTGCTCTGGAACACGCCCTGTCCAGCTATCGGCGTCGCCTCAATCGTGAGCGCTTTGTCGCCACGCTGGCCAGCATCGAACTTGCCGGAGAAGAAACGGTTTATGACGTGCAGATTCCAGGCATCAACGCGTTCGATGCCAACGGCTTGTATGTACACAATTGTGGCGAACAGCCATTACCGCCATACGGCTGCTGCTGCCTCGGTTCGGTCAACCTGACCCGCTTCGTGCGACAAGCATTTGGTGAAGCCGCCAATTTCGATTTCGACGGACTCGCGCGGGTGTTGCCGGTGTGCGTGCGGGCGCTGGATAACGTGCTCGACCTGACTGCCTGGCCGCTGGAAAAGCAGCGCGTCGAGGCGCACAACAAACGTCGCGTCGGACTCGGCTTTACCGGTCTGGGCGATACCCTGGTAATGCTCGGGCTGCGCTACGACACGCCGGAAGCGCTGGCCTTCTCGACCCAGGTGGCCGAGTTCATGCGCGATCATGCCTATCTCGCCTCGGTCGAACTCGCTCGCGAGCGCGGCGCATTCCCGTTGTTCAATGCGGATCTCTATCTTTCCGGCGGCAGCTTTGCCAGCCGTCTGCCGAACTCGATCAAGGACGCCATCCGCGCGCACGGCATGCGCAACTCGCACCTGCTGTCCATCGCCCCCACCGGCACCATCTCGCTCGCCTTTGCCGACAACGCCAGCAACGGTATCGAACCGCCGTTCTCCTGGGCCTACACGCGCA
>CAZAWN010000362.1:0-1788 GCA_964488825.1 uncultured Methyloversatilis sp. | reverse complement strand
TGTAGTAATCCAGGTCGGTCAGCAGGTCGGTCCACACCGTGGTCCAGGTGCCGGTGGATGATTCGGCAGCGACGGCGGCAGCGACTTCCTCGCGGGCAACGCCCGGCTGCGGGGTGACCTTGAAGCAGGCCAGGATATCGGTGTCCTTGGGGGTGTACTCGGGAGTCCAATAGGTTTGGCGATATTCCTTCACGCCAGCGTTGTACGTCTTTACGGCCATGCCTCTCTCCTATCTGTGGTTTGAAAGTCACCCGAACGGTTCGGGATGGCGCGCAGTATGAGGCGGCAGTTGAATATATAAAACTGAATAGTTTTTAGAGTTACTATATAGTTTTGTGTATTATTTGACCATGCGCTACAGCCTGAGACAATTCCAGATCTTCGCTGCCGTCGCCCGCCATCTCTCCTACACACGGGCGGCGGAAGAACTGCACCTGACGCAACCGGCGGTCTTCGCGCAAATCAAACAACTGGAGGAAGTCATCGGACTTCCGCTGCTTGAGCGCACCGGTAAACAGCTTCACCTGACCGCTGTCGGCCATGAAGTGCTCGCCACCAGTCGCGAGACAATCAGTGCATTGGATCGACTGGAAATGCGTCTGGCCGATATGCAGGGCTTGAAACGCGGGCGCTTGCGCGTCGCCATGGTCACCACGGCCAAGTACTTGATCCCACGCCTACTAGGCGAGTTTTGCGTCAAATACCCGGGGATCGAAGCCTCGCTGATCGTCACCAACCGGGAAAAACTGCTGGCGCGCATTGCCAACAACGAAGACGACCTCACAATTCTCGGCGCCCCTCCCGAAGGAGTGGATGTGGTGGCCACTCCGATTGCCAACAATCCGCTGGTGGTCATTGCCCGCAACGACCATGCGCTGACCCGCCACCAACAGATTTCGCTGCCCCGCATCGTGGAGGAGCCCTTCATCGTGCGCGAGCCCGG
Organism: uncultured Methyloversatilis sp.; assembly: GCA_964488825.1. Classification (GTDB taxonomy): domain Bacteria; phylum Pseudomonadota; class Gammaproteobacteria; order Burkholderiales; family Rhodocyclaceae; genus Sulfuricystis. The sequence continues at coordinate 845 of CAZAWN010000362.1, read as the reverse complement.
CTCGGGTACCCGCCTGGCGACCGAACGCTTTTTTGCCGAGCGTCATTTGTCGTTCAAGGTGCGCATGGAGCTTGGCAGCAACGAAGCCATCAAGCAGGCCATTGCGGGCGGACTGGGGGTTTCCGTACTCTCCCAACACGCGCTGGCACTCGATGGTACCGATGGCCTGCTCCAGCCGCTCGATGTCGCCGGCTTCCCCCTGCAGCGCCAGTGGTATGTTGCCTATCCGGCCGGCAAACACCTATCGGCCGTTGCCGAGGCGTTTCTCGAACACCTTATTCAAGCCCGTCAGCCATAGTCGGCGTGACCGAAGGGAATCCCCTTTTCGGGACTGGCGGGACGGCACATCCCTAGCCCGCCGCCCCCGTTCCACCTACCGTCATGCCGTCGATGCGCACCGTCGGCTGGCCGACGCCGACCGGCACGCTCTGGCCTTCCTTGCCGCAGGTGCCAACGCCGGGGTCAAGGGCGAGATCATTGCCGATCAGCGAGACGCGCGTTAGCACATCGGGACCGTTGCCGATCAGGGTGGCGCCTTTCACCGGACGGGTGATCTTGCCGTCCTCGATCAGGTAAGCCTCGGCCGCCGAGAACACGAATTTGCCGCTGGTGATATCGACCTGCCCGCCGCCGAAATTGGCGGCGTAGAGCCCCTTCTTCACCGAAGCGACAATCTCCGCGGGATCACGTCCGCCAGCTTCCATCGTGGTGTTCGTCATGCGCGGCAGCGGCAAGTGCGAGAAGGATTCGCGCCGCCCGTTGCCGGTTGGCTTGACGCCCATCAGGCGCGCGTTCAGCGTGTCCTGCAAATAGCCGACGATGATGCCGTCCTCGATCAGCACGGT
>CAZAWN010000361.1:0-1791 GCA_964488825.1 uncultured Methyloversatilis sp. | reverse complement strand
CATGTTGGCGAGGAAGGCGCTTTTGGCGATGTTGGCGGCTTCGGCGGCTTCCTTGGCAATGGCGAGTTCCCGGGTGCGTTTTGTGACCAACGCTTCGAGGTCCTCGCGTTGCTGCCTCCGCGCGTCTTCCATCTCCTTGCGCAAGGTCACGTCCGTCATGATGCAGTGCGTGCGCAGGAAATTGCCCGCGCTGTCCCGACCAATACGCCCATTCACTTCCATGAATTTCAGCCTGCCATCCTGGCATTTGAATTCGAAGACCGGCCCATCAACACGACCTGCCTCCTTGAATTTCGGGAACTCGCAAAACAATGTCGGGATTGACCCGGCGGTAATGAAATCGCCGATGAAACGACCCATGACCTCCTGTCGTTCGTAACCCAATTGGCTTAGCCATTCCTGATTGACGTCAAGAATGTTGCCCTCGATATCCAGCGATTGATAGGCCAGCGGCGCTTGCTCGAACATCTCCCGGAACAAAAGCTCGCTTCCGCGCAGTGCTTCTTCCGCCTGCTTGCGCTCGGTGATATCGACGATGATGCCAAGGTAGCCCTGAGTATTGCCATGCGGGTCAAAAAGCACTTCAGCATGCCCGGTAATCCATGTCACCTTGCCTTGCTTGGTCACAAAACGACATTCCCAGTCCCAGGACGATCCCGCGCTTGCCGCCGCATACCAGCCATCGAATACTCTTTGTTTGTCGTCCGGGTGCAATGCCCGACTCCAACCTTGCCCCAAGGCTTCATCCGCAGTCATCCCGGCTATTTCACACCAGCGCGGATTCACAAAAATGCAGTCACCCTGTGCATCGGTCTGGAAAATACCTGCCGGTGAATGGTTGGTGATTGCTCTATAACGCTCTTCGCTCTTGCGCAGTTCTTCCTCGGCCTGCTTGAGCTCGGTGATGTCCTGCAATGAGCCGAACAGGTGGGTGACCCGCTGGCTTGCATCCATCTCGACATGACCACGGGCCAGGCATACTCGCGTCGCACCATCCCGGCGAATGGCACGCAGTTCCAGTTCGTAAGGCGTGCCCTGGTTCAAGGCGGCGTTAACCGCATCCGTTAGGCGCTGCATGTCTTCAGGTAAATAAAGTGCAGGGTGTTCCGCGAAGGAGGGCGCCCCCTCGGCCGGATCGCGCTGAAAGATGCGGAACATCTCGTCCGACCACTGGGTGGTGTCGGTCGCCACATCCCATTCCCAACTACCGACATGGGCAATCCCCTCGGTGCGGGTCAGCATGGACTGCTTGAGTTGTAAATTCTCCAGCAGCCGATTCAAGGCGCCGATCAGATCACCGATTTCATCCTGGGTGGTGTTCGGCAGCGGCCCGGAGACGATGTCCGCACCGGAACAGGCGCCGATAGCTTTCGCCGCAAGCTCGATCGGCGCCAATTGGCGGCGCAACATCCACCAGGTCAAACCGCCGGCCAGCAGGGTCAGGAACATCGTCGCCAGCAGCATGCGCTGTTGCATGTCGCGAATCGGGGCAAAGGCTTCGGCGGTGGGGAGCAGCGCCACGACGTACCAGCCGGCAATCGGGATGCCTTTGGCCGAGGCCAGCACTTCCACCCCGAGTGGATTGACCACCACGCCGGAACCCTCATAGCCATCGATGAAACGATCAATCAGCCAGTTGGCGCCACGGGGCGGGAGTGTTTCCATGATGCGGCGATTGTCGGTTGCGGTGATGATCAGCCGCTGCTGGGGCGCATTGATGATATAGCCGCCGGTCTTGCCGTAGGGGTTGGCCGTGATTTTGTCGAGGAAATTCGTCGCATCGAGATTGAC
>CAZAWN010000360.1:0-1804 GCA_964488825.1 uncultured Methyloversatilis sp. | reverse complement strand
CCGCACGCACTCGGATGCCCAAGTGGCGCAAATTGCCGCGTCGATCGTCGAATTCGGCTTCACCAACCCAATCCTGGCCGACTACCAGCGCCAGTACGAACCTATCCTCTACGGCTGGCCCGAGGGGGGCGACCGTCACTGGTGTGGGGATCGCGACCAGGGGGATGTGTGGCAGATCAAGAAACCCAGGGTCAATGATCTACATCCGACGATGAAGCCCGTGGAGCTGGTGGAGCGGGCCATCCGAAATTCGAGTCGCCCGGGTGATGTGGTGCTTGATCCCTTCGGTGGATCCGGTACGACGCTGATCGCCGCCCACAAGTCAGGCCGCCAGGCGCGGCTGATCGAACTCGATCCTAAGTACGTCGATGTGATCGTGCGGCGCTGGCAGGACTATGCCGGGGCGCAGGCCATCCGAGCGTCGGATGGCCTGCGATTCGATGAGCTGCTGAATGAGGTCGCGGCAGATGTTGCGGTTACTGAAGCGATGTAATGACATCGACACTACATGGTGCTATGCTCGGGGGAGCCAAGGAGATTGCTACCTATGACCGCCAGCACACAGCTCGCCAAACGCGACACCCTCAATTTGCGCATCAAGCCGGAAGTTCGCGGTCTGATTGACCGTGCTGCCAAGATGCGCGGCAAGAATCGAACCGACTTCATTCTCGATGCGGCCCGACAAGCTGCAGAAGAGACACTGCTCGACCAGGCACTGATTCGTGTCAGCCCTGAAGCCTATGCCGAGTTCGTGGTGCGTCTGGATCGCCCGGCCGCCCCCAACACCCGTCTCCAAAAGACCTTGAAAACACTGGCCCCGTGGGATAAGGCATGACGCTGGCGGCCCCCGAGCCTCTAGCGGCCCATCACGACACCAGTGTATTCACCTGCGGTGTCGAGAGTCTGGATCGCTGGCTCAAACTGCGTGCATTGAAGAACCAGGCAACGGGTGCATCACGGACTTTTGTCATCAGTGACGGCAAGCAAGTGCTGGCCTATTACGCCCTGGCCTCCAGCGCGGTTGCGGCGGAGGTAGCCACTGGGCGCTTGCGGCGGAACATGCCTGATCCGATTCCTGTCGTCGTGCTTGGTCGCCTAGCCATCGATCAATCTTTGCAGGGACAGGGCATCGGTCGCGCTCTGGTGCGTGATGCGTGTTTGCGGGTGATGGCGGCCGCCGACGCCATAGGCATTCGCGGGATGTTAGTGCATGCCCTCTCGTCAGGCGCACAGGCGTTTTATGAGCATGTCGGCTTTGAGCCCTCGCCGTTGGAACCGATGACCTTGATGGCGACCCTCGCGGATGTGCGCGCAGGACTGGAGTGATTCGCTGCGGCGGGCCTTCGATACCTTGCGCATCCGTCAGCTGTCCGGGAACTCGGGGTAAAGATCACCGCTGCTAATGTCGGCAATGTAAACGACGTCCTGGAACTCGCGGGCTTCGTCGGCGAGCTTCACGCCGCCGACTGACTGGATTGCCACGCCGTACTTGCGGGTAAGCTTGGTCAGTTCGGCAATGAACTTGTCGTAGTTGGCTTCGATCTCTGAGGTGGTGACAACGGCGGCCATGGCGATCTCCTTACGCTGCTTCGGCTTCGAAGGATTCGTCGGTCACTTCGCAGTGAATCACGAAGCCGGTGAGGTAAGGCAGTCCCTTGGGGATGCCGTAGTCCTTGCTGGTCTGGCGGCCAATCGTCCAGCCCATCCAGCGGGTGACGGCGGCCTCGACGGCCTGTTGGATCCTGTTGCCCCGGAGCATCTCGTTGAGGACGTCATCCGCAAAGTGGCGTCCGTGGCGGCTGTC
>CAZAWN010000359.1:0-1811 GCA_964488825.1 uncultured Methyloversatilis sp. | reverse complement strand
TGCGCGCCAAATTCCCGGCGCTGCGCATTGTCGTCTGTGCCGACAACGACCCTGTAGGCCAGGCCAAAGCCTGGGAGGCTGCCACCGCCGTGCATGGATGGGTGGCAACGCCAACATTCGAGGAAAAACACTGATGCCGGAACGCTCTGACTTCAACGATTTGCGCAACGAAGCCGACCTTGAAGCGGTTCGTCTTCAAGTTGCGACACCCGCGCCCGCCGCGCCCGAGAGCCGCAATCAAATGGATCCACTCGCGCCGCCGGTTATGGCACCGCCAGGTTTCCCGCCGCTGGTGAAAGCCATCGTTGATACCGCCTGCGCGACCAGCGAGGCGCACCCGGTAGCCGTGGCGGCGAACGTGTTGGCAATGTTCTCTGTAATGGTGGGGCGCGGACCAGTCCAGTTTGTCGGCGATGCCGCCCTGCACGCCCGCCCCTTTCTGCTGATCGTCGGCAAGAGCGGCAAAGCCAGGAAGGGCACCGCCGAACACACGCCGCTGCGCATCTTCCGCGCTGCCGATGAAATCCTGCGCACCCGCCTGAAAACCGCTGATCGAATGCGCATCATGAGTGGATTGAGTACCGGGGAAGGTCTGATCTTTTCCATGCGCGATGCCCGCGAAGGTGACGAAGGCAAGGACGGCGATCCCGGCGTCAGCGACAAGCGCATGCTCGTGATTGAACCCGAGTTCGCCAGCGTTTTGGCTCACGTCCGGCGTGAGGGAAACACCCTATCCGCGACCATGCGCAACCTCTGGGACGGCCGCCCGTTGGAACCCATGAGCAAGTTGAGTCTGAAGTCCGGCGAACGGGTCATGAAGCCGCACGCGGTCATCTTGGGGCATATCACCGCCTTCGAGATGCGCGAAGAATCTAACGAGAACGACGCCAACAATGGATTTCTGAACCGCTTCATCCCCGTGTTCGTGCATCGGCCCAAGCTGGTTCCCCTGCCCGAGCCGACGCCCGAGGTTCGTATCCGCCACCTGGCCGAACGCATGGCCGATGCCATCGAAGCCGCGATCGATGGCGACTTTCACGCCAACAACAAGACCGAGATTCGCCTGGGCGATGAGGCCAAGGAATTCTGGTGCGAGCAATACCCGCAACTGTCCCGTGACCGTGAAGGCAAGGGCGGCAGTCTGATGGCCAGGGCAGAGGTCTATGCGCGGATGCTGGCGATGATCTTCTGTCTGATGGACGGCCGCCGCGAGATAGAACCCTGCGACCTGCGCGCGGCCCTGGCCTGGGTGGACTACTGGCGCCAGTCCGTGGACTTCATCTATCGCATGGTTGATGAGGATGGCGAGGTCGATCCGTTCGCCTTGCAAGTGTTCGAGTTCATCCGTGCCGAGCCAGGTATCAGCGCGACCAAGTTATCCGCGAAGTTCAACCGCAACAAATCCGCCAAGCAAATCAAGCAGGCACTGGAAACGCTGATGGGCATGGCGCCGCCGCTGATCGAAGCCAGGAAGAACAGCAACACCGGCGGCCGCGCTGCCATCGAATACCACCCCTACAACCCGAACAGCAGATAGACGAAAGAAGCCCGATATGACGAATAAAGCCTACCAGCAAGGCAAGCCAGAACGAACGATCTACGAATTACGAACGAACGAACTACGAATTAACTTCAACCCCTTAAACCTTCTTTCGTTTCTTTCGTACTTTCGTAATTCCCCGCAAGCCAGTAGCAGCGCGATGTTTCGTCAAATTCGTTTAATTCGTTCATGTGTATTTGAAAACGGATCAGACCGCGCTGTAAGTCTGGGCAGTCACCGCCCGGAAAAATCAAAAGGTACTCCGCCAGCA
>CAZAWN010000358.1:0-1819 GCA_964488825.1 uncultured Methyloversatilis sp. | reverse complement strand
ACCCGCATGCTGATCTACGCCGGCTCGCTGATTGCCAAAGGCGTGAATCCCCAGGCCGCTTGTCGCGTCGCGTTGGTGCGCCCGATCACCGATGATCCCGACATGCGCGATGCGCTCGATGCTGCGGTAACCACCTTCTTCTAAGGCTCGCCTGCCATGTCCTTCAATCTTGCCGACTACGCTGAACTGCTGGAGGACCTGTCGCCGCATAGCCAAAGTGCGTTGCAGGCCAACTGGCATGAGGCGACCAAGGTGTTCTCTCCACGCGGCCTGGACAATTACCTGAAGGGTGCAGCCGCGATTCGCGGTTTGGGCAAGGGCGACTCGCTGGTGGAAACCTGGATCGAAGAGGCACCGATGGTCGCCAAGGAGGTCGGTGAGGATGTCGTCGGCGACCTGGCTACCGCCTCACTGGAGTTAGCCTCGCGAACATCCGGTGCGGTGATCGAGTTGCTGCTCGCCACCTCGGCCACCGCCGCCAACCGGCTGGGCGATGCCGAGCTGTTCATCAAATACCTGCGCTTCATCAATACCCTGATCGCGCAGGCGCCGCGCGGCGTGCGGCCGATGCTGGACAAGCTGGAGGTCCTGTTCCAGCATCTCACCCTCGGCGGTTTGCGCCGCTGGGCCTTGTGGGGCGCCCATGCCCACCGCACCAACTACGAAGAGCAGATCCGCTATTTCAGTCTCGACTCCAAGGAGTCGCTGGCGATGCTGCAGAAGGAGCGCAAGGGCACCCTGCTGGTGGACGTGCAGCGGCGTATTAACATGTACCTGCGTGCCTTGTGGGCCCGCGACTTCTTCATGCGCCCTACCTCCGGCGACTTCGAAACCCGCGAAGGCTACTGTCCCTATATCGAGGATTACCTGCTGCACGTGCCGGATGCCTTTGACGATTTCGCGTCGGAAGGCCATGAGCCGGTGTCCGGCCTGGAGTTGTATCGCGCCACCGCCGCCCATTGCGCCGCCCACGTGGTCGAGACCAAGCAGCCGATTTCCGCCGAGGCCATCAACCCCATGCAGATGGCGGTGATCAGCGTGATCGAGGATGCTCGCGTCGAGGCGCTGTCGATCCGCCGTTTTCCCGGTCTCAAGCAGTTGTGGCGCAAGCTGCATACCGCCACGCCCGCGATGCAGGGCAGCATGGGCGACTACCTTAACCGTCTCGCCCGCGCCCTGCTCGACGACAGCTACCAGGACAACGATCCGTGGATCGCCGAGGGGCGTACGCTGTTTGCGCTGGCAAAGGACAAGCTCGACAGCAACCAGACCTCCTGGGAAATCGGCGTGCAACTGGCGCACAGCTTCGGCCAGAAGCGCATCCCGTTCAATCCGCGTACTGATTTGCTCAGCGCCCCCTACCGCGACGACAACCGTTATTTCTGGGCCTTCGAGGAATTCGATTTCAACAAGGCCGCCAGTGCCGGCTACGAATCCGTCAAGCAGGTGCGCAAGTACGTCAATGTGATGGAGATGGCCAACGAGATCGATGTCGAGACGGCGGGCGACGATGCCGAGGAAATCTGGGTGCTCGGCACCGAGCTGTTCGGCTACGAAAACATCGGCGACCAGTATCCCGGCGGCGCCAAAAGCTTCAACGAACTGGAAGGCAAGGAGCCGGTCTCCGACCCTTTCCACTACTCCGAATGGGATTACCAGATCCAGCTGGAACGCCCGGCCTGGGCCACGGTCCTGGAAAAGCGTGCCAAGGCCGGTGACCTGGCGATCATCGACGGCATCACCGCGCAGTACAAGCGCGAGATTCACCGCATGAAGTTCCTGCTCGATGCCATGCAGCCGCAAGGCGTGCAGCGCATCC
>CAZAWN010000357.1:0-1825 GCA_964488825.1 uncultured Methyloversatilis sp. | reverse complement strand
ATCAGGCCCCTGGCATCTTCTGCGTGAACTGGTTCCGCATGAACGAGAAGGGCGAGTTCATGTGGCCGGGTTTCGGCGAGAACATGCGTGTATTGAAATGGATCGTCGACCGCGTCCGCGGAAAAGTCGGCGCTCGCGAGACGGTACTCGGCTGGATGCCGCGCTTCGAAGACATCGACTGGACCGGCCTCGACATCGGCAAGGGTGAGTTCGAGGCGCTGACGCAGATTAATGCCGAGGCCTGGAAGCAGGAACTAGCCGGTCACAAGGAGTGGTTCGACAAGATGGGCGAGAAATTGCCGAAACAGTTTGCACTCAAGCGTGACCTGTTCGAGCTGGCGTTAGTGGATTGATGCAACTTGCGCAGCGCATGGAAGGGATCGCTCCCTTCCATGTCATGGAACTGATGGCCAAGGCCCAGGCGCTTGAAGCGGAGGGCCGCGATATTGTCCATATGGAAGTCGGCGAGCCCGACTTCCCGACCCCCCAGCCGATCCTGGATGCCGCCCAGCGTTTTCTCTCCGGTGGTCATGTGCATTACACGAATGCGCTCGGCATCACACCGTTGCGCGAAGCGATTTCCGGCTTCTACGCGACGCGCTATGGCGTAGCCGTCGATCCGGCACGCATTGTCGTTACTGCCGGCGCATCGGGCGCGCTGCTGCTGGCGCTCGGCGCGCTGATCACGCCGGGCGACGAATGGCTGCTCCCCGATCCCGGCTATCCGTGCAACCGTCACTTCGTGCGCTTTTGCGAAGGCGTGCCGCGGGCGATCAATGTCGATGCGGCAACGGACTTCCAGCCGACCGCCGAGAAAGTCGGCGCGGGCTGGACGGCACACACCCGGGGACTGCTCGTCGCATCGCCCGCCAACCCGACCGGGACGCCACTCTCCCCCGAGCGGCTCGCCGAACTCTGGCAACGGGTGCAGACGCACGGCGGCAGTTTGATCGTCGACGAGATCTACCACGGCCTGACTTACGGCTTCGATGCGCGCACCGCGCTGGAACTGTCCGACGACATCCTCGTGATCAATAGTTTTTCCAAGTATTTCGGCATGACGGGCTGGCGACTCGGCTGGCTGGTGGCGCCGCCACGCCTGCTACGCAGCATCGAGAAACTCGCCCAGAACCTGTTCATCGCGCCCTCCACGGTCGCCCAGCATGCCGCACTGACGGCATTCGCTCCCGCGACCCTGACGCTCTGCGAAGCCCGGCGGGCGGAGTTTGCGGCCCGGCGCGACATGCTGCTGCCCGGCCTGCGCCGGCTGGGCTTCGATATTGCAGCGGAGCCGCGCGGCGCTTTCTACATTTACGCAAACATTGGCAGCCTCGCCGCCGATAGCTATCGCCTGGCTGAGCGCTTGCTCAACGAGGCTGGCGTGGCTGCCACACCTGGCCTCGATTTCGGCGCCAATGCACCGGAACGGCACATCCGCTTCGCCTACACAACCAGCGCCGAGCGGCTTGCCCTGGGCTTGGAACGCATGACCCACCTGTTCGGCAAGTAATACGCTGTATTGGCGGGTCCTTGCTGGCATGCTGCCCCGCATGACGAAATCCGCAGCGGGACACCGCCCGCGCGCATGTGTTCAACCGGATGAAAGGCGAGAAAACGTCCGAAGTGCCGTCAAGCCAGCGCCGAGTTTGGGAGGTAATCGCGTTGCGACGGTCAGATACGCTGATAACTTGTTACTCTCAGAAGACAACTGCACCAGCTCACAAGGGATGGCCGCCCGATGTGCATACGTCTGCTGTGCAGCGGTTGCTGCCATTGACTGGACTGAATTGAAGTAAAGGTGAGCGGCAGCTTTATGGGCCGATGC
>CAZAWN010000356.1:0-1834 GCA_964488825.1 uncultured Methyloversatilis sp. | reverse complement strand
TTTTGCAATCAAAGGGAGCGACAGGAAATGAAATACAAGAACCTTGAAGACTTTATGGCCTATGTGCGTTCGCGCGATCCGAACCAGCCGGAATTTCTGCAGGCGGTACAAGAGGTCATGGGCAGCCTGTGGAGCTTTATTGCCGCCAATCCGCAGTTTGCCGACGCCGGCCTGCTCGAGCGTCTGGTCGAACCGGAGCGCGCCATCCAGTTCCGCGTTTCATGGGTTGACGACAAGGGCGAGGCGCATGTCAATCGCGCCTTCCGTATCCAGCACAACTCGGCGATCGGCCCGTTCAAGGGCGGCATGCGCTTACACCCCTCGGTCAACCTGTCGATTCTCAAGTTCCTGGCGTTCGAGCAGACCTTCAAGAACGCTCTGACGACCCTGCCGATGGGCGGTGGCAAAGGCGGTTCCGACTTTGATCCGAAGGGCAAGAGTCGCGGCGAGATCATGCGCTTCTGTCAGGCGCTGATGGTGGAACTGTATCGCCATGTGGGTCCGGATACCGATGTTCCGGCAGGCGATATCGGCGTGGGCGGTCGCGAAGTCGGCTTCATGGCCGGTATGATGAAAAAGCTGTCGAACAATGCCGCCTGCGTGTTCACGGGCCGTGGCCTGTCCTTCGGCGGTAGCCTGATCCGTCCGGAAGCGACCGGTTATGGCTTGGTGTATTTCGTGCAGGAACAACTGGCGCGCAAGAACATGAGCTTCGACGGCATGCGCGTCTCGGTTTCAGGTTCCGGCAACGTGTCGCAATATGCGATCGAGAAGGTCCTCGAACTGGGTGGCAAGGTGGTGACCTGTTCGGACTCCAATGGCACCGTCATCGACGAAGCCGGTTTCACGCGCGAGAAGCTGGATGCGCTGATGGACATCAAGAACAACCAGTACGGCCGCGTTTCCGACTATGCGCAGAAGTTCGGTCTCAAATACGAAGCCGGCAAGCGGCCCTGGGGCGTGCCGGTCGATATCGCTCTGCCCTGTGCGACGCAGAATGAGGTGGATGGCGACGATGCGCGCGAACTGGTCAAGAACGGCGTCAAGTGCGTCGCTGAGGGCGCCAACATGCCGTCGAACCTCGATGCCGTGCATGTCTTCCTCGATGCCAAGATTCTCTACGGCCCCGGCAAGGCGGCCAACGCCGGCGGCGTGGCCACCTCTGGCCTGGAAATGACGCAAAGCTCGCAACGTCTGTACTGGACGCGCGAGGAGGTGGATGCCCAACTGCACCGCATCATGAAGGACATTCACGGAAATTGCGTGCGTTACGGAACGGAGAAGGACGGCTTCATCAACTACGTTGATGGTGCCAACATCGCTGGCTTCGTCAAGGTTGCCGATGCGATGACCGCGCAAGGCGTGTACTGATCGCCTCTTGTCCATCCCCCTCGCGGAAGTATTGAGAGGGGGATGGATTCCCGGTATATTCCGCGGTTCGCCTCTTGCAGGCAGGCCGGGGCTCGGTTGTGATGCGATCCCGGTTTTTTGACGACTGTTCATTCGGGAACCGGACCATGGAAGAACCGCGCCGCGAGGGTCTCTACGACCCCGCCCACGAGCACGACGCCTGCGGCGTCGGATTTGTCGCTCACATCAAGAATACGAAAAGCCATGCGATCGTTGCGCAGGGCTTGCAGATTCTCAAGAACCTCGAACATCGCGGCGCTACGGGTTACGACCCGCTGCTGGGCGATGGGGCCGGGATTCTTATCCAGGTTCCAGACGCCTTCCTGCGTGCCGAAATGGCGGCTCAAGGCGTCGAACTGCCGCTGCCCGGCGACTATGGGGTGGGCATGCTGTTCCTGCCGCGCAATGCGGAGAGCCGTCGCGC
>CAZAWN010000355.1:0-1839 GCA_964488825.1 uncultured Methyloversatilis sp. | reverse complement strand
GGCCGCATCATCGCCCAGGCCGCCGCCAACAACCTGATCCCCGCCACGCTGGAACTCGGCGGCAAGTCACCCAACATCTTCTTCGAAGACGTCATGGACGCCGACGACGGCTTCCTTGACAAGGCCATTGAAGGGCTCGTGCTGTTCGCTTTCAACCAGGGCGAAGTGTGCACCTGTCCCTCGCGCGCGCTGATCCAGGAATCGATCTACGACAAGTTCATGGAGCGCTGCCTGGTGCGCGTCGCCGCCATCAAGCAGGGCAACCCGCTCGACACCGACACCATGATCGGCGCCCAGGCTTCAAAAGAGCAGCTGACCAAGATCACCTCCTACCTCGACCTCGGCAAGCAGGAAGGCGCCGAAGTGCTGATCGGCGGCGCCCAGGCGCAAGTGGATGCCGATCTCGCCGGCGGTTATTACGTGCAGCCCACCCTGTTCAAGGGCCACAACAAGATGCGCATCTTCCAGGAAGAGATCTTCGGCCCGGTACTGGCCGTAACCACCTTCAAGGACGAGGCGGACGCGCTCGCCATCGCCAACGACACACTGTATGGATTGGGTGCGGGCGTGTGGAGCCGCAACGGCAACGTCGCCTATCGCATGGGCCGCGCGATCCAGGCCGGCCGCGTGTGGACCAACTGCTACCACGCCTATCCGGCCCACGCGGCGTTCGGCGGCTACAAGGAATCCGGCATCGGGCGCGAAACCCACAAGGTCATGCTCGACCACTACCAGCAGACCAAGAACCTGCTGGTCAGCTACGCCGAACAGAAGCTCGGCTTTTTCTGATTCCTCCTCCGCGCAACGCGGCTTCAGGGGCAGGCCCGCCAGGGCCGCGCCCCTGTTTTTCCAAAGGAGATGCACATGGTCGAAAGAGTCCTTGCCACCCCCGCCGCGCTTGAACTGATCGCATTCCTGAAACAGAAACACGGCGGCACGCTGATGTTCCACCAGTCGGGCGGCTGCTGCGACAACAGCGCCGCCAACTGCCTGCTGCCGGGCGAGATCACCATCGGCAGCGGCGACGTCCATCTCGGCGACATCGGCGGCTGCCCCTTCTACATCAGCCGATCGCAATTCGAGACCTGGAAACACACCCAACTGATCATCGATGTGATCGAAGGCACCGGCGGCACATTCTCGCTCGAAGGGCCAGAAGGCAAGGCTTTCCACACCCGCTCGCGGGTGTTCAGTGCGGCAGAGCTCGCCGAACTGGCACGGGAAGGCCGCTAGATAAGTCGGCGCTGGCGGGACGGCACCCCGGCAAACGTCCAATCCGTACTTCGACAAGCGCACCTCGGCCAGCAACGACCGCTGTCATGCCGGCCACAACGGCTTGCCGAATCGTCGGGGATGCGGTTATCTTTCCATCTCGTACAAGGAGGATGGTGATGACAAAGGGGTATTGGATCGGTCGGGTGGATGTCGGCGATGCGGTGGCGTATCAAGCTTATGTTGCCGCCAATGCGGAAGCGTTCCGAAAATACGGAGCTCGTTTTCTGGTACGCGGCGGCGCATTCGCCAATCCCGAAGGAGAAAGTCGTGCGCGTAATGTCGTGATCGAGTTTCCCTCCTACGAGCAGGCGCTGGCTTGCTGGAATTCGCCCGAGTACCAGGCGGCCAGGCAGCATCGCCTGAATGCGGCCCGGATTGATTTGGTGATCGTCGAGGGATACGAGAAAGGGCAAGCTTGATGAGGCCGCAGGCAACGCGGCGCAGTCGGCATCCGTATCTTTCTGCGCCATGAACCGGCACAGACCGGCAAACTTGGCCTGACCCCTGTGAGCCTAAGTGAATGCCCATACTGGGTAATGCCTGGTTGTCGTCCTAGAATGACAT
>CAZAWN010000354.1:0-1845 GCA_964488825.1 uncultured Methyloversatilis sp. | reverse complement strand
ACATAAGAAAACGGAAACAACGTAAGTCGTTGTTTCCGTTGGGTTTAGGTGGTGGTGTGCGAGGGGCCGGGTCCAAACACGGCTCTCCGAGAATTGTAGGCGTTTGATGCTGTTTTGGTACGATTCGCGGACGCGGGTTCGATTCCCATATATGCCCAATCCATGTGTACTTTCCCCCTTGGCTTTTACGCGTAGCCACGGATGAATGCGCCCCCCAGCAACGATTTCAAAGGTGCCGCACATGGAAAAAACAGTCCGTCACATCACCCAGCAGGAACTTGCCATCCGCTGGAATAAGTCCAAAGGCACCATCGAGCGCTACAGGTCTGACGGCAAGGGCCCGCAATTTCTCAAGATCGGTGGGCGGGTCATGTACCGCATCGAGGACATAGAAGCATTTGAGCAATTGTGCCTGTGCGGAATCGCAAACGTTCTTGGAATCCTGTCCAGGAGTTGAACGCAGGATGCAGGTTCGATTGCGAATGGTGAATCGAACTCGCGTCCGATGATTCAAACTTGTCTGAATCAGAATCCCGGGTACTTCTGCCAAATTTCTTCGCTCAGCTCTTGGTTGTCGCTGTATTCGCCGATCTCCCAATCCTTGAAGGCGTAGAGATCCTCGGCCAGTTCGCTGATGACATCGCGCAGTTCCAGTGACTGGAGCCACTCAGCCGGGATCGCCTTCACGCCGTTCATCGCGCCCAGCAAGTTGCCGACAATCGATCCGGTCGAGTCAGAGTCGCCATCGTGGTTCACCGCCAAGATCACGCCATGCTTGAAGTTGCGGGCGACCAAGGCGCAGTAGATGGAGATCGCCAGCGCTTCCTCTGCTATCCAGCCCTGGCCCAACTGAGCAATGGCTTCTTCATGCGGCATGCCGGAAACAGCGAGATCCTCGGCCAACTCGATCGCTCGCAGCGTCTCTTCGTGCCTGCTCTCTGCTCGTAGGATGGCCTTCGAAGCTGCCAGTGCCTCAGGCAGCGAAGCGCCATCTGTAAGCGCCAAGATCAGCACTGCCAGAACGCCGCCGGTCAGTGACCCGGTAGGATGGCCGTGAGTCAGAGCCGCCAACTCGGTTCCCAACTGAAAGGCGTCCTGGGGCGATTTGTGTTGGCGCAAGCGCCAAGAGAATAGGCCGACCGGAGCAACGCGCATGACGCCGCCGCATCCCTTGCTGTCGTTGTGGGCGGGATCCCCAAGGTAGCCCATCGCACGCAACGCAGAGAGACAGGTATTTCCTGGCGCGCGGCGGCTATGCAACTGTCGCTGCTGAAAGAGCCAACCCGGCTCATTTGCTCCGAAGTTGATGTCGCAGCTTGAGCGTTCGCCTTGGGTTTGCAGCCAGCGCAAATAGGCATGGGCCGTCACCCCTGAATAGGTCGTGATGCCCTTGAAGCATCCACGCACCCAGCCTCTGATCAGCCCCTCAGCGGTGAAAAGAGTCATCTGCGTGTCATCGGTGATCGTTCCCAGGCCACCGTAAGCCGGTGCGTACTGAGTGATGCCCTTCGGGCCGAAGCGTCGAAGAATCTCAGTTCGCTTCATGAATTCCACTGGTGCCCCCAGCGCGTCGCCGACAGCGCCACCCAGCAGGCATCCCAGAAAGCGCCCTTGGACTGTGCGCCGTTGCTGGCGCTTGCTGCGCCAGGCCAGTGGTGCCGATGTTTCCGGATAATCTGCTTCACTGGCTACGGCGGCAGGCTCCGTGTCCTCCTCCCCGGACAGCGTGAAGTAGATACCCAACTCTGTCACCACGTGGGCGGCTGGTCGCGCGACAAGATCTTTCTGCTTCCGCCATTCCGGCACATCGGTGTCGTCCCAGCTGACACCGAGTCCTTTCTCCCA
>CAZAWN010000353.1:0-1847 GCA_964488825.1 uncultured Methyloversatilis sp. | reverse complement strand
CGCGAACTCAACGGCGTGTCCTGTCTGAGCCTGGAAGCGGTGGCGCCGAACAAGCAGCAGATCATCTCGTCGCGCTCGTTCGGCGCGTATGTCTATGATTTGCCGGCGCTGGCCGAAGCGGTGGCGGTATATGTCGGCCGCGCGGCGGAGAAACTGCGTCGACAGGGTTCGCTGGCCGGCATGCTGCAGGTTTACATCCGCACCAATCCGTTCAAGGCCAACGCGCCGCAATACCAGCGCGGCTTGACCATTCCGCTGCCGGAAGCCAGCGACGACACGCCGCGCCTGATCCGCGCTGCGCACTGGGGCCTGCGCAGAATCTACAAACCCGGATTCGCCTACCAGAAAGCCGGTGTCGCCTTGCTCGACCTGCGCCCGCGCTCGCAAGCGCAGCTCGGTCTGTTCTCCAACCAGGAAGATCGCGGTGCGCTGATGCAGGTGATGGACCAGATCAACGCCACTTACGGCAGCGGCACCCTGCGCTCGGCGGCAGAAGGCATGCGGCAAGGCTGGCGCATGAAGCGGGAACGCAAATCGCCGGCGTACACGACGCAGTGGAATGAATTGCTGGAAGTGGGCTGAGTTGTCGACGCAGATCATTTTTCGATCTACATATTCAATCGTAAGGATCGTTTTATTTCATCATATTGAATATTTTCCGGTGCTAACCTGAATCGTCGTTTGAAAAAGCGCACAACCTGGGAAGCACCGATGTCCATCGCGCGACCGGGTCTGCTGCGGTTTTTGAGGCGCAATGGTTTGCCTACACCCGTTAAATGAACAGAACAGGAGATGAACATGAGTGGACATGACACAAATTCCGCCGGCAAATGCCCGGTGATGCATGGCGGTGCTACCTCGGCCTCGATGGCGAGCATGGAGTGGTGGCCGAAGGCGCTGAACCTCGACATCCTGCACCAGCACGATGCCAAGACCAATCCGATGGACAGCGGCTTCAACTATCGGGAAGAAGTGAGAAAGCTCGACGTTCAGGCGCTGAAGAATGACCTCACCGCCCTGATGACCGACAGCCAGGATTGGTGGCCGGCCGACTGGGGCCATTACGGCGGCCTGATGATCCGCATGTCCTGGCATGCCGCCGGCACCTACCGTATCGCCGATGGCCGTGGCGGCGCCGGCACCGGCAACCAGCGCTTCGCGCCGATCAATTCCTGGCCGGATAACGTCAATCTGGACAAGGCACGCCGCCTGTTGTGGCCGATCAAGAAAAAATACGGCAACAAACTCAGTTGGGCCGATCTGATCGCCTATGCCGGCACCATCGCCTATGAATCCATGGGCCTGAAAACCTACGGTTTCGCGTTTGGCCGGGAAGACATCTGGCATCCGGAAAAAGACACTTACTGGGGTTCCGAAAAGGAATGGCTCGCCCCCAGCGGCAGCGCCAACAGCCGCTATTCCGGCGAACGCGAGCTGGAAAACCCGCTCGCCGCCGTGATGATGGGCCTGATCTACGTCAACCCGGAAGGTGTCGACGGCAAGCCTGACCCGCTGAAGACCGCCCGCGACGTGCGCGTTACCTTCGAGCGCATGGCGATGAACGATGAAGAGACGGTCGCCCTCACCGCCGGCGGCCACACCGTCGGCAAGTGCCACGGCAACGGCAGCGCCGCTAACCTGGGTGCGAGCCCGGAAGGCTCGGAACTTGAAGAGCAGGGCTTCGGCTGGATGAACCACACCACACGCGGTATCGGTCGCGACACCGTCTCCAGCGGCCTTGAAGGCGCCTGGACCACGCACCCGACGCAGTGGGACAACGGCTACTTCGATCTGCTGCTCGGCTACGACTGGGAACTGAAGAAGAGCCCGGCCGGCGCCTGGCAGTG
>CAZAWN010000352.1:0-1864 GCA_964488825.1 uncultured Methyloversatilis sp. | reverse complement strand
CACAATCTTCGAAAATGCCTATGCTCAGCACATCGAATCCGGAACATAGGACTGGATCTTGCGGACCTGGTCCGGTGTCCAATCTATGAAGCTCATCGATTTCGCGAATCTCAAGGAGATCGAGCGCTGGTCACCGATCAACGACGCCGTGATGGGAGGCATCTCGGAAAGCCGGTTGCGTTTTGATCCGGCGGGGCATGTCGTGTTCTCTGGAAATGTTTCCTTCGCCAACAACGGCGGATTTGCCTCGGTACGATGTTCGCCTGTTGATCTCGGTGTTTCGGGTGCAATCGCCTATTTGCTGGAAGTCCTGGGAGACGGAAAGCAATACAAGCTCAACTTACGTACCGACGAGGCCTTCGATGGTGTCAATTACCAGTGCCGGTTTCATCCGCCGGCGGGCATCTGGACTACATGCCGTCTTGCCTGCTCCGTTTTTTCGCCGTCCAGGCGGGGAAAGCCCGTCCCGGATGCACCGCCATTCAATCCGGCGCATCTCCGGCAAGTGGGCTTCATGATCGCGGATCGACAGGAAGGCGGCTTTTCCCTCGCCATCCGCGGGATCTCTGTCGAAACACACCAGGAATAGAACCATGCACCGCATCACCCTTCCGCTATTGCTGAGTCTGTTGTTCTTCGGGATGGCACATCCTGTCGCGTTGGCGAACGAGCCACCGCCGCTTGCCACGATAAGTGCGCTGGATGTTCCGCGCTACATGGGGCGCTGGTACGAAATCGCCAAATATCCGAACCGCTTTCAGCGCAAGTGTGTCGCAGACACCAGCGCCGAATACAAGCTCGAACCGGACGGCCGGGTGCAGGTCACCAACCGCTGTCGGATGGAGAGCGGCGAATGGAACGAAGCAGTCGGCGTTGCGCGCCAGATCGGCGATGCCTCATCCCCGAAACTCGAGGTGCGATTTGCCCCGGCGTGGTTGTCGTTCATTCCAGCCGTCTGGGGTAACTACTGGATCATTGATCTGGATCCGGAATACCAATTGGTGGCCATCAGCGAGCCGCGACGCGAATATCTGTGGGTGTTGTCCCGAACTCCGCAGGTTGGCCAGGATGCCTATTCAGCGCTATTGGAACGGTTGCGACGTCTGGGGTTTGATGCCAGTCGTCTGGAAAGTTCGGCACAGGGAAAGGGCCAGTGAGGAGATCGTGCAGTCGACAGGATGGGAACCCATGTCCAATCACATGACGTACGGGGCTTTCCGAGATGCAGTCACCACGTTTATTCCGAACCGTTGAAGCCGAAGGACTGGCGGGAGTTTCCCCGGGGGCTGGATAAGTGACTTGGTTGCTCGTTAGCGTCCTGTTCTTCGTGCTGCTCGCAGTGCTCCGCTGGTTGATTCACCGCAGCCTGGCGCCGGAACGTGTTTTGGAAACCCGGAGCCCGGCCGATGTCGGCTTGCCCTATCAAGTGGTCCGTATGGCCACCCAGAATGGTAAAACCCTCTTCGGCTGGTTCCTCTCCGCAAACCAGCAGGGCAGGGGGGCGGCGGTCGTGTTACTCCACGGCTGGGGCGGCAACGCCGAGACTCTGCTGCCTTTGGCGTTGCCGCTTCATCAAGCGGGCTTCGCGCTGTTGCTGATCGATTCGCGTTGTCACGGGCAAAGCGATGAAGACAGTTTTTCCTCGATGCCGCGCTTTGCCGAAGATCTGGGGCATGCCATCGACTGGCTCAAGCAACGCGAGGACATCGATGCGCACGCCATTGCTGTTGTCGGCCACTCTGTTGGCGCCGCGGCATCGTTGCTGGCCGCATCGAAGCGTAGCGACATGGCTGCCGTAGTGAGTGTCGCCGCATTCACCCACCCGGTAGCGATGATGCGTCGCTGGTTTGCCAGCAAGGGGATT
>CAZAWN010000351.1:0-1888 GCA_964488825.1 uncultured Methyloversatilis sp. | reverse complement strand
AATCTCTAGCGCATCGTCCACTTCAATGCCGAGGTAGCGAACCGTACTTTCCAGTCTATGGACTTCAGTACATAGGCTGGACTATCTCCCGCGCCGGACTATGTCCCGTGCGGACTTGACGCCCTGAGCTACCTAAGGCTGCCTACGATTTCGCTGAACATTGTCATCCTCGTTGTCGGGCAATTCCGCCCGCAAGGAGGTCATCATGGAGCATTCCTACGAGATAGCCGATGCGCGGGTCCGCGCGATCGGCGGCACGTCTGCTGAGCACCTCGGCTCGTTCGTCACTTGGCTGGGCAGTCAGCAATACTCGGCGGGCTACGCCTGCATCGTGGCGAGACACGCATTGGCTTTTGCCCGATGGTGCGAGGAACGCGGCATTGACGTTGAAGTACTGACTGACGACGACATCGAACGATTTCAGCGCAGTCGGGATCGGTGCCGCTCGCGACGCTCTGAGACGCGCCGCCAGGAGCGACAAGCGCTGACACTACTGCTGCTCTTTCTGCGTGAGCGAGGGCTCTGCGCTGCCGCTGCTTCATGCACGACGGCTGTTGACCGCGTCGCTACCGACTTCGCGCAACACCTACAACGCAATCAAGGGCTGGCGGCGGCCTCCGTTGACTCTTACACCAGATTGGCCCGGCGGTTCCTGGTCTGGCGCTTCGGGCAAGCAGAGGTCTGCCTGCATGACCTTTGCCCGAGTGACTCTATCGCGTTCGTTCGACAAGAGTCGAAGCGCATGGCACCCCCGGCTGTGAAGGGTGTTGCCAAGGCGTTGCGGTCATTCCTGCGCTTCTGTGAGTTCCGTGGCGAGGTCTCAGCCGGGCTCGCCGCCAGCGTACCGTCCGTCGCCACCTGGACGACCACGCCGCCGATTCCCAAGGCGATCGCTGCCGAGCACGCACAGCGCGCCATCGACAGCTGCAGCCGATTGACTGCGGTCGGCCTACGTGATCGTGCTGTCCTGCTGCTTCTGGCGCGTCTCGGGCTGCGCGCCTGCGAGATCATCAGACTGACTCTGGACGACATCGACTGGGACCAGGCGCAACTGCGCATTCACGGCAAGGGTGGGCGGCAGAGCCTACTGCCGCTGCCCACCGATGTTGGCGACGCCATTGCCGCGTATCTGCAGCGCGGTCGGCCGCCCTGTGGGGACCGGCATCTATTCCTTCGTTCCATTGCGCCGATCCGCGGTCTTCTGGACGGATCGGACGGTGTGGGTTCGATCGTGCGCTACGCACTTGAGCGGGCCAAGGTCGACGCACCGCATCGTGGCTCGCATCAATTCCGACATGCTTTGGCCGCTCACATGTTGCGACAAGGCGCGTCGCTGCCCGAGATCGGCCAGGTACTGCGCCACCGCAGCCCGCAGACCACCAGCATCTATGCCAAGGTAGATCTGGACGCGCTGCGAACCGTGGTCATGGCCTGGCCCGGGAGTGCACCATGAACACCTTGCGCGAAGCCATGCAGGAATACATCGATCTGCGCCGAGGGTTGGGCTACAAGATGCACGACGAAGGGCTGTTGTTGCCGCGGTTCGTCAGTTTCATGGAAGAGCACTTCGCCGAGCACATCAGCGTCAACCTGGCGGTTGAGTGGGCTCAATGTGCATCGGTACAACCCGCCGAGTGGGCCCGACGGCTTTGCTTCGTGCGCGGCTTCGCCCGCCATCGCAGCGCCACCGACAGCCGCACGGAGATACCTCCGCTCGGCCTATTGCCACACCGATCCACGCGCGCCAGACCACACCTGTACACCGAGGACGAGATCAGGCGGTTGTTGGATGCGGCGTTGGAACTTCCTGTGGCCTGGCCGTCGACACCGCTGCGCCCGTGGGTGTTCCACGGCTTGATCGGCCTGCTCAGTGTGACGGGCATGCGCC
>CAZAWN010000350.1:0-1900 GCA_964488825.1 uncultured Methyloversatilis sp. | reverse complement strand
AACCTCATTGTTTGATTTTCGCAGCGGATAGGATGTCTCTATGCCCACCACGCCATCTGACGATTCGGCCGATGGTATGGACGGAGCGGGGCTGAAACGCGATAATTACGGCTGCGCGACCTGCGCCGCTTTGCGGTGCGGGTCGATTTTTTCACCCCGCTATCACCTTCTTGCGAGATCATTCATGGCTGCAGTAATGCCCGCACCAGCCGCCAGCCGGCTGCTTCTTTCCGGCAACGAAGCCGTTGCCCGCGCCGTCTGGGAAGCCGGCTGCAAAGTCGCCGCCGCCTACCCCGGCACGCCCTCCACTGAAATTCTCGAAGTCATCTCGACCTATCCGGACATTTATGCCGAGTGGTCGGTGAACGAGAAAGTGTCGCTGGAAGTCGCCATCGGCGCCGCCTTCGCCGGCTCGCGCAGTTTCTGCGCGATGAAACATGTCGGCATGAACGTCGCCTCGGACGCATTGATGACGCTGACGCTGACCGGTGTGATTGGCGGTTTGGTGATCGCTATTGCCGACGATGTCGGCCTCTCCTCCTCACAAAACGAGCAGGACTCGCGCTACTGGGGCCGCTTTGCGCACGTGCCGGTGTTCGAGCCGTCCGATTCGCAGGAAGCCTACGAGATGACCAAACTGGCCTTCGACTTCTCCGAGAAGCATCAGGTGCCGGTGATTCTGCGCATGACCACACGCATCAACCACGTCAAGTGCCTGGTCACCGTCGGCGCACGCGTCGCCCATGAAAACGCCGGCGGTTTCAAGAAGGAACCGGCACGCTGGGTGATGACGCCCACCGGCGCCAGCAAGCGCATCCCGCTTATGTTCGAGCGCGACAAGGCACTGCGCGCCGAGTCGGAAATTTCGCCGCTCAACATTGTCGACAGCGGCAAGGATAGACGCGTCGGTTTCGTCGCCTCCGGGCCGGCCTGGTTGCATGTGAAAGAAAGTTTCCCCGACGCACCGACGCTTAAACTTGGCCTCTCCTGTCCCGTGCCGGTAGACAAGATCCGCGCCTTCGCCCAGACCGTTGACACCTTGGTGGTCGTCGAGGAGGTCGAGCCGCTGGTCGAGGCCGAACTCAAGGCGGCGGGCATCGTGTGCGTCGGCAAGGATGTCCTGCCCCGACAGGGCGAGCTTTCCCCGAATGTGTTGAAACTCTCGCTGGCCGGCATGTTCGGCGACGCGCTCCCGGGCGGCATGATGCTGCCGGCCACGACGACGCAACCGGCGCAGGTATTTCCGCGCCCGCCGACCATGTGCGTCGCCTGCCCGCACCTCGGCGTGTATTACACCCTGGCGCAGATCAAGAATCTCACCATCTCCGGTGATATCGGCTGCTACACGCTGGGCGCAGGCCATCCGTGGAACGCGCTCGACACGACGATCTCGATGGGCGCCTCGATGGGTATCGCGCTCGGCCTCGATAAAGGCCGGGGGGCCGCGGACAAGGACAAGCGCATCATCGCCGTGATCGGTGACTCAACCTTCCTGCACATGGGCATGCAGGGCCTGCTCGACATGGTTTACAACGGCGGCAACGTCACGGTACTGCTGCTCGACAACCGCGCCGTCGGCATGACCGGCGGCCAGCCCGATCCGGGCAGCGGCCGCGATATCTACGGCAATCCGGCGCCGCGCGTCGACTTCGCCAAGCTGGTGGAGTCGCTCGGCGTGAAGAAGGAGCGCATCCACGTTGTCGATCCCTATGTGCTGCCCAAACTGTTCAAGACCATCCGAGACGAGATCAAGGTTCCCGATGTGTCGGTGATCATCACCGACCAACCCTGCGTATTGATCGACGACTACAAGAAGCAAAAGCCCTTCACAGTGATCGACGAGAAGTGCACAGGCTGCGGCAACTGCGTCGATGTTGGCTGCCCGGCCATCCACGTCACG
>CAZAWN010000349.1:0-1904 GCA_964488825.1 uncultured Methyloversatilis sp. | reverse complement strand
GCAGCAGCGACGGGATCATCATTTCCTTGATCGCGGCCTTGGTCAGCATGTCGACGCAGGTGCCGTATTCCGGCTTGGCCGTGCCTTCCATGATGCCCTTGATCTCGCGGAACTGACGGCGCACTTCGACGACGATGGAACCGGCGGCGCGACCGACGGCTTCCATGCCCATGGCGGCGAACAGATAAGGCACCATGCCGCCGACGAACAGGCCGATGATGACCGCCGGGTCGGACAGGTCGAAGAGGAACTTGACACCCGGCTTGAAGGCTTCCAAAGCATGCGTGAAGTCGGCAAACAGCACCAGCGCGGCCAGGCCGGCGGAACCGATCGCGTAACCCTTGGTGACCGCCTTGGTCGTGTTGCCGACGGCGTCGAGCGGGTCGGTCACGTCACGGATTTCCTTGGGCAGTTCGGCCATTTCAGCGATGCCGCCAGCGTTGTCGGTGATCGGGCCGTAGGCGTCGAGGGCGACGATGATGCCGGCCATCGACAGCATGGAGGTCGCGGCGATGGCAATGCCGTAGAGACCGCCGAGCAGGTAGGACGACCAGATGGCCGCGCAGACCGCCAGCACCGGCAATGCCGTGGAACGCATCGAGACGCCAATACCGGCGATAACGTTGGTGCCGTGACCCGTCGTCGAAGCCTGCGCAATGTGACGCACCGGAGCGTACTCGGTTGCTGTGTAGTACTCGGTAATCACAACCATCAAGCCGGTCAACACCAGACCGACGACCGCCGCACCATACAAGCGCATATGGCCGCCGCCGTTGATGCCCATGACGGCATCAAGAATGTTGTCGGGGAGGAAGTAGGTGGTGATCGGGTAGAAAGCAATCAGCGCCAGAACACCGGCAACGATCAGACCCTTGTACAGCGCGGTCATGATCTTCTGGCCGGGCGTATATTTGACGAACATCGCACCGATGATCGAGGCGATGATCGCGAAGCCCCCCAGCACCAGCGGATAGATAACGGCCTGCTGTTCGAAGCCCGTCAGAACCAGAGCGCCGATCAGCATGGTGGCGACGATGGTCACGGCGTAGGTCTCGAAGAGGTCGGCCGCCATGCCAGCGCAGTCGCCAACGTTGTCGCCAACGTTGTCAGCGATCACGGCCGGGTTGCGCGGGTCGTCTTCGGGAATGCCGGCTTCGACCTTGCCCACCAGGTCGGCACCAACGTCGGCACCCTTGGTAAAAATACCGCCGCCAAGACGGGCGAAGATGGAGATCAGCGAGGAACCGAAGCCGAGGCCGATCAGCGGATGCAGGAGCGTGGCCATCGGGACGTCGCCCGCGGTGGTTGCCTTGAGGTAGGCATAAAAACCGGCGACGCCGAGGAGGCCGAGGCCGACCACCAGCATGCCGGTGATGGCGCCGCCCCTGAAGGCCACGTTAAGCGCGGCATTGATGCCGTGCTTTGCCGCTTCGGCAGTACGCACGTTGGCGCGCACGGAAACGTTCATGCCAATGAAGCCAGCCAGGCCCGACAATACTGCACCAAGGATGAAGCCGACAGCCGTGGCAGGACCCAGAAAAACCCAGATCACCACCGTCAGCACCGCACCCACCATGCTGATGGTGGTGTACTGGCGCTTCAGATAGGCTTGTGCACCCTCTTGAACCGCTGCGGAAATTTCCCGCATCCGGTCATTTCCGGTTGCGAGCCCCAGAATCCACTGGGTAGAAATCAGGCCGTAGGCAATAGCGCCAACGGCACAGACCAGTGCAAATATCAGACCTTCGGACATACACCCCCCTATTCAAGAAAAAAACTGCAAATCACCTTCAAAAAACCGCACCCAAGACTGGCCTCGGATACGGCCCATGCCTACTGGAAACAACTCAAAGCTTGAACTCCGGTAATTTCTTCGCCACCGCCACATTCTTCAGCGTGACATA
>CAZAWN010000348.1:0-1937 GCA_964488825.1 uncultured Methyloversatilis sp. | reverse complement strand
GCCGGCGTTATCCGCCGAATGCCAACATACGGCGGAAGGCGCGATAAAGCCGCTTGTCCGCCCTACGCGGGCCACGCAGGGGTAACCCAAAACATCCACGCAGTTATTCCACCGTGACCGATTTGGCCAGATTGCGCGGCTGATCGACGTCGGTGCCCTTGAGGATGGCGACGTGATAAGCCAGCAATTGCAGCGGGATGCTGTAGACGATGGGCGCGGTACCGGGATAGATATCGGCCAGGGTCAGATTCTGGAAGCGGTCGAGCTCGATCTTGACCTTGTGGTCGGAGAACAGGAACAACTCGCCGCCGCGGGCGCGCACTTCCTGCAGATTCGACAGCACCTTGTCGAGCAGCGGGTCGTCCGGCAACGCACAGATCACCGGCATGTCGGCATCCACCAGCGCCAGCGGGCCGTGTTTCAGTTCACCCGCCGGATACGCCTCGGCATGGATGTAGGAAATTTCCTTCAGCTTCAGCGCGCCTTCCAGCGCGATGGGATAGAACGGGCCGCGACCAAGGAACAGCGCGTGATGTTTGTCGGCAAAAGCTTGCGCCATATCCTTGATCGCATCCGACAGCGACAACACCACTTCAACCTGACGCGGCAGCGCATGCAGTTCGTCGACCAGCCGCTTTTCATCCTCCACCGACAGCCCGCGCCGTCGCGCCAGCGCAACGGTGAGCAGGCGCAACGCGGTGAGTTGGGTGGTGAATGCTTTGGTCGAGGCAACACCGATTTCCGGGCCGGCACGGGTCATCAGCGCAACATCGGATTCGCGCGTCAAGGAAGATTCCGGCACGTTGCAGATGGTCAGCGAACCAACATAACCGGCCTGCTTGGCGAAGCGCAGTGCAGCCAGGGTGTCGGCGGTTTCGCCGGATTGGGAGATCGACAGGAACAGCGTATCCGGCGGCACCACGACCTTGCGGTAGCGATATTCGCTGGCCACTTCGACATTGCATGGAATGCCGATTTCTTCCAGCCAGTAGCGCGCCACCAATCCAGCGTGATAACTGGTGCCGCAGGCGATGATGTGGACGCCGCGCGTCTTGTCGAACAGCGTCTTGGCTTCATGGCCGAAGCTTTCTTCCAGCAGACGTCCCTTGTGGATACGGCCTTCCAGCGTTTCGGCGATGACCGAGGGCTGCTCGAAGATTTCCTTCAGCATGTAATGCGTGTACGGCCCCTTGTCAGTGGTGGAGGCGGACAGTTGCGACAGACGCTCCGGCCGCTCGACCGGGTTGCCGGCCACATCGAACACGCGCACGCCATCACGACGGATCTCGGCGACGTCGCCTTCTTCCAGGAAGATGAAGCGCTGAGTGACAGGCAGCAGTGCGAACACATCCGAGGCAATGAAGTTTTCACCGACGCCAAGGCCGATCACCAACGGACTGCCGGCGCGGGCGACGATCAGCCGCTCCGCGTCGTTCGGCGAACACACCGCCAGGCCATAGGCGCCGACCAGTTGGCTGATGGCTTTCTGCACCGCGCGCAGCAAATCCGGCTCTTCCTGCTGCAAATGTGCGAGCAGATGGGCGATGACTTCGGTATCGGTTTCCGAGGTGAAGAAATAGCCCTTGGCCTGCAATTCGGCGCGCAGTTCGGCATGGTTTTCGATAATGCCGTTATGCACCACGGCAATCTTTTCACCACTCATGTGCGGGTGCGCGTTGCGTTCCGCCGGCATGCCGTGGGTGGCCCAACGCGTGTGGGCGATGCCCAGCGTTCCGTCAACCGGGGTTGTTTCCAGTAACTGGCGCAGCATGGCCACCTTGCCCACCGCGCGGATGCGGCCAAGGCTGCCATCGGCCCGGCGCACGGCGATGCCGGCCGAGTCGTAGCCGCGGTATTCCAGGCGTTGTAAACCTTCGATCAAAATGGGCACAACATTGCGTTGAGCGATGGCGCCGACGATGCCGCACATAGGTTTT
>CAZAWN010000347.1:0-1950 GCA_964488825.1 uncultured Methyloversatilis sp. | reverse complement strand
ATAGTTCGCCACACTATTGCGCCAGTTGCGCACTTCCTCGACGAAGGCCCGCCCGGCGCGGCGGTAGTTGGGCCATTGTTCGCGTTGGGCGAGCATTTCTTCGGCGACTTCCGCCAAGGCGGAAGCGCTGCCGGCCTTGAAGAGTCGTCCGGTTTCGCCGTCGCGGATTAGTTCCTTGTGGCCGCCGACATCGGAAGCGATGAAGATGCGTCCCTGGGCCATGGCTTCGAGCGGCTTGAGCGGGGTGACCAGTTCGGTGAGGCGCATGGAGTGGCGGGGGTAGGCGAGCAGGTCGATCAGATCGTAGTAGCGGCTGACTTCGTTGTGCGGCACGCGCCCTGTGAAGATCACCTTGTCGGCGATGCCGAGGCGCTGCGCTTGCGCTTTGAGATTGTCTTCCTGCGGGCCGCCGCCGACGAGCAGGATGCGCAGGTCGGGGCGCTTGGCGAAAATGGTGGGAAACGCGTCGAGCAGCAGGTCGAGGCCTTCGTAGGCGTAGAAGGAGCCAATGAAACCGAGCACCGTGGTGCCGTCCAGCGAGAGCCGAGTTTTGAGATCTGCATCGGGTGCGCCGGAAAGCTGGAAGCCTTCGATATCGACGGCGTTCGGGATGACGGTGACTTTCCAGTCCGGGATACCGCGCGCGACAATGTCAGCGCGCAAGCCTTCGCAGATGGTGAAGGCGTGGTCGACACGCCGCAGCGCCCAGGTTTCCAGCCCGCGCGTCAGGCGGTAACGCAGGCTGCCTTCGCGCGTGGTGCCATGATCAACCGCCGCGTCCTCCCAGAAGGCGCGGATTTCGTAGACCACCGGGATGCCGAGCTTTTCGCCGACTCGCAGGGCGGGTATGGCGTTCAACACCGGGGAATGGGCGTGCAGGATGTCGGGACGCAGTTCGCGCGCCAGCGCTTCCAAGCGCGCGGCGGTCGCCGTGATCTGGCGCAATTCGTTCAGCACCGGCGGCCCGGCGGGCGGCACCGGGGTGCGGTAGAAACGCAGGCCGTCGACCTCCTCTTCGGCAGCCTCGGTCTCGCCCTGCTTGGGCGAGGTCAGGTGAAAGGTCTCCCAGCCCAGCGCGCGCTGCTCGCGCAGGATGGCCGCAGTGCGAAAGGTGTAGCCGCTGTGCAGCGGAATCGAATGATCGAGGATGTGAAGGATGCGCACGGGGGTTCAGTCTACGTCGGCGTAGATGGCGTCGAGTTCGAGTTCGCAATCGAGGCAGTCGAGACGCAGGGCGCCTGTGTCGAAATACTCGGGGAGCCAGTCGCGCGAACGCCGATAGACTTCGACGCGGCGATAGTCCTGCGCCACCAGCAGGTACTCGCGCAAGCTCGGGAGGGTTTGGTAGGCGAGCAGCTTTTCGCGGCGGTCGATGCGTTCGGTGCTTTCCGACAAAATTTCGACGATCAGACAGGGGCGACTGCAGAAATAGGGCTCGCTATCGGTCGGATCGCAAGACAGCATCAGGTCGGGGTAGTAGAAAACGGTTTTGTCGGCAATCGACAGTCGCAACTTCATGTCGGCGCTGAACAACTGGCAACGCCGCCGACGCGCTGCAGGAGTCAAGGCAAAGGCCAGGGCATTCGCAATCAGGCCATGGCGCCGGCTCGCCCCCCCCATGGCGTACACCTGCCCGTCAATGTATTCGTGCCGAATCTCGCTGCATTTTTCGCCAGCAAGATACTCCTCGATGTCGATGCGGGGGATTGAGGCTGCCAGGGGGGGCATGCGGGTCTCCAGTTGATTCGGTCTGCGGAGTTTACCGCCGTCTGCGCTCCATGATGCCGTCTCGCCAGTGACCGAAGGAAGTCCCTGTGGGACGCCGAGTTTCAATCGCCTGCAAAGGGGAAACTCGGTTATCAAGCGCTGGGCTGATAGACGACAGCATCCACATCACTGAACCAATTCTTGCGCCAATATTTCAACAATACGTTCGGCGGCCTTGCCATC
>CAZAWN010000346.1:0-1962 GCA_964488825.1 uncultured Methyloversatilis sp. | reverse complement strand
CGCGCGTGGATATCGTCGATCTGATCGACAAATATGTCCCGCTGAAAAAGGCCGGTGGCGAGTTCGAGGCCTGCTGTCCGTTCCACACCGAAAAATCCCCGAGTTTCAAGGTCAGTCCGACCAAGCAGATTTATCACTGCTTCGGCTGCGGCGCCAATGGCGATGCCATCAAGTTTTTGCAGGAACACCAGGGCATGTCGTTTCTGGATGCCGTCGCCGCGCTGGGGGGCGAGTTGCCCGAGTCGCAAGGCGCACCCGTTCCGGCGCCGGCGCGCCAGCCCGAGAAGCGCTCGCCCTGGGTGCCGATCGTGCCGGTGCCGGCCGATGCCGGCGCGGCGCCGGTGGCGCATGTGGTGCGCGGGCGGCCGGAATCGACCTGGCACTATCGCGATGCGATCGGCGCGCTGTTGGGCGTGGTGTACCGGTTTCGCACGTCGGATGGCGGCAAGGAGGTTTTGCCGTGCGTCTATGCCGAGCACAGCAGCAGCGGCGCGCGCGAATGGCACTGGATGGCATTCCCGGAGCCGCGCCCTCTGTATGGTTTGGATCGCCTCGCCGCGGCGCCTGATGCGACGGTGCTGATGGTGGAGGGCGAGAAGTGCGCCGATACGGGCCGCGCGGAGCTGGCCGGGCTGGTGACGATGTCCTGGCCCGGTGGCGGCAAGGCGGTGCCGAAGGTCAATCTGTCGCCGCTGTCCGGCCGGCGCGTGGTGCTTTGGCCGGATTGCGACGCCAAGCGGGTGCCGTTGACCAAGGCGGAGCGCGATGCGCTGCCCGATGATGCCGCGCGCAAAGCCGCGCAGGAGGCCAAGCCTTATTTGCCTGCCGCTGAGCAGCCGGGCGTGAAGACCATGCTCCAGCTCGCCGACAAGTTGCTGGCGATGGGCTGCAAGGTCTGGATGATGCAGATCCCGGCACCAGGCGAGAAGCCGGATGGCTGGGACATTGCCGACGCCGTCGCTGATGGCCTGGTCGGCGATGCTCTGGCGGATTACATCCGCGCGCAGAGTGTTGCGCTCGCGCCAGCCGTGGTTGCGGGGGAAGCGGATGCGAACACGGTTGAAACGCCCGCCGACCCCGATCCGGCTGGCGCGCGCATGCGTTTTAACGCGCTGGCCGATGACGCCTGGCGGACGATGTTGCTGCGCAAAGATGACAAGCTGATCGACTGCCGCGAAAACATCTACATCCTGTTGCGCGAGCATCCCGCGCTGCGGGGTGTGGTCTGGGTGGACGAGTTCGCGAATCGCGTCGTGAAGCGCAAGCCGGCGCCGTGGGATGCCGCTTCCGCATTTGTGCCAGGTGTGGAATGGGAAGATACCGAACACCTGAGACTGGGCCTGTGGCTGGCTCAGAATGAGCGCCTGACTGTGCGCAGCGCCGATAATCTGGCGCTGGCGGTGAACTGGGCGGCGACGGAATCACGCTGGCATCCGGTGCGCGAATATCTGGACGGGCTGGTGTGGGATGGCGTGACAAGGGTGGACCACTGGCTCACGGATTATGTCGGCATCAAGCGCACCGAGTATTCCTGCATGGTCGGGCGCATGTTTTTGATTGGCATGGTTGCGCGCATCTATCGCCCCGGCTGCCCGATGCGCTCGATGCCGATTCTGGAAGGTGAGCAATGGCGTGGTAAGTCCACGGTTTTGCGCATTCTCGGCGGTGAGTGGTTTGGCGATTCGGCCATAGATCTGCAAAACAAGGATTCGTACCAACTGATTCAGGGCCGCTGGCTGTATGAGATAGCAGAATTGGACGCTTTCAGCCGCGCCGATGTCACCCGGATCAAGAATTTCATTTCGTCGCCTGTTGACCGTTTCCGCGCGCCCTATGAACGCGCGCCGCGCGACTTTTTGCGCTCTACGGTGTTTGCCGGTACGACCAACCAGGACGAGTATTTCAAGGACCCGACCGGCAACACACGTTACTGGCCGCTGCGCGCCGAAGAAAGCGATTCGA
>CAZAWN010000345.1:0-1966 GCA_964488825.1 uncultured Methyloversatilis sp. | reverse complement strand
CGCCGGATCAGGTCTCGCACATATTCGCTGACATTCTCGTAGGCGCCATGCTCACCCACATTCGCGGCAACGAAGTCGCTGAGTGCGCCACTGAGGCGCACCGTCATCGTCGTAGTCGTCGCTCGGCTCATGAAACGCTCCTTTCACAATTCAACGTATTCAATATATTCAATGGTGAATACAAAGACAAGCAAACCGGCCCTCTCTACCTCGATGAGCGAGCAAAATATTTCCAAGGCCGACCTTGCACGCCGATTGGGTCTGGACGAAAAAGAGACGCGGCGGATGCTCGACCCGAAGCATGGCACCCAAGTGCCCACTCTGGAACGAGTGCTGCATGCGCTCGGCAAACGGGTCCAACTGGTACGTCAGCCGCAGGGGTACAGATTGCGGATGAAGTCGGGCAGCGCCACGGACTTGCCGGTGCGCGGATTCCACCAGACGATCTTGGCTGCCCCCTCGGCGTAGAGCGTGTCTTCGCCGACGCAGCGCATCTCGTAGAAAGTTGGCAAACTGCTTCTACCGGGTTTGCCTATCAGGGTGCGCACCTCGACGGTCGCCGGGAAAGTGACCGGTCGGAGAAAAGTGCAGCTGGCATTGACGATGACCGGTCCCTCTTCCACATTCACGATATCGCTGATGCCCTGCTCCACCAGCCAGTCGATGCGCGCCTGCTCGGCGAAGCGGAAATAGACGGTGTTGTTGACATGGCCCAGCGCATCCATGTCGCCCCAACGTACGGGAATCAGCGTCGTATGAACCAGATGATGAGGATGTTCCATGATGCCCGGCCTGAAATGAAAGAAAAATTATAGTCGTGCGCGAGATCCGCGCCGGAGGCCGCTCAGCGCTTCAGCCGGGCGAATGCCGCGGCCATTGCGCCGCCCGCCGGCTCCGGCTGTCGCTGCTGGCGCTGCACGTCGCGCTGGCTGGCCGTCCTCGGTGCATTCGATGCCGTCACGCCAGCGCCGACTTTCTTGACTTCGTCGCTCAAGCGCATTGTCAGGGCGATGCGCTTGCGCGCCACATCCACTTCCAGCACTTTCACCTTCACCACGTCGCCGGCCTTGACCACGCTGTGCGGGTCTTTGACAAAGGTGTTCGACAGCGCCGAGATGTGCACCAGGCCGTCCTGATGCACGCCGATATCGACAAAGGCGCCGAAATTGGTAACGTTGGTGATCACCCCTTCGAGCTGCATGCCGGGTTCCAGATCCCTTAACTCCTCCACGCCTTCGCGGAACGAGGCTGTCTTGAACTCGGGGCGCGGATCACGCCCGGGTTTTTCCAGTTCCTTGAGGATGTCCTGCACGGTCGGCAAGCCGAAGCGCTCATCGGTGTACTTTTCCGCCTTGAGCGCCTTGACGGTGCGGCTGTCACCGACGACTTCCTTAACGCTCTTCCTGATGTCGGCGAGGATACGTTCGACCACCGGATAAGCCTCGGGGTGAACCGCCGAAGCGTCGAGGGGGTTCTCCCCACCGTTGATGCGCAGGAAACCTGCCGCAAGTTCAAAGGTCTTGTCGCCCAGGCGCGGCACTTTCTTGAGCGACTGGCGCGAAGGGAATGCGCCGTTGGCATCGCGATAACTGACAATATTCGCCGCCAAAGTGGCATTCAAACCCGAGATGCGCGCGAGGAGGGCGGCCGATGCGGTGTTCGCGTCCACGCCAACCGAGTTCACACAGTCTTCCACCACGGCTTCGAGGCTTTTCGCCAGCTTCGATTGATTGACATCGTGCTGATACTGACCGACGCCGATGCTCTTCGGGTCGATCTTGACCAGTTCCGCCAGCGGGTCTTGCAGGCGGCGGGCGATGGATACTGCACCACGCAGACTCACATCGAGTTCGGGAAACTCGCGCGCGGCCAGTTCGGAAGCGGAATACACCGAGGCGCCCGCTTCTGAAACGACGATCTTGGTCAGCTTGAGTTCCGGGTAGCGCTGCATCAGATCGCCGGCCAG
>CAZAWN010000344.1:0-1967 GCA_964488825.1 uncultured Methyloversatilis sp. | reverse complement strand
GCAACCTGAATGAACTGGTCCACTTCAAGCAGAATCGACGCAACGTCGAAGAATCGCGCCGCCTCGACATTGATGCACGCATCACCTACGCCCAGTCACACCTGGATGCGCTGGCCGATCCGGATTCCTGGCGTGAATTCATCGGCACGCTCGGCGCCGACCCGCTGGCGCCGGTGGCGGAAAACTTGGCGACGGGATAGATCCTGGCATAGGAAGTTGGTGTGAAGGCGCGGATAAAGAATTTATCGGCGCTCCATAAAAAGACGAGATGAAGAGGTTTTGCCATACTGAAATTGCTGTCGGGCATCGATCCGACCCGATTACTCAGATATGGAGGCGATGATGTTTGTGCGCAATTTGATGAGGGCTGGCAGCGTTTTTTCAGCGCTGGTTTTGGCGGTTTTGCTGCAATGCCCGGCTTCTCCGTCAGTTCATGCGAAGGAGTTACGGACTGCCGGTGTCACCCGCATGCAGTTGTTCGTCGAGCCCTATCAGGCTGCGTTTTATCTGCTGATGCCAGAGCACTGGCGTACCGAGGGTGGCATGCGGCCGAGCGGCGTGGCCTGGAACAAGCTGGATCTGGTGGAAAGCAACATCGGTTTTCGCGCCACGTCGCCGGATGGGCAGTCGCGCTTCGGCTGGTATCCGCGCTTTTATTTTATCGACCCGGCGGTTTATGCCCGTTCCAGCGGTGGCATCCTGCATCCGGCGGTCGGCAGCGTGATGGACGGTGCGTGGGTGTATCCGGCGATGGGGGTGGCTGATTTCGCGCGCAACATCGTGTTCCAGCAACTCGCCCGCAAGGACTCGGTCGAGCCCGTCTGGTTGGGCGATTTGTGGAAGTGCCGGCGCTACGCAAACTGGCGCCCCAGGTCGCCAGCCAGGTTGAGGCTGGCTATGTCGATTTCGAGTTGGAGGAAGGCGGCAAACCGATGCGCGGTCGCCTCTACACCACGCTGTTTAAGTTGGGGGATTCCGGCTTGTGGTCCAATATCGGCACCGCTGCCTGGGTCGCGCCTGCCAGTCGGGTGCGCGAGGATAGTCGGCTGATGGAATACAGCATGCGTAGCTTTCAGTTCAATCCAGATTGGGTGAGGCGGGCTGCTGCCGCCGAGATCAAGCGCGGCGCAGAAATGGCGCGGGTGACTCGGGAAATCAATGAGTCAGACCGACGCTGGCAGGCGGAGCGGCTAGCTCGATCTGCGGATACCCAGACGGAGTTTTACAAAGTGCTGACCGGTCAGATCGAAACACGCGATCCAGCAACCGGCAAGGAAAGCTGGTTGCCAGCCTACAAGCACGCTTACACTGATGGTCATGGCAATTACGCGGTGACGGACAACGACAGCGCCGCAGCGCAGTTGCAACAAAGTGGCGATTGGCGGTCACTGCAGATCATCAACCGAAATGCGCGTTAAGCGTTCCTGATTAGCAAGCTGACTCAGCTGCGCCGACGATTGCTGAGGTAGCTTGGACCTGTTTTCCCCTTGTCGGGCGAGGCGAAGATTTTCACCTTCAAGTAAACGTGGCCTGCCGCGCGCACCATAAGAAAAGGCCGCTTGCGCGGCCTTTTCTACATCTGGAAGACGACGATTACTGCTCGCCCACCACAACCACGTTGACGTCGGTGGTGACGTCGGTGTGCAGCGACAGGGTGACGCTGTACTCGCCGACGGCCTTGAACGGGCCGTCCGGCATGCGCACTTCCGCCTTGGCGACTTCGAAGCCTTGCGCGGTCAGCGCGGCGGCGATGTCGACGTTGGTGATGGAACCGAACAGACGGCCATCGACGCCAGCTTTCTGGCTGATCTTGACGCTGATGCCATTGAGCTTGTCGGCACGGGCTTGAGCGGAGGCCAACTTTTCAGCGGCAACCTTTTCCAGTTCGACCTTGCGCTCTTCAAACGCGGCAACGTTGATTTTGGTGGCGCGCTTGGCCATGCCCTGAGGAATCAGGTAGTTGCGCG
>CAZAWN010000343.1:0-1971 GCA_964488825.1 uncultured Methyloversatilis sp. | reverse complement strand
ACAAATTGCCGGCGAAGATCGCGGCGCTCGACGGCTGCGCGGCGGTGTATTGCCTTGCGGCGGGCGGCTCGGCGGTGAAACAACTATTGGCGGTGGGCGTGCAGCCGCTGCGCCTCGAAGAGGACACTCCAATCGACCGCCTGCTGGCTGAATTGCAGAGAGCCGTCCGGAGCGGTGGCGTGCCGTGGGTGGAAAAAGCCTTGGGGAGAACCAAGGATGCCGGCCGCTTCGACCGCATGGCAAGCGAGGGCTGGCAGGAATGAACGGCCATGATTGAACGCAGCGGCACGATCCTCGCGGTGCAGGACGGCGTGGCGACGATCCGCGTCGAGACGCCGTCTGCCTGCGCGAGCTGCGGCAGCCGCGGCGTCTGCGGCGACAAGCACACGACCGTGCGTCTGCCGGTGGCCGAAACGCTACGTGCCGGGGACGGCGTAACGCTGACGCTGGCCGAGGGTGCGCTGGTGCGGGGTGCCCTGCGCGCCTACCTGTTGCCTGCTGTCGCGTTGCTGCTCGGCGCGGTCGCATTGTCCGCCTTCGGCGATCTGGCCGCCGTCGGTGGCGCGCTGTCCGGGCTGGGCGCCGGGCTGATTGCCCAGCGCATCCTCGCTCGCCGCGCCACGTGCGCTTCGCCTGCCGTCTCGCCAGCGCCGACTTTCGCAGCACCACCCATTTCCCCCATTGGAGAACCCTCATGAGCACCGCCGCCGTAGTGGAACGCGACCCGATTTACGAGACCGATTTCATCAAGGAGATGATCCGCCAGATGCGCGCGCTCGACAGCTACGGCACCTACGACGGCCAGCCGGGCGAGAAGCTGCTCGATCCGCTGATCATGACGAAGGAGCGCAAGGCGCAGATTCCCATCGTCGGCGATCCCGACGAGGAAACCATCGCCTGCGTGAAGGCCTTCTACAACGCCATTGCCGTGCTGATCGAGAAGGAATGTGGCCAGATGGCGGTGCCGCTGGTGCATCTCTCGCACGAGGGCTTCGGCCGCGCACTGATCACCGTCGGCAAGCTGGTCGTGAGCGACCGCACGCTGCGCGACGTGCATCGCTTCGGCTTCGAGAGTCTGTCGAAGATGAAGACCGAAGGCGACAAGATTCTCGCCGTCGCCCTGGAAATCATCGGCGTGCATCCGGACGTGGCAGGGATGTGACGATGAGCGCGCTGAACGAAGATGAACTCAAGGCGCTTGAAAAGGAAGTGAAGAAACTCAAGCGCATCGCCAGCGAATGGGCCGGACAGTTGCACGACCTCGTCGAAGATCGCCTGCCCGCCGGTTACGAAGAAATCCCCCGCATAGCGCAATCCACCTTCGATGCCTGCAAGGCCTGGGCGGATGCGAATGCCCAATTGAAATCCATGCAACCCTCCTAGAAAGGAAACATCATGAGCGCAGTCACCCGTGGTGGTACGCCCTGGACGCCCCAGTACGTCGAAGCCATCAACCCGAAGAACTGTATCGGCTGCGGCCGCTGCTACAAAGTCTGTACGCGCGACGTGCTGACCCTCGTCGATCGCGGCGAGGATGACGAGATGGACGAAGACGACTGGGACGACGAGGATGCCAAGGCGCTGATGACCGTCAAGAACCCCATGGACTGCATCGGTTGCGGCGCCTGCGGACGCACCTGTCCGAAAGACTGTTTCACCTTCGTCACAGCCTGAGGAGATTCCAATGCCACGTCCTCAGAAACATGTCTTTGTTTGCACTCAGCAGCGGCCGCCGTAAAGGCCATCTTCGACGAGCACCTGCTCGGCGGTACACCGGTCGAACGACTCAAGGCGCGGGCCGAATTCTGGTGAGCAACCCGGAACTGGCCACCGCCACACCCGCAGGCTAAGTGCCCATCTCCCGCCCACTCAACGCCCGCAGCAAGATCGCAAACAACGCCTCGGGGATGAAGGGTTTGATCAGGAAATCGTTCATGCCCGCCGCCAGGCACTGCGCCTTGTCCTCGGCAA
>CAZAWN010000342.1:0-1990 GCA_964488825.1 uncultured Methyloversatilis sp. | reverse complement strand
GTCGAGGGTGTACTCGCCGGGCAGCGCCGCGCGTTGGCGAAGGCGATTACCTTGGTGGAGTCGACGCGCGCCGATCATCGCGAACGCGCTGCCGCCGTGCTCGACGCCTTGCTGCCGCTTACCGGGAAAAGTTTGCGCATCGGCCTGACCGGCGTGCCCGGCGCGGGCAAGTCGACCTTCATCGAGGCCTTCGGGCTGCACCTGATCGCCCAGGGACTCAAGGTCGCCGTGCTGGCGGTCGATCCTTCGTCCTCGCGCAGCGGCGGTTCGATCCTCGGCGACAAGACGCGCATGGAGCGCTTGTGTCAGAGCGAGGCGGCATTTATCCGGCCTTCGCCCGCGGCGGGCACCCTGGGTGGCGTCGCGGCAAAAACGCGCGAAGCCTTGCTGGTCTGCGAAGCGGCGGGCTACGATGTGACGATCGTCGAAACGGTGGGCGTCGGGCAGTCGGAAACCGTGGTGGCGGGCATGACCGATGTGTTCGTGCTGCTGCAGCTGCCGAACAGCGGCGACGACTTGCAGGCGATCAAAAAAGGCATCATGGAACTGGCCGATGTCGTGGTCTACAACAAGGCCGATCTCGATGCGACGGCGGCCGAGCGGGCCGCGATGCAGATGCGTTCCGCGCTCGCCTTGCTGCACCCGGCCTCGCCGCACTGGAAGCCGCCGGTGTTGCGCACCAGTGCGCTGACGGGACAGGGGATTGATAAGGTCTGGCAAACCTTGCAGGAATACCGCTCGACCCTGACCGCCAGCGGCGAGTTGCCAGAAAAGCGCCGCCATCAGGCGGTCGACTGGATGTGGCAATTGATCGATGCCGGCCTGCGCCAGCGCTTTCGCGATCACCCGGCGGTCAAATCGAACCTGCCGGATACCTTGCAAGCCGTTGGCGGGGGTAGCATTGCCCCGACCGTGGCGGCCCACCGTTTGCTGAACTTGATGAACCGGTATTTTTAGGAGAGAACGCTCATGCATGAAATTATTGAACAACTGGACCAGAAGCGCGAGTTGGCCCGCCTTGGCGGCGGCCAGAAGCGCATCGACGCCCAGCACAAGAAAGGCAAGCTGACAGCGCGAGAGCGCATCGAACTGCTGCTCGATGACGGCACGTTTGAAGAGTGGGACATGTTCAAGGAACACCGCTGCACTGATTTCGGCATGGAGCAAACCAAGATTCCGTCCGATGGCGTGGTGACCGGCTACGGCACCATCAATGGCCGCATGGTGTTCATCTTCTCGCAGGACTTCACGGTCTTCGGCGGTGCGCTTTCCGAGGCGCACGCCGAGAAGATCTGCAAGATCATGGACAAGGCGATGCAGGTCGGCTGCCCGGTCATTGGACTCAACGATTCCGGTGGCGCACGCATCCAGGAAGGCGTGGCGGCCCTGGGCGGTTATGCGGACGTGTTTCAGCGCAACGTGATGGCTTCCGGCGTAGTGCCACAGATTTCCCTGATCATGGGCCCCTGTGCCGGCGGTGCGGTGTACTCGCCGTCGATGACCGATTTCATTTTCATGGTCAAGGACACGTCCTACATGTTCGTCACCGGCCCGGAAGTGGTGAAGACCGTAACGCACGAAGAAGTGACCGCCGAAGAGCTGGGCGGCGCGGTGACGCATACCAGCAAGTCCGGGGTGGCCGATCTGGCTTTCGAAAACGATGTCGACGCGCTGATCCTGTTACGCCGCTTTTTCAATTACCTGCCGCTCAACAATAAAGAAAAACCGCCGATTCGACCGACGCAGGACCCGGCCGAACGCCTCGATTACTCGCTCGATACGCTGGTGCCGGACAACGCCAACAAGCCCTACGATATCAAGGAGTTGATCATCAAGACGGTGGATGATGCGGACTTCTTCGAGATTCAGCCCGATCATGCCAGGAATATCGTCATCGGTTTCGCACGCATGGAGGGCCAGACCGTCGGCATCGTGGCCAACCAGCCGATGGTGCTGGCCGGTTGCCTGGATATCAAGTCGTCGATCAAGG
>CAZAWN010000341.1:0-1991 GCA_964488825.1 uncultured Methyloversatilis sp. | reverse complement strand
GCCGTATCCGCCGCGTTGATGGGGACGGCAACCGCCGTATCGGCCGCGCCGGTGGGGACAGCAGGGTGAGCGACATGCCAGGCATTGACGAAGGCCGGGGCATCGCCCGGACGCAGTAGCGCCTCCTGTTCCGGCGCGCCGGCCGGAGCGTTGAAGTCACCGCAGAGGAGGCAACCCTCGCCGCGCGGCAGGACGGAGAAGGGCGGATCGTGGTCTGCCGCGGCGGGTGGGGAGGTCGACTGTCGCCAGCCGGCGTCGGCGATCTGGCGCAGCGCGATGCATTGGGCGGCTCGCTGGGCGGCGGAGAAGTATTCGAGGTGAGTGGTGATGATGCGTAAGGCACCGCCGGGGTAGTCCGGTGCGGCGACGACGGCTTCGAGCGCGGCGCGCTGCATGCTCGGCACGCCGGCTTCGGCCGGCCAGGGCAAGAGGTGGCGGAAGATGTGCAGGAGCGGGCGGCGCGAGAGAATCAGGTTGCCGAACTGGCGGCGGCCACCCAAGCCATCGGGCAGGTCGCTGGCAACGCCGAAGGCGGCTTCGTAGCCGAGGAACAACCCGGCCAGCCAGTCGGGTTGATGCATGCCCGCGCCGCCGGGCAGGCCGGGATGGTTGACCGCCACCTCCTGCAAACACAGCACGTCGGGATCATGCTCGCGCGCCGCTTCGGCAATGCGCGCCAGATCGACGCGACCGTCGAGGCCACGCCCCCACTGGATGTTCCAACTGAGTATCTTCATCGGATCGCCCTCTCAACAGTATTTGATATGGCTCAATAAACCGTAACACAACTGAGGTATGCTGCGCCTCATAGTGCACTGCAACAACCTGGACCCTAGCCCTATGAACGCCCACGATACCATTCGGACCATCCTCACCCGTCACGGCAACGACGGTACGCGGCTGATGCAGATCCTGCGCGAAACGCAGGAAGTGCTCGGCTGGCTGTCGCCCGAGACGCTCACCGCCATCGCCCAGGGAGTGAATTGGCCGCGCGCCAAGGTGGAGGGCACCGCCGCGTTTTACAGTTTTTTCCATCTGCGCCCGCGCGGCAAGTACTGCGTGCTGTGGTCGGACAACATCACCGACCGCATGCTGGGTAACCGCGACTTGATGTTGCACCTGTGCGAGAAACTTTGGCTGGAGCCAGGCCGCGTTTCGGAAGACGGCCTGGTCAGCGTCAATACCACCTCGTGCACCGGCATGTGCGATCAGGGGCCGGCCTTGCTGGTGAATTACCGCGCCGTAACGCAGATGACGCTGGAGCGCGTCGACCAGATGGCGGAGTTGATCCGTAGCGAGATGCCGCTCGATGAATGGCCGGCGGAGTGGTTCCGCGTTGAGGACAACGTGCGTCGTGCAGATATCTTGCTGGGCAGCAATTTCGCCCCCGGTGCGGCCCTGCGTGCCGCGCTTGCCCGGGTGGAAACGGATGGCGCGGAGGAAGCGTCCAATGACCGTTCGGTCAAGGAATCGCTGCCGCTCGGGCTGGCGGGGCCGATGGCGATGCTCGACGAGATGCGCCTGTCGAACCTGCGCGGCCGTGGCGGGGCCGGCTTTTCGACGCGCTTGAAGTGGGAAGCCTGCCGCAACGCGCCGTTGAAGGAAGGTCAGACGCGCATTGTTGTCTGCAATGCCGACGAGGGCGAGCCGGGCACCTTCAAGGATCGCGTGTTGCTCAGCTCGCATGCCGATCTGGTGTTCGAGGGCATGACGGTCGCGGCTTACGCGATCGGCGCAAGCAAAGGCTTCGTCTATTTGCGCGGCGAGTACCGCTATATGCTGGAGCCGCTGAACTCGGCGCTGGCGCGACGGCAGGCAGCCGGGCTGCTCGGCCGCAACATCCTTGGCGTGGCGGATTTCAACTTCGACATCGAGATTCACCTTGGCGCGGGGGCTTATGTCTGCGGCGAGGAATCGGCGCTGATCGAGTCGCTGGAAGGCAAGCCGGGCCGGCCGCGCGTGCGTCCGCCCTTCCCCGTCACCCACGGCTA
>CAZAWN010000340.1:0-1992 GCA_964488825.1 uncultured Methyloversatilis sp. | reverse complement strand
CCACCGCCTCGAAAATCTGCGAACCGACATAGGACTGATAGGTCGAAATGCCCATTTTCGACATAACCTTCATCAGGCCCTTGCCGATCGCCTTGATATAGCGCTTTCGTCCGTCGGCCGCATCCGGCCGGCCGGGTAGTGTCGGTGCAATGGCATCGACACAGGCAAACGCCAGCCAGGGATGAATCGCCTCGGCGCCGTAACCGGCCAGCAAAGCGAAATGATGCACTTCGCGCGCATCCCCGGTTTCTACCAGCAGACTGCAAGCGGTGCGAAGACCCGCCTTGACGAGGTAATGGTGCACCGCCGAGCAGGCCAGCAGGGAGGGGATCGCCACGCGCGTCGCATCGACCTGACGGTCGGACAGGATGATGACGTTACTGCCCTGGCCAACGGCCCGCTCCGCCGCGGCGCACACCTCGTAGACGGCGCGGCTCATTCCCGCCGGCCCCCCGGTTGCGGGTGTCGTGATGTCAATCACTTTGGAGCGGAACACGCCGTCGGTCAGCCTGTCGATCTCCTTCAGCTTAGCCATGTTCTCGGGCGCGAGGATGGGCTGCAGTACTTCGAGACGCGGCGTCGGTTCGGTCTCGCCGACATTGAGCAGATTGGGGTTCGGACTGACCAGCGAGATCAGCGACATGACGATCTCTTCGCGGATCGGGTCGATCGGCGGGTTGGTGACCTGGGCAAACAACTGTTTGAAGTAGCTAAACAGGGGCTTGTTGCGATTCGACAGCACCGGCAGGGCAACATCGTTGCCCATCGAACCGGTGGGCTCCTCGGCATTGGCGACCATCGGTTCGAGGATGAACTTGAGGTCTTCCTGCGTGTAACCAAACGCCTGCTGCAATTCAAGCAACGGCAGTTGCGGCAGTCCCGGCACGTCCACCCCGGGCATTTCATCGACATAATGTCGGGAACGCTCGAGCCACTGGCGATAGGGCTTGGCTTGCGCCAGGGTGTGCTTGATTTCCTCGTCGCCAACGATACGGCCTTCCTCGAGATCAATCAGCAGCATCTTGCCCGGCTGGAGGCGCCATTTCTTAACAATGCGCGCATCGGGAATCGGCAACACGCCGGCCTCGGAAGCCAGTACCACCAGATCGTCGTCCGTCACCAGATAGCGCGCCGGGCGCAAACCATTGCGGTCGAGTGTTGCGCCGATCTGGCGCCCGTCGGTGAAAGCCATTGCCGCCGGCCCGTCCCAAGGTTCCATCAAGGCCATGTGGTATTCGTAAAAAGCGCGTCGATCTTCGTCCATCAGCGGGTTGCCGGCCCAGGCTTCCGGGATCAGCAGCATCATCGCGTGCGGCAGACTGTAGCCGCTCATCGTCAGCAGTTCGAGCGCGTTGTCGAAACTGGCCGAATCGGACTGGCCGTCGTAAATCAGCGGCCAGATTTTTTCCAGGTCCTCGCCGAACAGCGGCGAAGAAATATCGTGCTCTCGCGCGCGCACCCAGTTAACGTTGCCGCGCAAGGTGTTGATTTCGCCATTGTGGGCGACCATGCGGAAGGGATGCGCCAGATCCCAGGTGGGGAAGGTGTTGGTCGAAAAGCGTTGGTGCACCAAGGCGAGGGCGGAAACGAGACGTTCGTCCTGCAGATCGAGAAAGTACTCGCCAACCTGGTCGGCCAGCAGCATGCCTTTGTACACGAGGGTGCGCGTCGACAGCGATGGCACGTAGAACATCTTGACGTCGGGCAGCTTGAGCGCCTGCACACGATGACCGGCTTCCTTGCGGATCACAAAGAGTTTGCGCTCGAATGCGTCGGTATCGGCGATGTCGGCGCCTCGGCCAATAAAAACCTGTCGGATCACCGGCTCCAGATCACGTGCCGCCTGCGCCAATCCGCGATTGTCGACCGGTACGTCGCGCCAGCCGAGCAGTTTCTGACCTTCGTAGCGGATTGTCCGCTCGATCGCTGCCTCACAAGCGCGACGGCTCTCCGCATTGCGCGGCAGGAACAGCATGCCCACCCCATAGTCGC
>CAZAWN010000339.1:0-2005 GCA_964488825.1 uncultured Methyloversatilis sp. | reverse complement strand
CATCGGCCAGCGTCCTGGGCAGCTTTTCCACTGCATTGCCGAGTGGCGAGTCGCCAAGGGTGCAGATGTTGATTGGTTTACGCTTTTCACTGGCGCTGCTATTGGCACCGGCATTGGCATAGACGAAAAGCGGCAGTTTGTAGAACAGCACCGCCTTCAGTTCCTGCTCCGAGACAGCAGGGTTTTGTGCCTGGGTCAAACTCGAAGCGAGGAGGAGTAGCACCCACAACAACGCACGCAATATCTGCATGCTTGCGTGGCGCCCGGATGCGACAGTGATCAGAACGGATACTCCAGCGACAGCGTCCAGGTGCGTGGTTGTTGCGGCATGTCGAAGAAGGTACGGCTGCCGGCACCGTGTGCGGCGAAGTAGCGCTTGTCGAACAGGTTGTTGATATCGAGCCAGGCAGTTGTTTTGCTGCCAAGCAGCTTGTGCCAACCGATGTGCAGATTGGCCACGGTGTAGCCGGGCGTGGTGGTCAGGTAGTCGGGCGTGGAACTGCCCTTGCGGCCATTGTTGGTGTCGCCGATCCATAGTACTTGTGGACTGATGGTGATGTGGTCCAGGTAGCGCAAGGTGGCGCCCAGCTTGATTTTGTAATCGGCGATGTAGCTCAAGTCCCTCTCCACACTGCCATTAACAATGTTGCCGGTCACCCAACTGGCGCTGCTCCAAACATCGCCGGACCAGGTTGGGCCAAATTGGAAGCGGTATTGCGCCATCAGGTCGAGGCCGGTGTGCTGCTCTTCACCGGTGTTGATTTTGGTTTCCGGGCTGTCCAGCGTGGCTCCGTTGAGCGTGGTTGCGCTCGAAGTGCCGGTGACGATCAGGTTTTTGGTACGGCTGTGATAGGCGTTGGCGACCACGTTCAATTCGGGGCGCGGTCGCCAGTCCCAGGTCAGGCTGAGCGTTTTCGACATCTCCGGCTCAAGATCGAAATTGGGCATG
Source organism: uncultured Methyloversatilis sp. (assembly GCA_964488825.1). Taxonomy (GTDB): domain Bacteria; phylum Pseudomonadota; class Gammaproteobacteria; order Burkholderiales; family Rhodocyclaceae; genus Sulfuricystis. The sequence continues at coordinate 1,056 of CAZAWN010000339.1, read as the reverse complement.
CGAAAACTGCGATTGCTGACATAGCCCGCGCCGAGGACGGGCTCGGTAAACGAACCGAATGAACTCAGCCCTTCTTCCGGCGACGGCGCGCGGAAGGCTTCGCCATAAAGCAACTTGAAATAGTGCTGTGCTCGCGGATGCCAGACCGCGCCCAGACGGGTGTTCAAGCTGTCGCCGTATTCCGAGTGCTGGTCATGTCGGACACCGGCCATTGTGGAAAATGTTTCGCTCCATTGCGATTGCAGTTGTGTGTAGAGCGAGAGATTGTGGAAATCCAGGTGGTAGATCGTGATTGGCACGGGGGTGCCACGAAAAAACAATCCCTGCGCATCTGGCGAAAGTGAAGTGTTGTAGGGGCTGGGCAGGGTGTGAGCTTCGATGGCGGAGTATTTCTGGTAACCCAGGCCGGCCAGCACCCGATGGCGGTCGTCGAGCTTCAGGTTCAGATTCTGCTCGATGGCTAATCGCTCGCCTCGCGCGTATTCGTAGCCATCGGAAAATCCGGTGTAGAAATTGATGTATTTGGAGTGCGGGTCGATTTCCTGCAACGAATAATCCAGCACCAGTTCGCCAGTCAGGCGCGGTGTCAGTTCGAAACGATATTTTCCGTATAGGGTGTCGGTGACGGTGTTCCAGAAAGCATCCGCGTCATAAATCGCGGTAGCTGGTTTGTCACCAGTACTGGTCAGGCTGCGGAACTCGTTGCGGTAATAACCGAAGGTCAGGTCATCGCCGACGTCGAGCCGTGCATAGAGGCTGTTGCTGCTGATCTCGCCGACGTAGTCTTCGCGATCGGCGGCGAGGATCGCTCCGGCATCCACTTTGGGAAAATCCGCCGGGTAAAACTGGTCGAGCGGCGCCCGGTCGCTTTGTTGCCAGTGTCCGCCCATGCTGAGTGCGAGCCGGTCGGCATTTTTCACGTTGGCGATGAATGAAACTTCTCGACTGTCGAAGTTGCCGCTGCTGAGCGACACCTTGGCGCCGGGCAGGTTGGCGGCGCGGTCGGTGATGATGTTGATTACCCCGGCCACCGCGTCGGCGCCATACAGCGCTGCC
>CAZAWN010000338.1:0-2024 GCA_964488825.1 uncultured Methyloversatilis sp. | reverse complement strand
GCTGCCTCTTTGTTCGACGGCCACGACGCCTCGATCAACATCATGCGGCGCATCCTGCAGTCGACCGGTGCGGAGGTAATCCACCTCGGCCACAACCGTTCGGTGCAGGAAGTAGTGAACGCGGCCTTGCAGGAAGACGTGCAGGGCATCGCCATCACCTCCTACCAGGGCGGTCATGTCGAATATTTCAAGTACATGATCGACCTGCTCAAGGCAGGAGGGGGCGGCGAAATCAAGGTGTTCGGCGGCGGCGGCGGGGTGATCGTGCCGGCCGAGATCGAGGAACTCCACGCCTACGGGGTGACGCGCATTTACTCTCCGGAAGACGGGGCGAAGATGGGCCTGCAGGGGATGATCAACGAGCTGGTCGAGCAGTCCGACCTGGCCCTGACGGGTGACATCGCCCTCGACGACCTGAGGCGCGGCGACCGCCGCCTGCTGGCGCGCGCCATCACGCTGCTGGAAAACCAGCCGGCGGGCGCGCTCGCGCAGGCGATCCGCACGAGTGCCGTCCCGCCAACGCCGACTTTGGGCATCACCGGTACTGGCGGAGCGGGCAAGTCCAGCCTCACCGACGAGTTGATCCGCCGCTTCCGGCTCGACCAGGAAGACCGCCTGCGCATTGCCATCATTTCCATCGACCCGTCACGCAAGCGCACCGGCGGCGCGCTGCTGGGCGACCGCATCCGCATGAATGCCATCGAGCATCCGAATATCTTCATGCGTTCGCTGGCGACGCGCGACGCCAGTAGCGAGATTTCCCCCGCGCTGCCCGAGGTCATCGCTGCCTGCAAGCTGTCCGGTTTCGACCTCGTCATCGTCGAAACCTCGGGCATTGGCCAGGGCAATGCCGCCATTGTGCCGCATGTCGATACCTCGCTGTATGTCATGACCCCTGAATTCGGCGCGGCCTCACAGCTCGAAAAGATCGACATGCTCGACTTCGCCGATTTCGTTGCCATCAACAAATTCGACCGCAAAGGGGCCGCCGACGCACTGCGCGACGTGCGCAAGCAATATCAACGCAACCACGAACGTTTCAACGAGAGTCCTGAAGGCATGCCGGTATTCGGCACTCAGGCCTCGCGCTTCAACGACGACGGCATCACCGCGCTTTATCAGGCGGTGTCGGCCCATCTGCAGACCACGGGCTTGCCACTGCGTCCCGGCAAGTTGCCCTTGGTCGAGACGCGCCAGTCCTCGCAGTCGCGCGCCATCGTGCCGGGCAGCCGGGTACGCTATCTGGCCGAGATCGCCGAGACAGTGCGCGGCTATCACAAGCATGTTGATGAGCAGACCCGTCTGGCGCGCGAACGCCAGCACTTGCGCGAGGCGAAACGGCTCATCGCTGAATGCGGCCCGACCTGCAAGCTGCTCGATAGCACCATCGCAGCGCGCGACGCAGCGCTCGACGTGCGCACGCACAAGCTGCTTGAGATGTGGCCGGACATGATCAAGGCCTACGCCGGCGACGAATACGTGGTGAAGATTCGCGACAAGGAAATCCGCACCGCGCTCACCCACACCACGCTCTCCGGTACCAAGGTCAGAAAGGTCGTCCTGCCCAAGTACCGGGACGACGGCGAAATCCTGCGTTTCCTGAGGCGCGAGCACGTGCCCGGTAGCTTCCCCTACACCGCCGGCGTTTTCGCCTTCAAGCGCGAGAATGAAGATCCGACGCGGATGTTTGCCGGCGAGGGCGACGCCTTCCGCACCAACCGCCGCTTCAAGAAGGTCTCCGCCGGCATGCCGGCCAAGCGCCTGTCCACCGCCTTCGATTCGGTCACGCTGTACGGGTGCGACCCAGACAAACGGCCCGACATCTACGGCAAGATCGGCAACTCGGGCGTCAGTATTGCCACGCTTGACGACCTGAAAGTTCTGTACGATGGTTTCGATCTGTGCGATCCGACCACCAGTGTGTCGATGACCATCAACGGCCCGGCGCCGATCATCCTGGCCTTGCTATTCAATACGGCCAGCGACCAGCAAATCACCAAGTTTGAAAAGGACAACGGTCGCGC
>CAZAWN010000337.1:0-2025 GCA_964488825.1 uncultured Methyloversatilis sp. | reverse complement strand
GCACGATTGCAACTTCCTCCGCATGCGCTTTGGCGGTCAACTGGCCGCGCATCTGCTGGAAGCGCAGATAGACAAGCCAGGTATTCACGACATCGGTCTCGCAGTAATCGCGGATCGAATCGATCTGGCCGTCACACCAGGCGCCCCAGACGGCGCTACCGTCCATGCCGAGCTTGCCAGGCAGGCCCATCAGCTTGGCTAGTTCGTCGAGCGGCGCGTTGGCACGCGGCTGGTACATCGCCAGCAGGTCCATCAGGTCGAGGTGACGGGTGTGATAGCGGCTGATGTAGTTGTTCCACTTGAAGTCGCGATCATCTTCACCCAGGTCCCAGTAACGCGGCGCGGCGACACCGTGAATCAGGCCACGGTAGTGCAGCACTGGCAGGTCGAAGCCGCCGCCGTTCCAGGAGACGATCTGCGGCGTGTATTTGCCGATGCCGTCGAAGAAGCGCTGAATGATCTCCCCCTCCCCGGATTTCGGTTCGGCCAACGACCAGACGCGAAAACCATCGTCGCTGCGCATCGCGCAGGAGATGACGATCACGCGATGCAGGTGGTGCGGCAGGAAGTCGCTGCCGTTTTTTGCACGCTGTTTCTGGAAGGCGAATTCGGCAACTTCGCGGTCGACCAGGGTTTCCGGCAGGTCGTGAAGCTGCCGCAGCCCGGCAATATCCGGGATGGTCTCGATATCGAAGCTGAGGGTCGGAATCAAGAAGGAAAGACGCCCGTGGAGAGATAGCGGTCACCACGGTCACAGACGATGCTGACGATCACCGCGTTCTCGACCTCGGCAGCGATGCGCAACGCGACCGCCATCGCCCCGCCAGAGGAAATACCGGCACAGATGCCCTCTTCCGCGGCCATGCGGCGGGTCATGTCTTCCGCCGCCTGCTGGCCGACGTATTCGAGGCGGTCGATCTGCGAAAAGTCGCAGATCTTCGGCAGGTATTCCTGAGGCCACTTGCGGATGCCGGGAATCTGGGAACCTTCCTCGGGCTGGCAACCGACGATCTGGATCGCCGGATTGGTTTCCTTGAAATAGCGCGAGCAGCCCATGATGGTGCCGGTGGTACCCATGCTGGAGATGAAATGGGTCACCTTGCCGGCAGTATCGCGCCAGATTTCCGGGCCGGTACCGCGGTAGTGGGCGAGCGGATTGTCGGGATTCGAGAACTGGTCGAGCATGATGCCCTGGCCGGCGCGCACCATCTGCTCGGCCACATCTCTCGCGCCTTCCATGCTCGCTGCCTTGGGCGTCAGGATCAGTTCGGCGCCATAGGCCTTCATGCTTTGACGGCGTTCCACACTCTGGTTTTCCGGCATGACGAGGATCATCTTGTAGCCGCGCACCGCCGCCACCATGGCCAGCGCGATGCCGGTGTTGCCCGAGGTCGCCTCGATCAGCGTATCGCCCGGTTTGATGTCACCGCGCTTTTCGGCTTCGAGGATCATCGACAACGCGGGGCGGTCCTTCACCGAACCGGCCGGGTTGTTGCCTTCGAGTTTGGCGAGAATAATGTTGTTGCGCTGGCGATTCTCTTCACCCGGCAGGCGGCGCAGTTGGACCAGCGGCGTGTTGCCGACAAAGTTTTCGAGAGTCTGGGGGGTCATTTTGCGAGATGCTCCACGTATTGGGTGACTCCCTCGGCAACGCTGTGGAAGGGTTGGTCATAACCCGCTGCGCGGAGGGCGGAAATATCGGCCTGGGTGAAACTCTGGTACTTGCCCTTCAAGGCTTCGGGGAAATCCACGTATTCGACGATGCCCTGCGCTACCATTTCCGCCAGAGACAAAGCGGGCTGGCCTTCCAGCGCACGGCAGGCATTGACGGTGGAGTGGGCGATGTCGTTGAAGGGCTGGGCGCGTCCCGTGCCAAGGTTGAAGATGCCGGACTGTTCGGGATGGTCGAGGAAATGCAGATTGACGTCGACGACATCCTGGACATACACGAAGTCGCGGCTCTGCTCGCCGTTGCCGTAGCCGTCGCAGCCTTCGAACAGCTTGACCTTGCCCGTGGCGCGACAC
>CAZAWN010000336.1:0-2038 GCA_964488825.1 uncultured Methyloversatilis sp. | reverse complement strand
GGCTCCATTAACACCGTCATCCGGCGCTCTCCCGCCGCGCCGCCGGCGGCTCGCACCGCCACCACACCCGCGGTCGGCACGGAACCCGGCAACGTCTTCGGCCAGGGCAAATTCCTGCCCGCCATTGCACTGGCGCACGAGATTCCGTACGTCGCCACGGCGACGGTCGCCGACCTTCGTGATCTCGAAGCCAAGGTAAAACGCGCGATGGAAATCGAAGGCGCACGTTATCTGCACATCCTCGTACCTTGCCCGCTCGGCTGGGGTACCGGATCGCACGAGACCATCCGCATCGCCCGCCTGGCCAAGGAAACCGGCATCTTCCCGGTGTTCGAGGCGGAATACGGCGAACTGAAGTCGGCGCTGAAGATACGGCACCCGCTGCCGGTCGAAGACTATTTGCGGCCGCAAAAGCGCTATGCCCACCTCTTCTCGCCCAAGCCCAACGTCGCGGTGATTGCACGCCTGCAGGCGCTTGCCGACCGCAACATCCAAAAATACGATCTCGTGGAGGGACTGTGATGGAAAAGCCGTTCGCAATTACCCTCAACCCCGGTTCCTCGCTCGCCAACCGCACCGGTTCCTGGCGCACCTTCCGGCCGATCTATGTCGACCGCCTGCCGCCCTGTAATGCCACCTGCCCGGCCGGAGAGAACATCCAGGCCTGGTTGTTCCACGCCGAAAGCGGTGACTACGAAGCTGCCTGGCGCTCACTAACCGAAAACAACCCCCTGCCGGCCATCATGGGACGGGTCTGCTATCACCCCTGCGAAGGCGCCTGCAACCGCCAGCATGTCGACGCGGCCGTCGGCATCAACTCGATCGAGCGCTTTCTCGGCGATGAGGCGATCAAACGGGGATGGGCCTTCAAGCAGCCGGAACAGCGCTCCGGCAAGAAGGTGCTGGTCGTCGGCGCCGGGCCTTCCGGCCTGTCTGCCGCCTATCACCTCGCCCGCCTCGGCCACACGGTCGACATCCAGGAGGCCGGCCCCTACGCCGGTGGGATGATGCGTTTCGGCATTCCAAAATACCGTCTGCCGCGCGAAGTGATCGACGCCGAAGTGGCGCGCATCCTCGCCCTGGGCGTGACGCTCACGCTGAACTGCAAGGTCGACAATATCGAGCAAACCCTGCAAGCGGGCGGCTTTGACGCGGCCTTTCTCGCCGTCGGCGCCCACATCGGCAAGCGCGCCTACATCCCGGCCGGCACGGCGGCGAAGATGGTCGACGCCATCTCGGTACTGCGCTCGATGGAAGGTGAGGAAAAGCCGCAACTCGGTCGCCGGGTCGTCATCTACGGCGGCGGCAACACCGCGATTGACGTGGCGCGGACGGTCAAGCGCATGGGCGCCGAACCGATCATCGTCTATCGCCGCACCAGAGATAAAGCGCCGGCGCACGACTTCGAGATCGAAGAAGCGCTGCAGGAAGGCGTGATGGTCAAGTGGCTTTCCACCATCAAGCACGCCGATGCCGGCGAGATCATGATCGAAAAGATGGCGCTCGACGCCAAGGGTTTCCCGCAACCGACCGGCGAATTCGAAAAGCTCGCCGCCGATTCGGTGGTGCTGGCGCTCGGTCAGGACGTCGATCTCGGTTTGCTCGACGGCGTTTCCGGTCTGGAAGTCAAGGATGGCGTCGTGCAGGTCGGCCCGAACATGATGACCGGCCATGCCGGCATCTTCGCTGGCGGCGACATGGTGCCCTCCGAGCGCACCGTCACCGTCGCCGTCGGCCACGGCAAGAAAGCCGCGCGTCACATCGACGCCTGGCTGCGTGACACCACCTACATTCCTCCACCCAAGCACGAAGTCGCCGGGATCGACAAACTCAATACCTGGTACTACTCCGAAGCCCCGCAAGTGGTGCGGCCGACGCTCGACATCCTGCGCCGCCAATCCACCTTCGACGAAGTCGTGCAGGGCCTCGACGAATCCAACGCCCAGTTCGAAGCACGCCGCTGCCTGAGCTGCGGCAACTGCTTCGAGTGCGACAACTGCTACGGCGTCTGCCCCGACAACTCGGTCATCAAACTCGG
>CAZAWN010000335.1:0-2045 GCA_964488825.1 uncultured Methyloversatilis sp. | reverse complement strand
CATCGTTGCGGGCTATTCGGTGCCAGTAGCCTGAGGTCCTTCGCAGGCCTGTCCTAATGGTATGGACTCCTCCTCCCTAACGGCATCGTGATGTGCCAAAGTGGAAATTCAAACAACCACTTCATGAGAAAGGAGGAATCCAAGATGAATGCTACGACAATCGGTCTGGATATCGCAAAGATGGTGTTTCAGGTGCATGGCGTGGATCGGGCCGGCAAGACGGTGTTGCGCAAGCGCCTGAACCGGCCACAGGTTCTAGCGTTCTTTGCCAACCTGCCGCCGGCGGCGATCGGCCTTGAGGCGTGTGCCGGTGCCCATTACTGGGCTCGAGAGTTGCAGCAAATGGGGCATGACGCTCGCTTGATTGCGCCGCAGTTCGTGAAACCCTATGTCAAGGGCAACAAGAATGACGCGAACGATGCCGAGGCGATCTGTGAAGCGGTGAGCCGGCCGAGCATGCGCTTTGTGCCGTTGAAGAGTCCCGAACAGCAGGACATTCAGATGCTGCATCGGGTCCGCCAGAACCTCGTCAAGCAGCGCACGGCTGCCGCCAATCAGACACGCGGGTTGTTGGGCGAATACGGTCTCGTGGTGGCCCAGGGTTTGAGTCAACTGCGCCGGCGCTTGCCGGAGATCCTGGAGGACGCCGAGAATGGTCTCAGTCCTCTGGCGCGCCGGGTGTTTGCCGACAGCTATGATCGTCTGGTCGATCTCGACCGGCAGATTAAGGCGTATCAGCATCAGATCGAAACGGTCTGCCAGCAGAGCCCCGCGTGTCAGAAGCTCCTGGCCATCCCGGGGATCGGACCGATCACCGCCACGGCACTGGTGGCCGCCCTGGGCGATGGCCAGGCCTTCGAAAATGGCCGACAGGTGGCCGCCTGGATGGGCATCGTGCCGCGACAAGACTCCAGCGGTGGCAAACCGCGGCTCTTGGGCATCAGCAAGCGCGGCGATACCTACCTGCGCACCTTGCTGATCCACGGCGCCCGCGCCGTGGTCCGCACCGCCGGACGCAAGGACGATGCCCAGAGTCGCTGGATCAATGCCCTGGTGCAGCGCCGCAACGCCAACATCGCGGCAGTGGCTGTGGCGAACAAAACGGCCAGGACGATTTGGGCGATGCTGACCCGTGGCGAAGACTACCGAGCGCCCCTGGCTCAAGTCGCCTGAGAATATTTAACGAGTTCTTTCCACCCTGTTGCAGAGCTTCTTTCACCACGATGGCATCACGGTCGAACCGGTGTTTTCACAAATCCGCTGCGCTCAGAGGTCATCCAGACCGGTGTCCTGATAGGGATGAAAACACGCGGAAATCCATCTGGGCCAGAGATCACCAAGGATCTCACCAAAGGCCGAATATATGGGCGCAACTGCGTAACTCGACCGGCTGACATCGAAACGAAAAAGCTTGCAAAACGGAGGAGTCCATATATGAGCGCAGCCGAAGGGCTCACCGCTAACGGTAATGGTTTTGCTGAAACGCATTACTACGTGCATCACCCCTTGCCAAGTTTTTTTCCAGTGATTTGCTCCGACGCTAGATCAGAGGCTCCAAATGACTGTATCGAGATGGAGTACCGGGAAACTGAGCACGGATTCTTCCTTGAATTGGTCAGGCTGGTTGTTTCGTTGAGTGCAGTCGGCATTGGTTTTGAACTACACAAGACAGGAGTCGCAAAACCTTACGGTCTTGGTCAACCCTTGCTGCTAGAAGGCAAGCATGGGGTGAGTGAATTGGAGATTCATTTCTTTCCTGCCCCCTTTACTTCCGTCTTCTCAGTCCGGCTGGGCGTCAGCCTAGGTTTATGAAGATCATCAAAAAACGGATCAGCAAACCTCCATCAGAGCACCCGATCAAACTCGGCACTGTCCAATTATTGATGGCGAGCTTGGTTGGTGATGGGTTTGTGTCGTATTACGAACGCCACATAGATGTCGTCGAGTCAATCTGGGATAAGGAGAAGAACGGTAACTGGCCCTCGGTCTGGAAATTTGGGTGGGCAATGCGTAACGCCTGTGCGCACAATGGCCTTATTTACTTT
>CAZAWN010000334.1:0-2046 GCA_964488825.1 uncultured Methyloversatilis sp. | reverse complement strand
TGGCAAGGTCTTGTCAGGCAAATCGTAGACATCACGTTCATGATGGAAACGAATGGCCTGCCCCACCAATTGAGGCAATCCCCAACCGCGCACCAATAGCGAGCCGATGATAGGGTGGGTACAGGGGTAATACTGATCTTCCGCTTCGATGATGAATCGGCCAGTGGCATGACATTCCTGCATTACCTTCTCGTAGTCCGGGTAGCGTCGCATCATCAGGGGAATGCCGGCATCATGGAAGAGCGCGTAGGTATAGGCCGCATCCGGAGAAATGCCATACTGCCGCCGTGCTATCAGGCCGGCGGCCATGGCAAGAGTGGCGCTCTTGCTCCAGAACTTCTCGATAAAACCGGAGGACACACCTGCCATGGCGGCCCGCAAGGCCACGGCAACGACAACGCAAACAGTATTGCGGGTGCCGATGCGTTCAAGTGCCTTGAGAACGCTGGTAACGGGTGTGCCAACCCGAAACAGCGGTGAGTTTGCCAATTTCATTGTGACGGCCGACATACCCACGTCTGCTGAAATCGACTTGGCCAGTTTCTTGATGTCCGGAACATCCTTCTGTGCCTCTGCCATCACCTGCGTCACCATTGCAGGACAGGTAGGAATGTCGATCGTTTTCAGAACCTTCTCCATGTCTTCGTGGGAAAGCTCATGATTGATTGATAAGGTTTGCTCGGCCATAACCAATTACCCATTAGTAGTTTTTGCCAGCATACATGAAGGCGTATGAAACCACCATACAACAAAGGTTATAGGTTGTCGCCAACCTGATGTCATGTTGAAGTAGTCCCGCGGTGGGAAGTGTTCTTTCGGCAACATTCGCCACGCACAACCCGCCCGTGTCATGTAGAACACCGCTTCAAGCAATCTGCGCATGCTCACTTCGCGAGGCCGCCCGATGTCCTTCTTCGCTGGAATCAAATCTTTCACTGCATCCCATTTCTTGTTGCTCAGATCTGTCGGGTAGCGCGGTCGTTTCTTGCAATTCCGCCTGGATCGCTTCTTGGTCATAGAAAAGCGATGAATCAAACCTCATGCAAACGCTCGTCAGTCGGTCGAAATGATGTACTTTCCGACTTTCAAAACACGTGCTTATTGCTATTGCTGATCGCCTTGGCCTAGAAGCTGTGGCCGCACAGTTCCTCGGTGATACCGCTGGGTTCATGGTGAAGCGTGAATCGAGCCTGCTTCAGAATTTCCAGGTGGGTGACAGGGTCCTTGCCGACACAATTGACCAGGCTGCCGTTGAGCATCTTGATTGCACCTTGCAGCCGCGAGATGTGTTCGCCGATGAACTGCGTGAGATGGCGCCGTAGCTCGATGCGCCGGCAAATATCGTCGCTGTCGGAATCGATACGGTCGACGTGTATGCCCTGTGCGGCCAGGTAGCCCGGTACATCTAGGACATCGGTCATCGGCTCGGGCTCGCGGATTTCCCTGCCGATGTATTCGATGCGGTGGTGGGCGGTATCGGTGTAGATGATGCGGGCGCCGGAGGTTTCAAATGCGGGCACAAATCCTAGCGTCATCAGCTTGGTGCCGCCCGTGGCATTGAGCGTTACAGCCGCATCCGGGCAGGCTTCACTGAGCGCCGCGGCAAGTTTGCCGGCGTAACCGTGAATGTCCATCAGTCGGGTATCCGGGGCATCATCGACCACGTCTGACGGTATTCCTTCGGCTGACAATTGGCTAGCAAGGCGAGCATCCAGACCTTTTTCCTTCATCACCCGCGATGCGACGAGCACGACCCGATCCGGCCGCTCCATCAGCGCCGGAATCAGGTTGGCGAGAATCTGGTCAGAAACCAGGCAAACGTGAATTTTCATGGGGCCACCCGTGTGACAACAAATTCCACCAAACGCGCTGCGCACTCTTCCAGCGTTGCCGCATCGAGTTCCCGTCCGCGCAGATTCGCCGGCAGGTTGAGCGAGAGGTTGAAGTAGCGCGCGCCGCACGCGCAGACTTCGCCGGCCAGATGCACCGGCAGCGAGCCGATTACCGTATCGCCGGGGCTGACTTCCTCCGGATCGAGGTGGGCGA
>CAZAWN010000333.1:606-2048 GCA_964488825.1 uncultured Methyloversatilis sp. | reverse complement strand
CCAAGGTAATCGCCTTCGCCAACGCGCGGCGCTGCCCGGCGAGTACACCCTCGACGAGCTCACGGTCAGCCCCCGTTGAAGCAAATTCAGACAATCTGAAAACTCCGTCCATCGGGCAGGCGATAGCGCTCAAAGTCCTTGCGATCCGTAGTCATGATGGCGTTGATACCGGTATCCACTGCTAGCCAGTACAGCGAGGCATCGGCGAAATCCATCTCCGTCTTGTCAGACTCGGTATAACGCTGCATCCAGCGCACCATGTCGTTGAGATGACCGGGGTCGAAGGGATACACAACCACGCCCCCCACCTCGACCCACTTCAGCAATTCGAAACGGCGTGAGGCGGCGAGCATGTGGCTCGCTTCGACGACGCATGGCCATGTGGTGAGCAGACGGCAGCCGACCTTGGCCAGCTCGACGAGTTTGTCTTCGACTTCAGCGCGGTACACATCGGTCGGCGAGAACGTGGCAATCAGGGGGCCCGCATCAAACAGAATGTTTCGCACGCAGTTTTTCCTTCACCTTGGCGGATACATTCTCTGAGTCGTAGGTGGTGGGCTCGCGCACGCTGTAAGCATTCGGGTCGCGCACTTGTTGCAACAGTTCATAGGGATTTTTCATCCCCAGCACCCGTTCCAGCGCATCCTTGACGAACTCGGACTTGGTGACGCCGAGTCGCCGCGCCTCTTGATCAAGACGGGATTCGAGGATGGGATCGAGACGGACAGAGAGTGGCATGATGACGGCTCCAAGAAAAGTCTGGCGGTCATACTGTATTACAAAAATACCTCTTATTCAACACATTCAATCGTCGCTCAAGCGCTAGCTGGCTGATGCGCCGCCCGGATCGCCTGCAACACTTCGCCAGCGCATTGGGGAATTGGTGTTCCCGGCCCGAAGATGCCCTTGGCGCCTGCGGCGTAGAGGGCTTCGTAGTCTTGCGCGGGAATCACGCCGCCGACAAACACCACGATATCGTCGGCGCCCTGCTCCTTCAGCGCCTTGACCAGTTGTGGCACCAGGGTTTTGTGGCCGGCGGCCAGCGTTGACACGCCCACGGCATGCACATCGTTTTCGATGGCCTGACGGGCGGCTTCTTCCGGCGTCTGGAACAGCGGGCCGATATCGACATCGAAACCGAGATCGGCGAAGGCGGTAGCGACCACTTTCGCGCCACGGTCATGGCCGTCCTGGCCGAGCTTGGCGATCATGATGCGTGGACGACGGCCTTCGGCGGCAGCGAATTCTTCGATCTGCTCGCGCACTTCGTCAAGGCCCGGACTCTGCCCGAAGGCCGCGGAGTAAACGCCGGAGACCACCTGATTGGTGGTCCAGGTGACGGGCAGGCTGCTGTTCTGGGCGTAGGTGCCGGTGATGCTCGGGAGAGTGATGGTCAAAGCTGGGACGGTGACCGTGAAGCTGCCGCCGCTCAGGCCGTAGAC
>CAZAWN010000333.1:0-596 GCA_964488825.1 uncultured Methyloversatilis sp. | reverse complement strand
GATGGCGAGGTCGAGCAGGTTGCCCGCGCCCGACTGCGCCGCAACCGTCATTGCGTCGAGCGCCGCCTGAACAGCAGCATTGTCACGGCTGGCGCGGATCTCCTTGAGGCGCGAAATCTGCGACTCGCGCACGGCATGGTTATCCACGTCGAGGAACTCGATGGCGTCTTGCTTGGCCAGCTTGTACTTGTTCACGCCGACAATGACGTCCTGCTTCGAGTCGATGCGCGCCTGCTTCTCGGCGGCGCACTTCTCGATCTGCAGCTTGGCCCAGCCGCTCTCGACGGCATGGGTCATGCCGCCCATCTTCTCGACTTCCTGGATGGTGTTCCAGGCCATGTCGGCCATGTCCTGCGTCAGCTTTTCCATCATGTAGCTGCCGGCCCAGGGATCGACCACGTTGGTGATGTGCGTCTCTTCCTGGATCAGAATCTGCGTGTTGCGAGCAATGCGCGCCGAGAACTCGGTCGGCAGCGCAATGGCTTCGTCGAGGGCATTGGTATGCAAGGACTGCGTGCCGCCGAACACGGCCGCCATCGCTTCGATGGTGGTGCGCACGACGTTGTTGTAGGGATCCTGCTCGGTCAGCGACCAGC
>CAZAWN010000332.1:242-2058 GCA_964488825.1 uncultured Methyloversatilis sp. | reverse complement strand
CCATAGACGCGGTAGGGCAGGCCGGCATTGAACAGGGCGTGTTCGAGCGCACGGCTTTGCGCGTTGCTACGATAGAGCAGGGCGATTTCCTTGCGCGCATGACCGTCGTTGGCCAGCGCCTTGACTTCCTCGACAACAAAGCGCGCCTCGTCGCCCTCCGAGTACGATTCATGGACGCGAATCGGCTCGCCGGAGCCGGCTTCGGTCCATAAGTTCTTGCCCAGGCGGGTCGGGTTGTTGGCGATGATCGCATTGGCGGCGTCGAGAATGTTGCCATGCGAGCGGTAGTTCTGTTCGAGGCGGATCAGGTTCGTCACCTTGAACTCGCGCTCGAAGTCGCGCATGTTGCCGACATCGGCGCCTCTGAATGCATAGATGCTCTGATCGTCATCCCCAACGCAAAACAGTGATGCCCCTTCGCCAGCCAGCAATTTGAGCCAGCGATATTGCAGCTTGTTGGTGTCCTGAAACTCGTCGACGAGAATGTGACGAAAACGCTCTTGATAGTGGCGGCGCAGCGACTCGTTGCGTTCCAGTAGCTCGTAACAGCGCAGCAGCAATTCGGCGAAATCGACCACACCCTCTTTCTGGCACTGCGCTTCGTAAGCTTCATAGAGTTCCACCCGCTTTTTCGTCCAATCGTCCCAGGCTTCCACCGCCGCCGGACGCAATCCCGCTTCCTTCTGGGCATTGATGAACCAGCACTGTTCACGCGGCGGGAATTTCTCGTCATCGACGTTGAGCGATTTCAACAAGCGCTTGACGGCGGCCAACTGGTCGGCGGAATCGAGAATCTGGAACAGTTGCGGCAAACCGGCATCGCGGTAATGCGCGCGCAGCATGCGGTTGCACAGGCCGTGGAAAGTGCCGATCCACATCCCCTTCACGTTGATCGGGAGCATCGCCGAGAGGCGTGCGAGCATCTCTTTCGCCGCCTTATTGGTAAAGGTGACGGCCAGCACACCTTGCGGAGAAATCTGCCCGGTCGAGATCAACCAAGCCAGGCGGGTGGTCAGTACGCGCGTCTTTCCCGAGCCGGCGCCGGCAAGAATCAGGGCGTGCAGCGGCGGCAAAGTCACCGCGGCAAGTTGCGGCTCGTTAAGTCCTTCCAGTAAATTCAATTGCTTACCTTTCGAGTATCCAAGCAGCAGTCTACACGCTGGCACTTGAACTTTTCCTTTTCGGCACGATCTCATGTTCTAATTGTGCACCGCAACATAACTCACTCTACCGAAAGGAGCCGTTCATGAAAACGACACCTCATCTGATCCATGGGCCGAAAATCCTGCCCTGGCTGGCCCACAAGGCCGGTATTTCCTTGTCGCGCGCCGAAGCGCTCTGGGCGACATCCCACCGCCATGCGGAAAAAGTCACCGGCCAGATCGATACACCAGAATTCTGGCAGCTTGCCATGGATCGGCTGTATGCGCTGATCGCCGCTGAAAGCCTGCGCGAGGATGCCGCTTCGTTTGGCTGGCGCAACTGGTCGCGGCTGTACAGGCGGGTTTGCGAAGCCCCCATGCGTCTGCTCAATTCGTTCACCCTCAATAACGTGCGCGGCTGGCGCAGCCTGCAGAACCTGCACGCCGGATGAAAGCAGCCGGCGGGGTGCGGTGCGTATAATTCGGCGCTTCGTCGAATTCGCGCAACACCCCGCCCATGCTGGAAAAATACAGCCACAAGGAAATCGAACAGGCCGCCCAGGCCCATTGGAACAGCACACGCGCTTTCAACGTCGCGCAGGAGACGGGGAACGCAGCGAAGCCCAAGTATTACTGTCTGTCGATGTTTCCCTATCCGTCGGGCAAGCTGCACA
>CAZAWN010000332.1:0-232 GCA_964488825.1 uncultured Methyloversatilis sp. | reverse complement strand
ATGGGCCACGTCCGCAACTACACGATCGGCGACGTGCTGGCCCGCTCGCACAGGATGCGCGGGTTCAATGTCCTGCAGCCGATGGGCTGGGATGCCTTCGGCCTGCCGGCCGAGAACGCCGCGATCCAGAACAAGGTGCCGCCGGCAAAGTGGACCTACGACAACATCGCCTACATGAAGAAGCAGCTCCAGTCGCTGGGTTTCGCCCTCGATTGGGAGCGTGAGCTGGCGA
>CAZAWN010000331.1:0-2064 GCA_964488825.1 uncultured Methyloversatilis sp. | reverse complement strand
GCAGCCAAGACCCGGACATCGAGGCCATGCGCCTGCTGTTTGCAGCCTGGCGCGATCTGTATGCGGACAAGCCGGTAAGCGTGTCCGAGCTGGTGCGCGATGGCATGGCCTGCGGCAGCGCCATGAACGGAGAAGTTCAGCGTTACCGGCCCGAACTGTATGCCGCCCTGCAACTGATCTGCCGTGAGAAGGTGAACAGCGGCCGCGCTGGCTACTGGCTGCGCGCACATCGAGACAGGATCGTCGACGGGGCGCGGCTGGAACAGGTGGAGATTGACCGCAATGGCGTTGCCCGGTGGAGGGTAATCGCATGATGAGCTTTGCGGGGGATGCGGGGGATTGCGGGGTATCTTTTACTACTACGCGGAAAAATGGCAGAGACAGTGACAGTTTAAATATATGGCTTGAAACATCCCCCGCCATCCCCCGCATCCCCCGCAGTCACCGCCCGGAAAAAATCAAAAGGTACTCCGCCAGCAAGCCCGGTGCGGAGGCCAAGGGGCGCGATTCTTGCATAGATTTGGCCGGCTCATGGCCTTCCTACTTTCTATTGAATCAATGCGTTACGGTTGATTATTGGGGCAATTCATGATCGTCAACAAGTCAAAGCTTGCCGAAATTCACGGCGTAACCGAGCGCACTCTGACCGATTGGGCGAATGCCGGCATGCCGGTTCGTTCTTCCGGTGGCCGTGGGCGCGGAGTGGAAAACCAATACTTCGTGCCAGAAACAATCGAATGGCGGTTACAGCGCGCCGTCTCGGGCTACCAGGTCGAGAGCGCCAAGGAAAGGAAAGACCGGCTTGAGGGCGACCGCATCGAACTGCAACTGGCGAAGGAAGCGGGCTTGCTGGTGGCGGTGGAAGAGATCGAGCCGCTGTGGGCTTCGGCGATCCTGGCGGCAAAGTCGGAATTGCTGGAAGGCGTGTACAGGCTGAAGAGCGAGCTGGATGCGTTATTCGGCATCGCCGTTGATGTTGCGCTGTTGGAAGACCATTTCCACCAGGCGCTTGCCAAGCTTTCCGACCGCCCACCTGTTCCCGCTGAATCCGCTGCCGCCGATCTGGAAGAAGTCGGCGCCGCTGATGAAATGGATTCGGAAGAATGAACGCCCCACTTCGCGCGCAGACCGCCAGAGCGCCGATCATTCCGGCCTGGCTTGACACCAAGGCCACCGCCGCCGCGATGGTTGCCCGGGCCTGGCGGCATTGGGCGCCGCCGGTGCGCATGTCGACCACGGAATGGGCGAACAGCTTCCGCTATCTGAGCGCAAAAGGATCAGCGCGGCCAGGCAAATACAACACCGGCTTGACGCCGTGGATAGCAGCTATTCATGAAGCGCTGGACGATCCTGAAATTTTCAAAGTTGTTTTGATGAAAAGCGCGCAAGTCGGTTGGACGGACGGTGTGGTTTTGAATTACATCGGCCGCCGCATTGATCTTGATCCATGCCCAATGATGGCCATGTTTCCGACGATGGAAAGCGCCAAGGATTTTGTGTCGGAAAAACTGTCCGGCATGATTGAAGCCACCCCCCGTTTGCGCTCCAAGATGGACATGAGCCTGTCCAGAAAAAGCGGCAATCGCGGACTGTTCAAGAACTTCCCGGGCGGCTTCCTCAAGCTCGCTTGGTCGAACTCGATCAGCAAACTGAAGTCGACCCCGGCGCCGTTGGTTATCGTTGAAGAGCCAGACGACGCCAGCGCCAACGTGCGCGGCCAGGGCGATGCAATCAAGTTGATCGAAGAAAGAACAAAGACGTACGCGCGCCGCAAGATCATCTTCGGCGGCACGCCATCCATCAAGGATGTGAGCGCCATCGAAGACGCTTACCGCGCCAGCGATCAGCGAAAATTCTTCGTTCCATGCCATGCATGCGGCGAATCGCATGTGCTGGCCTGGGACAACGTGCAATGGGAAAGCAGCGAAGAAAATCGCCATGAAGTGTATGGCAAAGCCATGCCGGAGACCGCGCGCTATGTCTGCCCGACTTGCGGCGCGCATTGGAACGATGCCCAGAAAACCGCCAACGTTCGCCGCCTGACCTGGCAAGCCACCGCGCCAT
>CAZAWN010000330.1:0-2074 GCA_964488825.1 uncultured Methyloversatilis sp. | reverse complement strand
CACCGGGCGGCGTCACGAGGCGGCAGAGGTAGCGCATGAGGGCGGTAGGCTTGACCGTCGGATGATGGTTACGCGTTTTGGCCGTGAACCTATCGCGCTCTTTTCCGGTGCGCTCGTCAATGGGACGCCATGCTTCGCCATCATCTTCACTACCATTACATGTGTTCATTCTGGAAGTGGTTCGCTCTTGCAGGTCATCGCACCCCTCGTTCCGATCCGCCTTGCTCGCCTTGGCGCAGTAGAAGAATCGGGCGGCGGAACCGGAGTCGCCGCGCTTGGGTTGCGGTATGCGACCCATCGGAGAGAAGCACGATCCACCGCCCATCGGCATAGACGGTTCATCGCCGGTCACGTCGCCTTGCTGTCCTGCAGACTGCGGAAACAAGTCCAGCACCATCTGGCTGCCGTCGTGGATCAGGTTCGCAGGCCAGCGGCCTTGTGATACAACGCTCTTTGGCGGGTCTGCCTGATTCGCAAGACCATCGCTTCCGAATCCTCCGACGTTACGCACAAGCGGGTTTGTGGTTACGGCGCCTTCCACCCGGCACCCATCCACATTGATCGCGCCCGTACCGTGCGCCAATACATTCGATGCTACGGTTCCGTCGAGGGGTTTACGTGCGACGATGATCGGCTCCCATGCGGGCTTGAGGGCGGTGCCCCAACCGGACCATTGGCGGGCGGCGTCGGTGGCGGGGGCTGTGATGTCATTGCCACCGCTCATAAAATCTGTGTTCACCGCAGCGCCGCGCTTCTGATAGCCCACAACCTCACGCTCTGCTTCTGCAAAAAGCGCGTCGAGTTCGCTATCGCATCCGAGAACTGTCTTAATTTGCGACCACTTTTCAGGGGATGGCAGCACACTGGCCCATGTGCTTGTTTCTCGTAGGTACCCACTGGCCTCGAAGCCGCAGGCCATGTTGAACTGTCGCAGCGTCATCCCTTTTGCTTCATATCGTGCGCGAATCTCGCTCTTGATCGCCAAGACGCTCGCACCAATATGCCCAGCCGCCTTATCCATCGCCTTACTCACATCCAGCGACTTTGGAAACCCGCTGCCATACACCCACATGATCGTGTCGCGGATCTCCCAGCCCGCGTCTTCAATCGCCACGGCCAGGCGGTGAAACGTCCGGGTGCCGCCGAAGGCCAGCAGATGCGCGCCGGGTTTGGCAACGCGCAACGCCTCGCGCCAAAAATGTTCACCCGGAACGCCGTGGTCCCAATCCTTGCCCATGAAGGACAGGCCATAAGGCGGGTCTGACACGATGCTGTCTATGCTGTTCGCCATGAGTGTCGGCATGACGGAAAGGCAATCGCCTGTTAAAATGTTCTTCATGTTCTACCCCCTCCGCAGAATCTTCTTGACAGTTGCGAATTTCCACGCCCCGCGCCGGTTGGCCTTCGGAGCCTCGACGTTCATAGTCTCGGCGATCATCGTCATGTTCATCCCCGCCGCCTTCAGCGCCACGATCCGCGCCACCGCAGCCGCCTCGGTCGGCTCAACCAGCATCCGCGCCGGGTCCGCCGGGTCGGGTTGCCACCCATACGGGCAGAAGCGCCCCATACGCCGCCCGTTCTTCTGGTGTTGGCGCATGGCGTGTTTCGTGCGCTGGCCGATCAGCTTGCGCTCGTACTCGGCAATGCTGGCCAACACCTGCCGGACCATGTCAACGGAGATGCCGTCGCCCTCAACGTCGCCCGAAACGGCCGCAATCGTGCCGCCGCGCTTCTCGACCGCCCGGTTGATCTGCTCTGAGAGGTAGACGTTTCGCGCCAGCCGATCCCGCTTGTAGGCCAAGAGCACGTCGCCACGGCCCAGCGCCTCGACCGCGCGCCAGAGGTTCGGGCGGAACTCGTCGGCGCCCGACACGTCCTTGTCGTGGATCACCTGGCCGACTTCCCACTTTTTGACGTGAGCGAACTGCTCACAGTGCGCTTGCTGCATCTCGCAGCTCTCGCACTCTTCCGCGTTCTTTCGCGGAGAAAACCGAGTGTAGATGATTGCTTTCATTCTGGCGCCTCCTTGTTCAGCCGCTCGTCCATGATGTTTCTCGCCTCATTCATCGCACGA
>CAZAWN010000329.1:0-2112 GCA_964488825.1 uncultured Methyloversatilis sp. | reverse complement strand
GAAGCCTGGTGCAGGCCGTGGCCATGTTCAAGCTGGACAACCACAGCCACGCCCCGGCCCGAGCCAACCTGCCCGGACCGGCGCTACGCGACCTCACGCCAAAGAAGCTGGCCGCCCGGGCACCAAGTGCGCCGAGTACCAGCAGCAAAGCCGCCCTGCCTGCGCATCTGGAGGATTCGGGCGATGAATGGGCTGAGTTTTGAGGGCGGCAAGATACCGTAATGAAATCGTCGGTAAACCGTACCAATTGAACTGAAAAGCCCATCATGACCAGCTTGCGCAAACTGCTCCAGATCGCCATTGGAATCGCTGTTTTGGCGATTGTTGTGCTGCTAGCCGTGGTGTGGCGTGGTATTGGACTGAACATTGATGCGTCGCGCCATGAGCATGAGGTGACGCAACCGGCGGTGCAGGCGATGCTGCTCGCGCGTTTCAATGTGGTTCAGATTCAGCAGTTTCTTACCGATGTCTCGGCCACGGCCGACGAGGCCGGCTACGACGAAGCCAAAGTGCAATTGGATGCTGCCCGCAAAAACCTGCAGACCGTGGCCACCCTGCAGCCCGATCTTGGCGCGGACGTAAGGACCATCGTGACCGACGTCGAGCGCTTCCACGGTGTGGGCTTGAGCATGGCTCAGGCCTATGTTAGCAAAGGGCGCGAGGCGGGTAATGCGGTGATGAAAGCTAAAGATGTCGGCTTTGACGACACAGCAAAAGCGCTCACCGAGCGGCTTGATGCGTTGGAATCAAGTATTGCCGAGCGCGCCGCGTCTGCCGCCGCGGCGGCCGATGCCGCCAGCTTGAGTTCGCGCAACCTGAGCGTGGCCATCGGAGGCCTGATTGCCCTTTTGATGATGGCGGGTGGCGTCATCGGCATGCGATTACTGTTCCGCTTGCTTGGCGGAGAGCCGGTGCAAGCCGTTGAGATTGCCAATCGCGTGGCTAACAATGAGCTTGATTTCCCCATCGACACGGTGCCCGGCGACCAGACCAGCCTGATCTTTACCCTAAAGCGCATGCAGCAGAATTTGCGCGAACAAATTGCCAGGGATCGGGCGATTTCTGACGAAAACATGCGGGTCAAGATCGCGCTGGATAATGTCTCGACTGGCGTGATGATTGCCGACCGGGCGCGCAACATCATTTACTGCAATGACGCTGTCAAGCGGGTGCTGAAGGACGCCGAGGATGACTTGCGCAAGGTGCTGCCGAATTTCAACGCGGACAATCTCGTTGGCCAGAACATTGACCAGTTCCACAAGAATCCCAAGCATCAGGCAGATTTGCTGGGGGGGCTGAGCAAAACCTACGTCGCAAATTTGCAAATCGGTCGCCGTCACATGCGAGTGACCGCAAGCCCCGTACTATCCGGCGGCGGGGAGCGAATCGGCTCAGTGGCCGAATGGATGGATCGCACCGCCGAAGTGGAGTCCCAGCGTGAGGTCGGCATGCTGGTCGAAGCGGCCGCTGCGGGTGATTTTGCCAAACGTATCGACATGTCCGGCAAGGAAGGATTCTTCCGCGATGTCGCCACCGGGCTGAATCAACTGACCGAAACCACCTCGACCGGCCTGAGTGATGTCGCCCGCGTGCTGCAAGCACTCTCCGCCGGCGACCTGACGCAAACGGTCGATGCCGAATACCAAGGCCTGTTTGGTCAGCTCAAGGACGACACCAACACCACGGTGGCCCGCCTCAAGGAAGTGATTGGCCGCATCAAGGAAGCGACTGAACTGATTAATACCGCGGCCAAGGAAATCTCTGCCGGCAACACCGATCTCTCGGCCCGTACCGAAGAGCAGGCCAGTTCGCTCGAAGAAACCGCCAGTTCGATGGAGCAACTCAACAGCACCGTCAAACAAAACGCCGAGAACGCCAAACAAGCCAACGAACTGGCCAAGACCAGTAATGAAGTCGCCGCCAAAGGTGGCCAGATGGTCAAGAACGTCGTATCGACCATGACCGGCATCCAGGACAGTTCCAAGAAGATCGCCGACATCATCGGTGTCATTGACTCCATCGCCTTCCAGACCAACATCCTTGCGCTCAATGCCGCTGTCGAGGCGGCTCGCGCAGGGGAGCAAGGGCGGGGCTTTGCCGTGGTTGCTACTG
>CAZAWN010000328.1:0-2112 GCA_964488825.1 uncultured Methyloversatilis sp. | reverse complement strand
TCAGGTCGTAGCGCAGGAGGTCGAATACCGGCGCGAGCACGAACAGCACAAAGAAGCCAATCTGCGCCCATAGGCGCAGGCGCTGCAGGCGGCCGGCGCGGCCTGGCGCCTGCTGGATCGTCCAGACCCGGTAGCGACGGGGCTGACTGGCTGTGATTTCAGGCACGGCGCGGGCCGATCCAGGGATAGACATAGGGTTTGCCGGCCATCGCCTTCGCAAGGGCAACCATGCCGAGCAGGATTAGTGTCGAATGGACCGCCGTGAAGTAGAGGACGACGATTACCCAGGTCCACTCCCAGTCCCAGCCGAAGACCAGGAACAGCGCGGCATTGGCGACGACGATCAGGACGCCGCCCCAGAGGCTGACGAAGAAGGTCTGGTCGAGATGGCAGCGCGCCAGCGGTGGCGCGCCATGACGACGCTTGAGCCACAGCCAGGCTAGGACGAGAAAGGCGAGTCCGGGCGCAAGCATGAGGTTGACGAGATACAGCGTCTCGGCAGCGATGGCCAGTGACTGCCCCGGCACGGGCGGTTCGCTCATTTCCTCTTATTTACCAAAAGTGGCGAGCACGACTTCATCGAGCGCGGCGGCGACTTCGCTGTCGTCGGTGAGCGCTTCGACCAGCGCGGCACGGCAGGCTTCGACGGCGTCCATGCCGTCGCGGATCAGGATCGCCGCATAGACGAGCAGGCGTGTGCTGGCCACTTCCTCGAGGTCAACGTCCTTCAACGCGCGCAGCGAATGGCCGATATTGACGAGGCGTTTCGCCGTCATGGCGTCGCAGCCGGTCTCGCCGATCAGGATGCTTTCTTCGCGTCCAGCGGCGGGGAAGTCGAAGCGCAGCGCAAGAAAGCGCTGGCGCGTCGAGGGCTTCATGCCCTTGAGGAAGTTCTGGTAGCCGGGGTTGTAGCTCACCACCAGCATGAAGTTGTCCGGCGCGTGCAGCACTTCGCCGGTGCGGTCGATGGGCAGCACACGGCGATGGTCGGCGAGCGGGTGGATCACCACCGTGGTGTCCTTGCGCGCCTCGACCACTTCGTCGAGATAGCAGATGCCGCCTTCGCGCACCGCGCGCGTCAGCGGGCCGTCCGACCAATAGGTGGCGCCGTCGCCGATCAGGTGGCGGCCGACGAGGTCGGACGCGGTGAGGTCATCGTGGCAGGCGACGGTAAAGAGCGGTAGGCCGAGCTTCGCGGCCATATAGGCGACGAAGCGTGTTTTGCCGACGCCGGTCGGTCCCTTGATCAGGACCGGCAGACGGTTGCGGTGGGCGCGCTCGAACAGCTTGATTTCGTTGCCGGACGCTTCGTAGAAAGGCAGATTCATTTGAGTCCCAGCCAGTAGGCGAGCAGGATGATGAGGAGTGTGAGGACCAGCCAGCCAAGCACCAGCGCGCGCCACAGGAAGGTGACGCGGCGCAGCGCCATGAAGTCCTGAACGATCATCCAGCCCTTGAGGGCGGCGATGACGAGGATGCCGACCACCGCACCTGTTCCCGAATAGCCGGCCTTGCCGATCAGCCAGGTCAGCACCGTCGCGACCAGCAGCGCGACCCAGAGAACATTGAGGAGGTGGGTGCTCATCGCATTACATAGACGAGCGGAAACAGCACGATCCAGACCAGATCGACCATGTGCCAGTAGCTCGCGCCGGTTTCCATGCCGCGGTGATCGGGCGACGAGTAACCTCCGCGCCGGGTTTTGTTCCAGACGAAAAAAAGGATCACCATGCCCATGGCTACATGCATGGCGTGGAACAGGGTGAGCAGGAGGTAAAAGGTATAGAAGAGATTGGTTTCGAGATCGACGCCGGCGGCGAATTTCGCGCCGTATTCGAAGTATTTGACGATCAGGAAGCCGATGCCAGTGCCGATTGCCGCGAGTAGCCAGCGTGCGCTGCGTGCTGCGCGATTCGCCTTGATCGCCACCACGGCGCGCGCTACGCACCAGCTACCGGTGATGAGCAACAGCGTGTTGAGCATGCCGGCATCGCTGTCCAGTGTGCGTTGCATGGCGTTGAATAGATCGAGGTGCTTGAGACGGGTGAAAGCGTAGGCGACGAACAGCGCGAAGAAGGCCGCCAGTTCGGCGAAGATGAACACCCAGATCGC
>CAZAWN010000327.1:0-2117 GCA_964488825.1 uncultured Methyloversatilis sp. | reverse complement strand
TCCGGCGGTAGTGCTGTTTACCTCCGGCTCGGAAGGCAAGCCGAAAGGCGTGGTGTTGTCGCACCGGGCGTTGCTGGCCAATGTCGCGCAAATTCTGGCCAGGATACACATCGGACCGGATGACAAGGTGCTCAATGCGCTGCCGATATTTCATTCCTTCGGCCTGACCGCCGGCACCTTGTTGCCGTTGATTTCCGGCGCGCGTCTGGTGCTGTACACCAGCCCGCTGCATTTCAAGGTGATTCCGGAACTGGTGCGCGACAAGCGTTGCACCGTGTTGTTCGGCACCAGCGCATTTTTCAACCATTACGCGCGCAATGCCGAGGCTGACGCGTTCAAGACGCTGAAATACGTCGTCGCCGGCGCCGAGAAACTGGCCGAAACGGTGCGCCAGACCTGGCGCGACAAATTCGGCATCGACATCCTGGAAGGCTACGGCGCCACCGAAACCGCGCCGGTGCTGGCGGTGAATCATCCCGACAACAACCGTCCCGGCACGGTGGGGCGTCTGCTGGTCGATGTCGAAGCGAGGATCTTGCCGGTGGCCGGCATCGAACAGGGCGGTGAACTGCATGTGCGCGGCCCCAACATCATGTCCGGCTATTACCGCTTCGACGCGCCCGGGGTATTGGAACCACCGCGTTCCGAAGCCGGCGCCGGCTGGCATAACACCGGCGACGTGGTCGCTTTCGATGCCGATGGTTTCGTTTCCATCCTGGGACGCCTGAAACGCTTCGCCAAGGTGGCCGGCGAAATGGTATCGCTGGAAGTAGTGGAGACGATCGCCCGCGCAGCATCCAGCGATGCCATGCATGCCGCCACCTGCATTTCAGATGCCACGCGCGGTGAGTTGATCGTGTTGTTCACCACCGATTCGGATCTGACCCGCGACCAACTCGTCGCTGCCGCGCGCGGCCTGGGCTATCCGGAAATCGCCATTCCGAAGCGGATCCACGTGGTGGCGGCCCTGCCCTTGCTGGGCACCGGCAAGGTGGACTATCTGCGCCTCAAACAACTGGCGTGAAAAGCCCCGCCGAGGCGGGGCAGGAAGAATCGACTCGAAATGTTCAGCGCTGGCTCTTGCGCCGCAGCGCTCCCAGCCCGACGAGTCCGAGTCCGACCAAGGCCAGCGTGGCGGGCTCCGGGACGGCAGTCTGCGAGAAATGCTGGGTGAAGTTGTTCAGCGTTGAGCTATCGCCGCCTGCGAAACCATAAATCAGCAGGTTCTTCTGAACAAAGATCTCACTTTGGGGAGAGAAAGTAATTGAGTCGTTGATCAAGAACGTCAGATTGCTGGCTTCCAGCGAAAGGCTGCCGAGCAGATTGTTGGAAGCGCTATACACATCCTCGATTCCGGCATGCAGTCCGTCTTGGGCAAAACCGCCTGTCATGAAAGTGAACGACGCTCCGTTGATGGCCATTTTGCTACCCGGCAGGACGGATACCCTGAAGCCAAAGAAAAGATCGATAAAATTGTCGCCGCTCACCGATAACTCATTGCCGGCATCGAAATTGAGGCCAGGTTTGAGGGGATCACTATCGAGTCCTGTGACCTCGATATTGGCGAGGTCCACTTGATTCGTGGTGTCGATAAGACCATTGCCGATCAGGGTCCACCGATCGAAGAGCTTGTCGCCGACCGTGAGGGAACCGCCATTGAGGAGCGCTGAGAGGGGAGTGGCGCAAGCGGGGCCGCCGGCCAGAAGCGCAATCAACACGGCGCTAAGGGGGAGGATGGTTTTTTTCATGATGACTGTCCTTTCTGATCTGGTTGTTCAGGGCGGGGTAGCCAGACCCCGCCCGATAGGCTTCCTGGAAATCGCTTACTCATTAAATTGCGCAGTTGGCACGGGTGCATTTCTGAATGCACATTTTCGCGTCATTGATCGTGATCTGGCCGTCACCGTTGGCGTCCCGCGGATCGCCGGGTTGAGCGGTCTGGCCACGGGCCTTCAGGATCAGGTCGGTATCACGCTTGTCGATGTCACCATCACGGTCCACGTCGCAAGCACCATCAGGCGTATTCAGCGTGAGGTCGAACAGAATCGGCGAATCGCCGCCGGTATTGGCGTTGAGCCGCACCTGCACCTGCAGGAAGCGGCCGCTGACACCCGGAT
>CAZAWN010000326.1:0-2182 GCA_964488825.1 uncultured Methyloversatilis sp. | reverse complement strand
GGCGGTCGCTTGCTGATTGGTATCGAGGACGGCGAAACTCTGCCGCCCGCTGGTCAGGTCGTGCCTCCCGAGTTGGTTGATCGCCTGCACAAACGGATCGGCGAGTTGACTGTCAATGTTCAGGCCCTCCCCAGCCTGATCTGCGCCGAGAACGGGGGCGAATACATTGAGCTGAACATTGACCGTTCGCCCGGTGTGGCCTCAACGCGTGACGGTCGCTATTTCCTGCGCGTCGGCGATACCTGCCAGCCGGTCCTCGGTGACGATGTGCTGCGCTTGGCCAATGAGCGCCCCGGACGGCCTTGGGAAACCATTGACAGCGACGTACCGCGTGGCAATACCGATGTGGGCAAGCTGAATCGGTTTGTCGCGGGCATCCGAGGCTCGGATCGGGTGAAGGATTCCGTGAAGGAGAAAAGCCCGGACGAATTGCTGACGCATTACGGATTGGCCCAGAGCGCTACGCTGACACGTCTTGGGGTGTTGCTTTTGGGTTCGACAGCAAGTCGGCGCGCGTTGGGTACCGCACCGATCGTGCAGGCCATCAAGTATGACGAGCAAGGTCAGAAGATCAACAAGTGGGTCTGGGATGATTGCGAGCTGTCACCGATAGAGCTGGTAGACGCGATCTGGCGCGAGGTGCCGGATTTTCGCGAAAGCTATGAAGTGGCCGAGGGCTTGTATCGGCGTAGTGTGCCGGCCTATGACGAAAAGGTGGTGCGCGAGCTGTTGGTGAATGCGCTGGTACACCGACCCTACACCCAGCAAGGCGATATTTATCTGAACCTGCATCCCGGATGCCTGGAGGTGGTGAATCCGGGCCGCCTGCCGCTGGGCGTGACACCGCGCAATATTCTCCATGCCAGCCGTCGCCGCAACGACGCGCTGGCGCGTGTATTTCATGACTTGGGGTTGATGGAGCGCGAGGGCAGTGGATTCGACTTGATCTATGATCGGCTACTATCTCAGGGACGGCCTGCGCCTGTGCCAGAGGAAGGCAGCGATTGGGTCAGGGTGACGATACAGCGGCGTATCGTCAAGCCAGACGTTATGCGATTGATTGCCGATGCTGACGCGCGCTTTCAATTGACCCAGCGAGAGCGGATTACGCTCGGCATTCTGGCGCAAACAGAAGGCATGACTGCCAGAGCGCTTGGTGCTCTGCTGGAGACCAATGGCATCGAGGAGCTTGCGGTTTGGCTGGGACGTTTGTCGTCTCTGTCTTTGGTTCGGAGTACGGGCAGAACACAAGGCACCCGCTATTTTGTCGATCCAGAATTGTTGCGTGGTGCCGATCTGAAGGTGCCGACTACGCTGTTGCGTATTGAGCCGCACCGCTTGCAGGAGCTCGTGCGTGAAGATTTGCGCCGATATCCACGGTCAAAAATCGGTGAAATCAGCAGCCGCATCGGCCAAGAGGTGAATCGCTCACGGCTCAAACGTGCGCTGGCGGAATTGGTTGGCCTCTCCGTGGTTGTTATGGAGGGGGAGCGAAGCGGTGCTCGCTACCGACTGGCTGGTGAAAAATGACACACCTTCGTTTGGCTCAAACACTACCAAATCAAACCGGTCATCTCGACGATTTGAGCCAAATGTTGCCTAAGTTGATACGCAACGCACTATTTTTTCAACGTTTTCTGCTTGGTGGCGCTCGGCGAGTGAGCCAAGTTCAAACCAAAGGCTGAGCTAAAACCATGTGCGCTTTGGCAAAAGAGGTAATGACCGTGAAAGAGTGTAATAAAGAGGGTAATAGCAGTGCTGGCCACGCTCATCAATCGTAAGGCGCTCGAAGCTCTGTCTGGCGGTACCGCCTTCCATCGCGGCGAAGAGTATTTCGCCGTCGGCGCCGTCGGACGGCTACGGGTGCAGGAAAACAAGGTCTCCGCAAAAGTCGAAGGCACCGAAACCTATCAGGTCGAACTCTGGGAAGAGGACGGCGAGCTTGCCGGCGAAGCGGTGCAATCTGGCTTCTTCGATGCCGTCCTGCCAGCACCGACTTTCGAAGTGGATGTCGTGCGGCGGGCGGTGGCGGTGGATTTCGAGGCCACCATCTCCGCCAAGCGCACGCAGCGCGCCAATGACGAGCAAGAGAAACCGCTCGCCGCCTATCACGCCGAAGAACTGGCGCGGCATCGCGAACCCGGACTTGTCGGATGAGAACCGCGCGTCCTGTTGTGCTGGT
>CAZAWN010000325.1:0-2199 GCA_964488825.1 uncultured Methyloversatilis sp. | reverse complement strand
GCAGCCGCGACATCGTCACCATCGTGCTGCCGCTGCTGGTTGCCGGCAGCATCGTGCTCGCCCTGCTTGCCCACTACGGAGCGGACGATTGGATCAACCTCGCCCTGACCCCGGTCACCGTCTGGTGGCTCGGCCTGCCCGTCGCGCTCGGCGTGCCCATCCTGTTCGGCGTGCTGCGCAAGGAACTCTCGCTGCTAATGGTCTTTCAGGCGCTTGGTACTCAGGAGCTTGAAGGGGTGCTCGACACCACGCAAATCGCCACCTTCCTCGTCTTCCTGACCTTCTACGTCCCGTGCGTGTCGACTTTCGCAATGATGCTCAAACTGCTGGGCCGGCGTGAAGCGGCGTTCTCCGTCGCGCTGTCGGTCGGCGCGGCCCTCGCCATCGCCGCCGCGGTACGCTGGCCGCTGGAACTCCTCCTGTAGTGCCGTCGCGCCAGCGCCGAGTTTCCGCCTTGCGCGACGTCGGTGGATCAGCCGTAATGCAGCTCGGGAAACCCCTTGGGCGCCAGGTTGCCCGGAGGCGGTTTCCAGTGGTCGACAACGCTGCGGAACAGGCTGATCTCCGCTTCGCTCAAGCTGCCATCGCTACTGATCACGCCCACCATATGCTGCAGCAACTTCTCGCGCGCCGTGCGATCGACCACCTCGTCGAGGAGTCCGGCGAGCAACTTGGGCGTCAGCCGGTAGGTTCCCGAACCGACGGGCAACTGGCCGGCGACATCGCCACAGAAGTCGTAAAGCACCTGGACAAAATCCTCCCGGGCAATGCCCAGGTCGGCCAAGGCGCCTCTTCGATCAAGGGCCGCCATCTCGCGCTCATCGAGACGGCCGTCGGCCAACAGGGCCAGCACGACAAGGCGAGCCTTGGCACGCGGGCTGTTAACCGGATAGGCACGCAGCAGATGGTGTTTGCCGATGTAAGGCTTGAACGATTCACGGGCTTGCAGGGTCATCATGACGGTTCTCCGCAGGATTTCAATGACGATGAGGGGGGGCAACGTTGCCGCTCAGGCTGCTCTCTGCGCACCGGGCAAAATAGCGAGAACAGACATCCATTTGGTGGGCTTGCGCGTAGGCCTGCACCATGCCCAGGCATTCGCGGCAGGCAAGCTCATCCACCCAGTTCGCGTTGGCATCGCAAAACGCTTCGCAGTCTTTCACAGTGATCATTGCGTCTCTCCTTGGGTTGGGCATCGCGGGAATCCGCAACGCGTGGTAGCAATGTAGGCGCCAAAAACAATCTAATAAATAGATTAATTAAGATAATATGATCCCATTTTTTGGGAACGACACATGCACCCGGACGATCTCAACTATCGACATTTGCTCTATTTCTGGGCGGTGGCCAAAGAAGGCGGCATCACACGCGCCGCCGAGCGGCTCGGTCTGTCGGTGCAAACCATCAGCACCCAACTCGGCCAACTCGAACGCCAGCTGGGCCATGCCCTGTTCGCTCCTCAGGGTCGATCCCTGAAACTCACCGAGGCGGGTCGCACCGCCCTGACCCATGCCGAACAAATCTTTCAGATCGGGCAAAAACTGCGCGAGGCATTGGACAAGGGCACGCAGACGCGCCCCAGGCTATCCGTCGGCATCACCGATGCGGTACCCAAGCTGATCGCCTTCCGGTTGTTGGAGGGTGTTCTGCACCCCCCCTTGTCGGTACGGCTTGAATGTATCGAGGGGGAGTTCGAGCACCTGCTGGGAGAGCTGGCGCTCAGCCGCCTCGATCTGGTCATCGCCGACCGGTCGGCGCCACAACGCGCCAACCTGAAATTGCATTCCCATCTTCTGGGCAATGTCGGCATTTCACTGTTCGGCTGTACCGAATTGCACAAGCGCTTTGGGGAAGGCTTCCCGCAAGGCCTCAATGGCGCTCCGCTGCTGCTGCCCGCACGCAGCGATCCCCTGCGGAGCGCGATCGATAACTGGCTGGAGTCGCACGAACTTCTCCCCGACATCGTCGGCGAATTTACCGACAGCGCGCTAATGAAAACTTTCGGTCGCGCCGGGCTCGGACTGTTCCCCGCCCCCGCCGCCATGCATGCCGAAATTCTGGCGCAGTTCGCTGCAAAACCACTCGGCCCGCTGCTCGGGGTCAGCGAAAGCTGGTATGCAATCTCCGCCCACAAAAAAGTGCCACATCCCGCAGTCGAGATAGTTGCAAACTCGGGAGATAGACGGTTGATTGGATGAA
>CAZAWN010000324.1:0-2211 GCA_964488825.1 uncultured Methyloversatilis sp. | reverse complement strand
CTCATCATCCCACGTCACCCCGGAACCCCACTCTTCAAGCTTTGCCTTGCGGAATAGCGTGCGATCACGCAATGGAGCAAGGACTGGAAAAGCGTCGATAAACGCGCCAAGTGCCACGATCACCGTCCAACCGTCCTGGAAATGAAGCGACAGCCGATGGTTTGCAAGAACTTTCAGGGAAGTAATACGGGGAAGTTTTTCGCGCATGGCTTAGTCTACATTCAATTTTCGCCACTCCTGCCACAGGAGTTCGCGGTTGTCCAAGGCCCAAGCAATGGCTTCGGCTAGCAGCTTTCGGTTTACTCCACCCGCGATCACTGTCAGCGCCTGCAAGTCCACGGTTGAATCCCCCTCGCCTACCTGCGCAATCTGACGTATTCCGCATTGGCCCCGCCAGCGTCGATAATGGCGGCATGACCGTACGCCTTCCCGATCCGTCGCCGTCCCCGACTGCCTGGCAGGCTCGACTGGACCTCGGCTTTGAACGGCGCGGCGCGGAAACCATTCTCGCCCGCCGCGAACACCTCGGTCCGTTGCGTGTGCAGAAGGCGCTCCATCCCGAAGGGCCGGAACTCTGCCACGCCATCGTGCTGCATCCGCCCGCCGGCATCTGCGGCGGCGATCGCCTGCAAATCGACATCGACGTCGGTGATGATGCGCAGGTCCTGCTCACCACGCCCGGTGCCGGCAAGTGGTATCGCTCGGCCGGCGCGGCGGCGGAGCAATGCCTGTCGCTGAAAGTCGGCGCTGGCGCGACGGCAGAGTGGTTGCCGCAGGAGAGCATCGTCTTCGACGGCGCCGCAGCGCGCATGCGTACCATCGTCGATCTGGCTGTGAACGCGCGTTACATCGGGGTCGAGACGATCTGCTTCGGTCGGCGCGCCAGTGGCGAATCCTTTACGCGCGGCAGCCTGCGTTTAGCCGCCGACATCCGTATCGACAGCCGGCCGCTGTGGCGCGAACGGGGGATCATCGACGGCGGTTCCGCCTTGCTGACATCGCCGATCGGACTGGCCGGCTTCACCGTCTGCAGTACGGTACTTGCCGCCGGCGCGGAGGTCGATGCAGCGACGCTCGCCGCCTGTCGCGCGGCAAAGTCGCCCGAAGCCGGCGCGCATGTTGGCGTGACCGGCATGCCGGCTTTGTTCGTCGGTCGCTATCTTGGCCACTCGTCCGAAGCCGCGCGCGCCTGGTTCGTCGCTGTCTGGGAAGGGCTGCGCCCGGCCTTCATTGGCCGGCCCGCAGTGGCGCCCCGCATCTGGAACACGTAAGGAGGATTCATGGAACTCACCCCGAGAGAAAAAGACAAGCTGCTGATCTTCACCGCCGGACTGCTCGCCGAGCGACGCCGTGCGCGCGGCCTCAAGCTGAACTATCCGGAGGCAGTGGCCTTCATCACCGCAGCCATCCTCGAAGGCGCACGCGACGGACAGACCGTGGCCGCGCTGATGAGCTACGGCACGACCCTACTCAAGCGCGACGAGGTGATGGAAGGCGTGCCGGAGATGATTCCCGACATTCAGGTCGAGGCGACCTTTCCCGACGGCACCAAGCTTGTCACCGTTCATAACCCTATCGTCTAGGAGACCGTGATGATTCCAGGTGAAATGATGATCGAGGCCGGCGAGATCGAATTGAACATCGGCCGCCGCACCGTGACAATTGAGGTGGCGAACACCGGCGACCGGCCGATTCAGGTTGGCTCGCACTACCACTTCTTCGAAACGAACGAAGGACTGAAATTCGACCGTGCTACCGCACGCGGCATGCGCCTAAACATCGCAGCCGGCACGGCAGTGCGCTTCGAGCCGGGCCAGACGCGCACCGTGGAATTGGTCGATTACGCCGGCGAGCGCAGGGTCTATGGTTTCCAGGGCAAGATTCAGGGAGCGCTGAAATGAAGATCACGCGACAGGCTTATGCCGAGATGTTCGGCCCCACGACGGGTGATCGTGTTCGTCTCGCCGATACGGAACTCTGGATCGAGGTCGAGAAGGACTACACGCTCTACGGCGAGGAAGTGAAGTTTGGTGGTGGCAAGGTGATTCGCGATGGCATGGGGCAGGGCCAGAAGCTGGCGCAGGACGTGGCCGATACGGTCATCACCAACGCGCTGCTGGTCGATGCCGTGCAGGGCATCGTCACCGCCGACCTCGGTTTCAAGAACGGCCTCATTCACGCTCTCGCCAAGGCCGGCCACCCGGATGTGCA
>CAZAWN010000323.1:0-2217 GCA_964488825.1 uncultured Methyloversatilis sp. | reverse complement strand
GAGCCGATGTCGCGGTCGCGGATGTCGACGTAAATGTAGGCCGAGAGCAGCGCATTCTCGGTGCGGATCGCCGGCGCGCCCTTGACGATCTTCACCTGCGCCACCTGCCCCAGCGGCACCATCACTGCCGGACCGCCCATTTCAGACATCGCCGGTACCAGCACGTTGGCGGCGATCTTCTGGGGATCGTCACGCAGTTCGCGCGGGTAACGCAGCGTCACGCCGAAGCGTTCGCGGCCCTCGACGGCGGTGGTCAGCATCTCGCCGCCCAGCGCTGTTGCGACGACTTCCTGCAGGTCGCCGACGAGAATGCCGTAGCGTGCGAGCTGCGCCCGATCCGGCTCGATGTCGAGATACCAGCCGCCGGTGATGCGCTCGGCGTAGGCGGAGCTGGTGCCCGGCACCTGTTTCACCACCGTTTCGATCTCGCGTGCCAGTTGCTCCATCTCATCGAGGTCCTTGCCGAAGACCTTGATGCCGACCGGCGTGCGGATGCCGGTGGACAGCATGTCGATGCGCGCCTTGATCGGCATCGTCCACGAGTTGGCGATGCCCGGGAACTGCAAGGCCTTGTCGAGCTCGGCAATCAGCTTGTCGACATCCATGCCCGGCCGCCATTCGCTCTCGGGTTTCAGGTTGATCACCGTCTCGAACATCTCGATGGGCGCCGGGTCGGTCGCGGTATTGGCGCGGCCGGCCTTGCCGATCACCGAGTGCACCTCGGGGAAGCTCTTGATGATCTTGTTCTGCGTCTGCAACAGTTCGGCCGCCTTGGTCACCGACATCGCCGGCAGGCCGGTCGGCATGTAGAACAGCGTGCCCTCGTTGAGTGTCGGCATGAACTCGCTGCCGAGTTTCGACGCCGGCCAGAAGGCGCTCGCCATGCCGAGCACGGCAAGCAGCACGGTCGTCCATTTCCAGCGCATCACGAGCGCGATGACCGGCCGGTAGAGCGCGATGAACGCGCGGTTAACCGGATTGCGCCCTTCGGGCAGGATGCGGCCGCGGATGAACAGCAGCATCAGCACCGGCACCAGGGTGACCGACAGGATCGCCGCGCCTGCCATGGCGAAGGTCTTGGTCCACGCCAGCGGCGCGAACAGCCGGCCTTCCTGCGCCTCGAGCGTGAATACCGGCAGGAAGGCGACGGTGATCACCAGCAGCGAGAAGAACAGCGCCGGGCCGACTTCCTTGCAGGCGAGAATCATCGCCTCGCTGCGCGATTCCCCCGGCTTCAGGCGTTCGAGATGCTTGTGGGCGTTCTCGATCATGACGATGGACGCGTCGATCATCGTGCCGATGGCGATGGCGATGCCGGCCAGGCTCATGATGTTCGAATTGATGCCGAGCCAGCGCATGGCGATGAAGGCCATCAGCACGCCCACCGGCAGAATAAGGATGGCGACGAAGGCGCTGCGCAGGTGCAGCAGGAAGGCAAAGCAGACCAGCGCGATGATGACCGACTCTTCGAGCAGCGTGGCCTTGAGCGTGCCGATGGCGCGCTCGATCAGTTCCGAGCGGTCATAGACGGTCTCGATGGTGACGCCCTCGGGCAAGCCTGCACCGAGTTCCTTGATCTTCTGCTTGACGTTGTCGATCACCTCCAGCGCATTCTGGCCGTGGCGCGCCACGACGATGCCTGAAACGACTTCACCTTCGCCGTTCAGTTCGGCGATGCCCCGGCGCTCGTCGGGGCCGAGTTCGACACGCGCGATATCCCGCAACAGCACCGGCGTGCCCCGGTCCGATTTCACGACGAGTTGCTCAAGATCGGCCTTGCTGCGCAGGTAGCCGCGCCCGCGCACCATGTATTCCGTTTCGGCCATCTCGACGACCCGCCCGCCGACATCGCGGTTCGAGTTGCGGATCGCATTCGCCACCGTCATCAGCGGAATGCCATAGCCGCGCAGCTTGGCCGGATCGACCACCACCTGATATTGCTGGACGAAGCCGCCGATGCTCGCCACCTCGGCGACGCCCGGTACCGCAGTGATCTGGTAGCGCAGGTACCAGTCCTGCAGCGTGCGCAGCTCAGCAAGCGTGCGATTGGCGCCCTGCACGACGTACTGGTACACCCAGCCGACGCCCGAGGCATCGGGACCGAGGCTCGGCGCCACCCCCGGCGGCAGGCGGCCGGCCGCCTGGTTGAGATACTCGAGCACGCGCGAGCGCGCCCAGTAGATGTCGGTGCCGTCCTCGAAGATCACATAGACGAAG
>CAZAWN010000322.1:0-2217 GCA_964488825.1 uncultured Methyloversatilis sp. | reverse complement strand
TAACTACTAAGGTTAGATCGTGCTTGCCACGATCTGAACCCTTTGTTGGACGAGCCCGGTCCATGAGCGCGGGGTTCGGAGCCCTGTAGCAAATATCTTTTTGGAATTTCTCTGGCAGCCGGCCGGATTAGCGGCGGCGGGTACTGGATCGGCCACGCCGAGCCTGCCGTTGCGGCAAGGCTGGGGTGAAAGCGGGCGAAAGTGCTGGATTCTCGCGCGCTGACGGCAGATTCTTGACGAACGCGTCCCTCGGCTCGTGGGCGCCGATGTCCCGCTGCTCGCCGGTGAATGTCTCGTTTACACGATCAGCAAGCACCCCGCGCGGCAGACGGGATCGAGGGCCCTCCTGCGAGCGCCGACGGAATGCGCGTGCGCACGATCTTCATCGCCGCCCCACAGCAAGGACACGGGATCGGCGCCCGAGCCCTGATCCAGTCCGATGCTAGGCGTGGAACGAACTTCAGCAACAACTGCAGCAGCGCAATCAGGCGTTTGCAATTCGGATGCAGGAAACCGAAGTTACGCGCCCGTCGAAACCCCTTCGGCAGCACATGCTGCAACACCAGCCAGAGGAAGTCCGCGCCGGCCACCGTTCGCTGCTCCATCCGTCCCGTCTTCGCGTGTCGATAGCGGAACGTCACCTGGCCGTCGCCGCAGGTGACGATATCCTGTTCGCGGATCACTCCCCGGTACAAATAGCGGCCGAGGTAGATCAGCGCAGAAGCGCCGCTGCCGACGGCTTTACAATCGACCACCCACTCTGTCGGATAGGCAACCGGCAGCGCCAGTCCGGCAGCCGTGATGCCGGCCAGGACCTTGGCCCGGAACACCTTCGCCAGGGCCGTGTGGTTGAACAGGTAGCCCTTGCCCCGGCGCCGCTTGGTGCGCCAGCGCGCCTTCTCGGCATCAATCGCCGCTGCCGGGACCACCAGATGCACATGCGGGTGATAGTCGAGCCGACGCGAGTGCGTGTGCAGCACCGCGATCGCTCCGGGGATGCCCTGCAACTGCCGGTCGTTCTGACTGAAGGTGCGCACCGTCTCCCACGCGCTCTTCATCAGCAGATCGCAGGCAATGCGCGGGTGGGCGGCGGCCAGCCCGCGGAATTCAGCCGGCAGGGTGAAGGTGATCAGGAAATAGTCCGCCGGCACGAGCCGCTGCATCTGCCGTTCCAGCCATTGCTGGCTTTCGTGATGCTGGCAATGCGGGCAGTGACGGTGACCGCAGGAGTGCGGTACTAGAATCTGGTGCGCGCAGCCTGAGCATTGCACCTGCATCTTGGGGCTGGCTTGTGTGCGGCAGTGCTGGATTGCGCCGAGGGCGCGATAGTGTTCAGGGCGTAGTCGCTCCCGGTAGTGCGTGAGAAACGCGGCACCAAAGGTATCGATAATCGAAGCGAGTCGGATCATTTGACCTGCCTCCAAGTGACATTGAAGCCATCCATCAGGCCGTTGATGCGGTCGATGGCGTGATGCTTGGTTTGGTCCGTCAGGTGGGTGTAGCGGGCGGTGGTCAGGATCGAGTGATGGCCGAGGATCTTCTGCACCTCGATCAGGTCGACGCCGGACTCGATCAGGTGGGTTGCATAGCTGTGCCGAAGACTGTGGGGCGTGATCTTTTTTTTAGGCCGCAGGCTGTAATGACTTTGTGCAGGGTGGTTTGTACGCCGCCCGGATCAAGCGGTGTGGTGACGGCGGCGGCGCCTTGGCGACCGGACGAGCGATTGGGAAACATCAGTACCGGATTGCCATGCACCGGCCAGAACCGGCGCAGGAGCTGAAGGGTCGCCTGGGGCAACGGCACGAAGCGATCCCGGTTGCCCTTGGCGTTGCGGATGTGCACGTGGCCGCGTGCGGCGTCGATGTCGCCGACTTGCAGCCGCAGCCCTTCGCCCAGACGCAGACCAAGACTGTAAAGGGTGAAGAAGAACACGCGATAGCTGAGCACTCGGGTCGCCGCAAAAATCCGCCGGGCCTCTTCAACGGTGACAATGTCGGGCAGGCGCTGGCTCTTGGGCGGTTTGATCAGGCCGGGCGCCACCCAGGGTTTCTTCAGGACGTGCTGGGTGTAGAACTTCAGGCCGTAAAGGTCGAGCTTGACCGTGGTCCAGGAATGCGACGCCAGAAGTTCGGTGAAGTAGTTCGTCAGTTGCAACTCGGTAAGGCTGTCGATTTGGTGATCGAAGTACGCGCCGATGCGGCGGATGGCGCGCGAATA
>CAZAWN010000321.1:0-2265 GCA_964488825.1 uncultured Methyloversatilis sp. | reverse complement strand
ACTCGCGGCCTGCTGGAAGATGTCGGCCTGGTGGTCGATCTGGCCGAGGACGGCCGGCAGGCGCTGCAACTCGCCCGGCAGAACCCTTACGCCCTGATTCTCATGGACATGCAGATGCCGGTGATGAATGGTGTAGAGGCTACCGAAGTGATTCGCGCCGACTCGCTCAATCGGGACACCCCCATTCTGGCGATGACCGCCAACGCTTTCGACGAGGATCGCGAAACCTGCCTCACCGCCGGGATGAACGAGCACATCAGCAAGCCGGTTGATCCCGAAACCCTGTATGCGAGCTTGTTGTCGTGGCTGGAGCAATCGTGTCGTTCATGATCGAAATCTTGTTCCTCGTGGGGCGTCCAACTTGGCAATGAACATTCTGCTGGCTGACAGCAGCACCCTCTACAGAGACATCCTGCAAAACGCACTGGGCGGCGACGACGCGCGTATCGTCCTGGTCAAGAGCATTGCGGACGCGCTGAGCGCCGTCGCAGCGGAGAAGTTCCAGTGCTACATCCTGGCCTGGCAGCTTGCCGATGGCGAAGGGATCGAACTGGCGCGCCGGCTGCGCGATGCGCGTATCGCCCCCTACGAACCGATCGTCCTGCTGACCGCGAGTCCTTCGACTGATCTGGCCGAGGCGGCCAGTCTTGCCGGCGCGACCGAATTGTTCAGGAAGCAGGATGTCGAAGAACTGATCACCTTCATGAAGCGCTTCCTCAGAGTGCATAGCGACTTGCCTTGCAAGGTGTTGTATGTCGAGGACGCCGCCGATCAGCGTCTCTACCTGCGCACCCAGATGCAGGCCTGGGGCATGCAGGTGAATGCGTTTGATTCCGCCGATGAGGCCTGGCTGGCGCTGCAGACCACGCACTATGACCTGGTCGTTTGCGACATCGTGCTCGGCGGGCGCATGTCCGGCTCGCGCTTTATCAACCGGCTGCGACGGCAACCGGCTCCGCTCGGCAATATCCTGATCATTGCGGCATCGGCATTCGACAACCCGGCCCGGCGCATCGAGCTGTTCCATATCGGCATTGACGATTACGTCGTCAAGCCGATTCTGCCCCTTGAACTCAAGGCGCGGATTCACAACCTGTTGGCACGCAAGCGTTCTGAAGAGGCTTTGCTCCTGGCCAAGGAACAGGCCGAAGCCGCCAACCGTGCCAAGAGCACCTTCCTCGCCAACATGAGCCACGAACTGCGCACGCCGATGAATGGCGTCATGGGCATGATCGACATGGCGAAACGGCGCATGACCGACCCGGTCGGGCTGGATCAGCTCGACAAAGCCAGGACCGCGGCCGGCAACCTGCTGGCACTGCTCAACGACATTCTCGACCTCTCCAAGATCGAGGCCGAACGCCTGGCGCTTGAAGACGCTCCCCTGCAGCTGACCGACACGATCGGCAACCTCGCCGGCGTACTGGGCCACAAAGCCAGCGAGAAAGGCCTGCGCCTGAAAGTCGATATTCCCTCCGCGCTACTGCACCAACCCCTCCAGGGCGACCCGCTGCGCCTCGGCCAGATACTCTTCAATCTGGTCGGCAACGCCATCAAATTCACCGAGCACGGCGAAGTCATTCTGCGCGCCCGTCCGGTCGGGGAAACCGAGGAAGCATTGCAAGTGCGCTTCGAAGTCGCCGATACCGGCATCGGCATCGCGCCGGAAGCGCAGGCCCGCCTGTTCCAGTCTTTCGAACAGGCCGATAACAGCATGACCCGCAAGTACGGCGGCACCGGGCTGGGGCTGGCAATTTCCAAGCGTTTGGTGCGCTTGATGGGTGGCGAGATCGGCGTGGACAGCGCGACGGGGACGGGCAGCACCTTCTGGTTCGTGGTACCGCTCAAGAAGCGGGAACCCAGTGCCGTCGCACCCGCGCCGAGTTTCGCAGCGCTGAAAGCGGAGCAGCGCCTGCTGGCGGAGTACGCCGGCAGGCGCGTTCTGCTGGCCGAAGACGAGCCGATTACCCAGGAAGTTTCGCTCTTCCTGCTGGAAGAGGTAGGTTTCGTTGTCGATATTGCCGCCGACGGTCAGCAGGCAGTCGATCTCGCCAGGCAGAACCGCTATGCGCTGATCCTGATGGACATGCAGATGCCTGTGATGAATGGCGTGGAAGCCACAACCTCCATCCGCGCCGATTCGCTCAACCGGACCACCCCGATTCTCGCCATGACCGCCAATGCCTCCGACACAGATCGCGTCACCTGCCTCGCCGCCGGCATGAACGAACACATCAGCAAACCCGTTGATCCGCAGAAGTTGTA
>CAZAWN010000320.1:0-2284 GCA_964488825.1 uncultured Methyloversatilis sp. | reverse complement strand
TTCAGCGCGTCGGCGGCCTGCTTTACCAGCGTCTCGGTATCCGGCGGCGCGGCGTTCTCGAAACTCGGCGCTGGCGTGACGGCAGCGGGCGACTTGCCGGCCAGCAAATCGGCCAGCGCGCCGTCGAGGATGCGCGGGGCGAGGGTTTCGTAATCGAGCGCGAGATCGAGCAGCGGGCCTTCGTAGATGATCTTGTTGCGCCGCTCGATGAAGCCCAGCCGGGAGAGCACGCCCAGGTTCATGACGATGCGCGTCCAGCCGCCGCAGGCTTCGGCGTAATCCGCGCGCAGGGTGGTCTCGGCGATGCCGCGGCTGGCGTCGTCGGCTTTCGGCAGCGGCTTCGCCGCACCGAACATGTCTGATTGCTGCTCCGCCTCGCGCGACCACTGTCGTTCGCGCTTGGGCAGCACGATGAGCGCCCAGAGCAGCACCAGCAGCGCCACGCCGTCGCGCGACAGGCCGAAGTTGTTGTTGAGCCAGGTCGCGCCCTGGCCGAAGACCGCTTGTTCGGCGTCGCGGTCGATGGCGACGGCCAAGTGGTCGGCGAAGGGATTCGCCAGGAGGCGCAGGCCGCATTCCGCCAGTCGGCGTTCCACGTCGGCGCGGAAGGCGATATCGATCAGGACGCGCTGCGCCAGCGCCGCCGTACGCGGTACGAAGCGCTCGGCGAGGAGTTGAGCGATGAAGCGGGCGCAATCGGTGTGTGGGTCAGCCATGTTCAGGTTCCAGATGCAGGTCCTCAATCGACTGCACACCATGCCGTTCGACGGGTTGCAAGGCAGCGCCGGCGGTCACAATCGTGAGCGGCAATCCTGCCAGATCAGCCAATGTTGGGTCGTCGGTGGTCTCGCCGATCAACGGCAGCAGCGAGAAACGGTAGGCGGATTCGCGCCAGCCGTCGGCGACCACGGCATCGGCGACCGGGGTGCGTTCGGCCAGCCCCGCCAGCAGGGCGACCAGGGCAGGGAGTTGCGGCGGCAGCGGGGCGGCGAATTCGCGGGTTTCGGCCACCTCCGCCGGGGCGGGGAGTGCCGTCGCGCCAGCGCCGACTTTCTCGCGCAACAATTCCGCCTCGGCGACGTCGAGCATCACGTCGGCAGTGACGAACAGCGGTTCGGGCACGCAGGCAATGGCGTCGGCCGCCAGGGCGGCTAGGCTATCCACGCTGCGCGTTTTCAGCCAGGCGGCGAGCTCCGTCGAACTCAGTCCGCCTTGCGAGAGATGCACGCGCTGGCGCGCCATGGCGGCGAGTTCGCGGCCGAAGACTCCCGTCATGCGCATCAGGCGCGATTGGCGCTGGCCGATTTCCTGCGCCAGTCGCCATCCGGTGGCATCGAGCAGGTCGTCGCGCGTCAGGGTGCGGATCGCTTCCGTGCCTTTCTCCATCCAGAGAAATACGGATTGCCAGCGTGCCTGGGCGGCGACCAGTTGCAGCTCCGAGCCGGAGCGCACCGCAGTGGCGAAGTCTTCTTCGAGCTCGGTGAGCCGCGCCAGCATCTGCGCCAGATGATCCGGTGCGATGCGGCCGGCCGCCGCGCCGCCGGCCAGTTGCGCGGCGAGGAAACCGAGCCCGGCATCTTCACCCTCGGAGAATTGCATCAGGGCGGAAAGGGCCGCCAGTGCGCCGTGGCCGAGGGTGGAGACGCGGTAGCTGCGGTCTTCGCTGTCCCAGAGCAGGAGTTCGTGATCGGTGAGGCGTTTGACGACGGTATCGAGTTTGGCCGGATCGAGGTAGGCGAAATGGGCGTCGATCTCGCGCCGGCTCCAGCGCGGGGCGTCGCTGCGCTGGCCGATGTCGCGCAGCACCAGCAGGCGAATTTGCGCGGCGGCCAGGCTGCCGTGGAACAGCGCGCCAAAGGCGGCCAGCAGATGCTGATGCTGGAGGAGGGGAAATAGTCCCGGCAGGTCGTCGGCGACGACCGACGGGGCGAGGTAGGCGGCGAGGTGATCGTCGGCTGTCATCGCCTGTGCCGTCGCTCCAGCGCCGAGTTTCACACGCCCTGCTTCAGACTCGCCTCAATGAAGACGTCGAGGTCGCCGTCCAGCACTTTCTGCGTGGCGGAGATTTCGACGTTGGTGCGCAAGTCCTTGATGCGCGAATTGTCGAGCACATAGCTGCGGATCTGGTGGCCCCAGCCGACGTCGGTCTTGCCGGCTTCCAGCTTGTCGGCTTCGGCCTGGCGCTTCCTCAGTTCCAGTTCGTAGAGGCGCGACTTGAGCATCGCCATCGCCTCGGCACGGTTGCGGTGCTGCGAGCGGTCGTTTTGGCACTGCACGACGATGC
>CAZAWN010000319.1:0-2303 GCA_964488825.1 uncultured Methyloversatilis sp. | reverse complement strand
GCGACCGCCTGCCCGAGTTGTTGCGCGGCGAAGATCCGGATTTCGCGCATTACATCCTGCGACTGGCGCAGGAAGAGGCCCGCCCGCTCCAGTCGAGTATGTGATCCCCTTACGGGATCGGACCAATGATTTCTCGTGACGGCTCGGCAAAAATGCGCCGCCATGAATGCAGACAAATTTTTTCTCGATCCATCCCAGGACACCGAAGTCGCCTGGGCCCGCCGCAAGGAATTCATTCTCGCCACGCTGAGGATGTTCAGGATGACCCTGGACGCGGTTCGGCGGCATTCCGAATGGATAGAAACCCGCCACGGCATCAGCGCCGTCGAACTTTGGGTGCTCTGGGAACTGGCGCAAACCTCTGGTTTGCGCGCGGTTGACCTGGCCAAGGCCATGGCTTTGCCGCGCCCAAGCGCCGAATCGCTGCTTGATGGTCTGACCCAGCGTGGACTGGTCAGGCTGGCCGCCGATACTGCGACAACGAGTCCGGCCTATGTGACTACCTTTGATGGCCAGCGTATCGCCGACGCCTCGCCGCAGTTCGGACAGGGAGTGCTCAAGGCGGCGATGGGCAATCTGCCGGACACTTCGCTGATCAAATTGGTCGAGGCCATGAGCGATCTGGTTCAACAACTCCCGTTCCGTGAAGAGCGCGCCGCGCTGCAACCGATGGCCGATCTGCTTCGGCCAGGCGGACAGGCGCCCGAAGCGACGCCAGGCACGACTTTTCTCCCGCCGACTTTCTGAGGAACCAACATGGATGCCCAAATCGATCTTTTTCTGGCTTCACTGCAAACCTTCTGGGGTGAAATCGCTGTTTTTCTACCCAAGCTGATGGCTGCGCTGCTGTTGCTTCTACTGGGGTGGTTTTTGGCGCGCGTGCTGCGAAGCGGCGTTCGGCGGGGCCTGGAAGCCCTTGGTTTTGGGCGCATGGCCGAGAGGTCAGGCATCGAAGCACTGGTTCGGCAAGCCGGTGTCGATCTGTCGCTCGCCGGAATCATTGCCGGCACGATTTACTGGTTGGTGCTTCTGGTGGTGGCGGTGTCGGCGGCCAACAGCCTCGGGCTGGATTCCCTCGCCGGTCTGGCCAACAAGGTGATTTTCTATCTGCCCAAAGTCGTGGTCGCCATCCTTATCCTGGTGTTCGGTACCCTGCTGGCGCGTCTGATCAACCGTCTGGTCTTCGCCTGGCTCAACAACGCCAAGTTTCCCGGCGCGCTCACCGTCAGCACCGGCAGCGAATATGCGGTACAGATATTCGCGCTGTTCATGGCGCTTGAGCAGATGGAGATCGGCACGACGTTGCTGACCGTGGCGTTCTCCATCGTGTTCGGCGGTCTCGTGCTGGCGCTAGCCCTTGCATTCGGCCTGGGCGGCCGCGAATGGGCGGCCGAACGGATCAGGACGTGGTCTCGCAAGACCACTTGACTCGGGGAGGCATGTAGCACAGCGGTTCGCATGCAGCGCAGCAACGGCGATAATGCCGGCATGAAATTCAAATTCACCAAAATGCATGGCGCCGGCAACGATTTTGTCGTGCTCGACGGCGTCAACCAGTCCATCGACCTTACCCCCGCGCAGTACCAGGCGCTCGCCGACCGCCACTTCGGCGTCGGTTGCGACCAGATTCTGCTGGTCCAGGCCGCCAGTCGGCCCGACTGCGATTTCCGTTATCGCATCTTCAACGCCGATGGCGGCGAGGTGCAGCAGTGCGGCAATGGCGCGCGCTGCTTCGTTCGTTTCGTGCATGAACAAGGGCTGACACCGAAGCGGGAAATCCGCGTCGAGACCGCATCCGGCATCATCGTGCCGAAGCTGGAAGAGGATGGCCAGGTCACCGTCAACATGGGGCCGCCGCGCTTCGAGCCGGCAGAGATACCGTTCATCGCACCGTCCCGCGCGTTGACCTATCGGCTCGATGTAGCCGGACGAGAACTGGATATTTCCGCGTTGTCGATGGGCAATCCGCATGCGGTCTGCATCGTCGACGATGTCGAGAATGCGCCGGTCGAACAACTCGGGCCGCTGATCGAACACCACACGCGCTTTCCCCAGCGGGTGAATGCCGGCTTCATGCAGATCGTCAACCGCCAAAGCATCCACC
Organism: uncultured Methyloversatilis sp.; assembly: GCA_964488825.1. Taxonomy (GTDB): domain Bacteria; phylum Pseudomonadota; class Gammaproteobacteria; order Burkholderiales; family Rhodocyclaceae; genus Sulfuricystis. The sequence goes on along the minus strand of CAZAWN010000319.1, from coordinate 199 downwards.
TGCGCGTGTTCGAACGCGGCAGCGGCGAAACGCTGGCCTGCGGCACCGGCGCCTGCGCGGCGGTCGTCGCCGGCATCACGCGCGGCCTGCTCGATGCCAGCGTGCGAGTGCAAACCCATGGCGGCGAGCTGTCCATACGCTGGGCCGGGTCGGGAAGCGATGTTTTCCTCACCGGCCCGGCGATTACCGTATTTCAAGG
>CAZAWN010000318.1:0-2307 GCA_964488825.1 uncultured Methyloversatilis sp. | reverse complement strand
TGGGCGCCGGATTTTTCCATTTTGTATTGAAATGAACCCAGAGGACCTTCAATTATTGGTCACCCGCACAATGCCCTTCGGCAAGCACAAGGGCGCCCTGATCGCCGACCTGCCCGGCAACTATCTCAACTGGTTCGCCCGTGAAGGATTCCCGAAAGGAGAGATTGGCCGCCTGTTGGCCCTGATGCAGGAAATGGATCACAACGGCCTGCGGCCACTGCTCAACCCGCTGAGAAAGATTCCCGAATGAGCGAACGCATGCGTATCGACAAATGGCTCTGGGCGGCACGCTTCTTCAAGACGCGCAGCTTGGCGTCGACGGCCATTGCCAGCCACAAGATCAAGTGCAACGGTGACCACGTCAAACCGGCGCGAGAACTCAAGGTCGGTGACGAACTCGAAATCACCATCGGCCAGACGGTTTTCGTCGTCATCGTGCAGGGCATGGCCGGGCAGCGCAGACCGGCGCCGGAGGCGCGACTCCTCTATCAGGAGACGCCCGCGAGCGAGGCCAGTCGCTTGCACGAGCAGGAGATGCGAAAACTCGCGCCAGTCCCGGGATCGGATCTCAAGGGACGACCGACCAAGCGGGAAGGCCGGTTGATTCGCGGCTTCACGGGATAGCGCAAAACCTATGTCAGCCGATAACCAGATCGAGCCCCCGCAGTCCTTCATGGCATTGTTCGTCAAGCCGGGGCAAGCGCGACCGTATGCCCCCGAGGAGCATGTCATTGCCCGTTACGAGCAGTGCGAGGACATGGCCAGCATCCTTGCCGAGCAGGCTCAGATGCTGGCATTCAAGGAAAACCTCTCCGCAAAGGAAGTTCTCGAGCGTTGCCATTCTGGATTGCACGCGGATGATGCCCATTTCAACGAGAAGGAAGCGTTCTGGGTGGTCTGTCGACTGGCAGAACTCCTGGAATGGGAAATGCCAGCGCATGATCCCCTATCGTGATCTATTTATCGACCTGAAAAATGCTCCCATACTTGAAAAACTTCGTTCTCTTTGCCGCGGTCTTGACTTCCAGTATCGCCAACGCCGCAACCATTGGCTGCGTTACCACCTCCTGGAAACTTATCGGCGCCAACCACAAGGTGTGTGTAGAAGCGTTTCACGATCCGAAAGTTCCCGGCGTCACGTGCCACGTCAGCCAAGCCAGGACCGGGGGAATTTCCGGTGCCGTTGGCCTCGCTCAGGACCCCTCACAGTTCTCACTGGCGTGCCGACAGACCGGCCCGATCATCCTTCCGGCCAAATTGCCCACGGATGAAACCGTTTTCAGCGAGGACACTTCGATACTGTTCAAGGAAACCCGCATCGTCCGCATGTGGGACGAGATCAACCGAACGCTTGTTTATCTCGCCATCAGCCGCAAACTGATCGATGGCGCCCCCGCGAACAGTATTTCCACTGTGCCAGTCATGCCGTGGGGCGGCCGGTAGGTATGCCGATCTTGATCGGGAGTTGCCGGTGCTGGTGGATTTCCTCTCGGGTGCCTTGGAAAATGCGAAAGTCGGCGCTGGAAGGACGGCACGTCATCTATCCTTGCAACTCATCGGGGAACCATGGCAAACATGACTGAAACAACGCAAGGGCGCCGCTTCGGCGGCATCGACCGCCTCTACGGCACGGGTTCGCTGGCGCGGCTGGCGCAGGCGCATGTCTGCGTGGTGGGCATCGGCGGGGTGGGTTCGTGGGCCGCCGAGGCGCTGGCGCGCTCGGGGGTCGGGCAGCTAACGCTGATCGACCTCGACCATGTGGCGGAGAGCAATCTCAACCGGCAGGCGCATGCGCTGGAAGCGACGCTCGGCCAGGCCAAGGTGCTGGCGATGCGCGAGCGGATTCTCCAAATCAACCCGGACTGCCGCGTCGACACCATCGAGGAATTCGTCGCGCCGGAGAATGTCGCCGCCCTTGTGACGGCCTGTGACCTGTTGCTCGACTGCATCGACCAGGTGAAGGCCAAGGCGGCGCTGATCGCGCACTGCCGGCAGCGCGGCTTGGCCGTAGTGACGACCGGCGGCGCGGGCGGGCGCACCGATCCGACACGGTTACGCTGCGACGATCTGGCGCGCACCACGCAGGATGCGCTGGCCAGCACGCTGCGCGCGCGGCTGCGCAAGGACTACGGTTTTCCGCGCGAGGGCAAGCCCTTCGGCGTGCCTTGCGTGTTTTCCGACGAGCCGATCCGCCGCCTCCCGTCGCAGGCATGCGACACTGCGGCCGGTCCGCAGGGGCTGAACTGCGCCGGCTACGGTTCGTCGATGGCGGTGACGGCGGCCTTCGGCTGCGCGGCGGCGGCGCAG
>CAZAWN010000317.1:0-2309 GCA_964488825.1 uncultured Methyloversatilis sp. | reverse complement strand
ATGCCCATCGCGCGCATCACGTGCGAGGGTTCCAGCGACCCCGAGGTGCAGGCCGAGCCGCTCGATGCGGCGATGCCGGCCTTGTTGAGCAGCAACAGAATGGCCTCGCCCTCGATGAATTCGAAGGCGATGTTGCTGGTGTTGGGCAGACGATTGGTTACGTCGCCGGTGGGGAAGCAGCGTGGCACGGTGGCGAGGATGCCGGCCTCCAACTTGTCGCGCAGGCGCTTCACCTCGCTGTTCTCGAAGGCCATGTGCTGCAATGCCTGTTCGCAGGCGATGCCGAGGCCGACGATGGACGCCGCGTTCTCGGTGCCAGCGCGCCGGCTGCGTTCCTGATGGCCGCCGCGCAGCAGGGGGCGATAGCGCGTACCGCGCTTGAGGTAGAGCACGCCGACGCCCTTGGGCGCATGCAGCTTGTGGCCCGAGAGCGAGAGCATGTCGATCTTGGTCGTCTTCAGGTCGATGGCGATCTTGCCGACTGCCTGCACGGCGTCGGTGTGGAACTGCGCGCCGGCCGCATGCGCCATCTCGGCCATCTGCTCGACCGGGAAGATCGTGCCGGTTTCGTTGTTAGCCCACATCGCCGAGACGATAGCGGTGCGCGGGCCGAGGGCGGCGCGGTACTCGTCCATGTCGAGTCGGCCGCGCTTGTCTACGCCAAGGCGCGTGATGGCATAGCCTTCCTTCTCGAGATACTCGCAGAGCGTGAGGATGGCCGGATGCTCGACGTTGGTGGTGATAATCTGGTTGCGCTCGGGTTGGGCCTTGAGCGCCGAGAGGATCGCCGTCGAGTCCGACTCGGTGCCGCAGGAAGTGAACACGATCTCCGAGTCGTGCTCGGCACCAAGCAGCGCCTGCACCTTGGCGCGCGCGTCCTTGAGCGCAAAGCCGACCTTGTTGCCAAAGCTGTGCATCGACGAGGGATTGCCGAACTGCTCGGTGAAGAAGGGCAGCATGGCGCTCACCACCGCCGGATCGCAGGCCGTCGTGGCGTTGTTGTCGAGATAGATGGGGGCGTCCATGATCAGGCCCTGCCCATCATGCTTGCTGGCAGCAGGCGCACGAACTCGCCGAGCGCTTCGACCAGCTTGGTCTGGATGCCGTTGAGCGTCGACGCTTCCATCATGCAGCCGACGCAGGCGCCTTTCAGATTAACGTAGATGTTCTTCCCGTCGATCTCGACGATCTCGATGTCGCCGTGGTCACGTTGCAGCATCGGACGAATGGCTTCGACGGTTTCCTCGATCTTGCGGATGCGCTGGAAGTTGGTGAGCTTGGGCGCGGTGGCGGGCGTCGCGGCAGCCACAGACGCGGGGGTAGGTTTCGTCGCGGCGGTCGGCGCGGTGCAGGCTTCCTTCGACACCTTGGCGAGGATTTCCTCGATACCCTCGTGGCAGGAGGCGCAGCCGCCGCCGGCCTTGGTGAAGTGCGCGACCTGCTCGACCGTGGTGAGACTATTGACGCGCACCACCTCCTCGATCAGCACCGCATCGACGGCGAAGCACTTGCAGATCAGGGCGCCTTCCTCATGATCGTCCTTCCATACTTCCCCGCGGTAATTGGCTACGGCCGCCTGCAGCGCCTCGCGGCCCATCACCGAGCAATGCATTTTTTCCGGCGGCAGGCCATCGAGGTAATCGGCGATGTCCTGGTTGCTGACCTTGAGCGCTTCGTCGAGCGTCATGCCCTTGACGATCTCGGTGAGCGCCGAAGACGACGCGATCGCCGAACCGCAGCCGAAAGTCTGGAAGCTCGCAGCGACGATCTTCTCGCTATCCGGATCAACCTTCAGCATCAACCGCAGCGCGTCGCCGCACTTGATCGAGCCGACGTCGCCGATACCGTTGGCGCCATCCAGCAAGCCGGCGTTGCGCGGGTTGAAGAAGTGCTCGCGGACTTTTTCGGAGTAATCCCACATGGCCGTTCTCCCTGTGCTCAGAAGCTGAAGGATTTGCCGCAGCCGCAGGCGGCCTTGGCGTTCGGGTTGTCGAACTTGAAGCCGCTCTCGGTCATCGTGTCGATGAAATCGATGGTCAGCCCCTCGACCAGCGGCAGCGTGGCCGGATCGACCAGCATGCGGATACCGTCGATGTCGAGCACCGTGTCATCCTCGGCGGTAGCGGCCTCCAGCTTGAGCTTGTATTGAAAGCCCGAGCAGCCACCCCCCGAGACCATAACGCGCATGCCGGTCACCGGCGTTTCGGAAAACTTGATGAAGCGTTGGACGGCTTTGCTGGCTTTGGGGGTGAGTTGGATCATGTCGATCTCCAGTGGTTTTCCGGAGATTCGCAATTGCCGTGCCATGA
>CAZAWN010000316.1:0-2312 GCA_964488825.1 uncultured Methyloversatilis sp. | reverse complement strand
CCGCCCTGGTTGCCGGTGCCGGTGCTCATGGTGTTGCGGATGGTGGCGTGTTCGGCCGGGGTCAGCGCGGTGGGGCCGTTGCGCAGCAGCTTGTCGAACAGCGTGCGGTTGGCGGTGGCGGGGTTGCCTTGCTGGTTCTGGCCGTTCTGCGGCAGGTTGTCGAAACGCTCTTCGGCGGTGCGGTCCAGAATCCTCTGAGTGGTTTCGATCTGGCCGTCGAGTTCGTCGATCTGGTCGGCGATGGCGTCAAATGCGGCTTTGTCGTCGGCGGTCCATTTCTGGTCGCCTTTGTTGGACATCTGGTTCTTGGCTTCTTTGGCGAGGGCGTTGCGTTGCTCGCGCAGGGCTTGGATGCTTTTCATTGCGGGTGTCCTTTCAGGAACGTGGGCGTAAAAAAACCCGCCAGGCTTGCCACCTTGGCGGGTTCGGTTTCTGCGCGAGGGCGTCAGATTGGGGTCAGCAGGCGCAAGCGGCGATCGCAGGCGGCGCGGAGTTGTTCGGGGTCAGGCTCGGGCGGGGCTTTTTGCTTGGGTTCCAGCAGCGCTTTCGGGGTGTGGTCGTAGGCGCTGAGGTTCCAGGTGTTGCTGGCGATGTTTTGCGTTGCATCAGCCTGGACGATAGCGTCGATGAAGCCGGCGTCTTTGGCTTCGGTGGCGTCGAACCAGGTTTCTGCAGCCAGCCAGGCGCTGAGCTGTTCGGTGGTCTGGCCGGTCTTTTTGGCGTAGTCGTTAAGGATGCTTTGGTCGATCTTGTCGAGCAGTTGCACGGTGTTGGCCAGGTCGTGCTTGTTGCCGTAGGCCAGCGTCCAGGCCTCATGAATCATGAAGAACGCGCCGTCGGCCATGTTCACCGTCTTGGCAGCGGTTGCGACATAGGTGGCGGCGCTGGCGGCGAGGCCGTCGATCCAGGCGGTGACGTTGCCGTGCTGGGCAATGGCGCTGGCAATGGCGCGGCCGTCGAACACGTCGCCACCCGGGGAGTTGATGCGCAGGTTGACCGGCGTGCCTTTGAGGCCGGCGAGCTGCTTGACAACTTCGGCGGCGCTCACACCCCAGTACGGGTCGATGATGTCGTACAGGTAGAGGGTGGCGGCTTCCGTGGTCTGTTCCATGCGCAGCGGTTGCGGCTCGCGCTGGGCGTTGTCGCGTAGCAGTTGCAGCAGGCGCTTATGCATTTGAGGTTTCCTTTGCGGTGGGTTCGGCGGGTTGTGGCTTGGCTGATGGGTCGTGCTTCCAGAGCTGGTCGCCGCCCTCGATGGGGGGCAGGTTGTCGAGCCGGCGGACTTCGTTGATGGTCATCCAGCCGGGTTCGCCAGCGCGGCCGAGGGCGATGCGGTAGCCCTCGTTGCGGGTCTTGTAGTCGCCACGCATGAGGCCATCGAGATTGAATTCGACGAAGTACTTGGCGGTGCGGATCAGCTTGCGGTTGAGTTCCTGCTCGATGCGGTTGATGTACGGCTGCAGCGTGTACTTCACGAAGCCGATGGTCTGCTGCTCGATGCCGGTGCCCCACGAGCTGGTGGTTTCGGTGGCGCCGATCATGTGCGGCGGCACGCCGAAGGCCCGGGCGATGTCGATCACCTGGAACTTGCGCGATTCGAGCAGTTCGGCATCCACCGCCGTCATGCTCAATTCTTTGAAGTCGATTGACTTTGGCAACACCATCGGCTTGCCGAGTTGGCCGCTGCCGGTGTAGCGCTCGGCATAGGTGCGTTGCAGCAGGGCGATCTGTTCTTCGTCGGGCTTGCCGTCGAGCTGGAACAGGTGCTTGGGCATGCCGCCGTTGGCGTAGAGCTTGCCGCTGAAATCGTCGGCGGCCAGGGCGATGCCGATGCTTTGCATGGCGGCGTGGCGGATGACGCTGGGGCTGCGTTCGCCATCAAAGCCGAGGTTTGGGATATGCAGCATGTCGTCCTGGTGCAGGCCGTAGGGCTTGCCACCCTTGAGCGGTTGCACCTGGTAGGTGAGATATTCGCCACTGGACTCGACGCGCACGGTGTCCGGGTGCAGCGGTTTCAGGCCGGTGACTTCACCACCGCGACCGCGCTGGATCTGGACGAAGGCATCGCCGCGCAGGCAGTTGCAGCCGATGACCCATTCCCAGAAGCTGGCGGCGGTCCATTGCGGGTGCGGCTGTTCGTTGAGCAGCCACCAGAGCGGGGCGTTTTCGGCTTTCTGCCGGCCGTCTGCGGTGCGCTCGTACATCGGCAACGGCAGGCTGGCGATGCTGCCGGCGATCTTGGCGATGCAGGCATACACGGCGGAGACGCGCATGGCGCTGGCATCGGTGACCGGGTAGCCGCTGGATGCCGG
>CAZAWN010000315.1:0-2320 GCA_964488825.1 uncultured Methyloversatilis sp. | reverse complement strand
CGCCGCCGTGCAGGCCGAGGCGATGGAAGCCGCGGTCCACGACGAAGGCGACGCGGTGCATGATGCCCGACAGTTCGAGAAACACCAGCAGCAGCACCAGCGGGATCATGTAGGGGATGACGATACCCATCAGGCCGACGCAGCCGTCGAAGATCGCCCGGCCCAGCACGCCGGCCAGATCGGTCGGTTGCCAGGGTTCAGCCCAGTCGATGACGCGCGCCACGGTGAGGCTGTCGAGCCAGCCGCTGACCTCGAAGACGAAGAACAGCACAAGGGCGAAGATGGCCAGCGTGCCGGCAAAACCCCAGCGCGGATGGAGGAAGACTTCGTCGGCCCAGCGTTGCCAGCGAGGCTGGGCGCCGCCCCCGCCGGGGCGGGTGACCGCCTCGAACAGCAGCGCGGCGCGGTGGTGGCGGTCGGCGTGGATTTCGTCGGCGAGCGGGCGCGGCAGGGCGGCCCCCGCGGCGTCGCGGGCGGCGAGCAGTGTGCTGTGCCGGGTGGGAAAATGGCAGCGCAGTTCCTGGGCGAAATAGTCGTCGTTCTCGGCCAACTGGGCGACCAGGAAAGTGGCCGGCACGGCGAAGGCGCTGGCCACGTCGGCTTGCGCTGCGATGCCGGCGAGCGGCGCGAGGAAGGGGGCGATGTGCGGGCTGGGCGCCTGCGGCGTCGGCGCGCGCTTGTCGCGCGCGGCGCGGACGACGGCGGAAAACAGGTCGGCGAGGCCGATGCCCATGTGCGCCACGGTGGGAACCACCGGTGCGCCGAGCTTCTCGGCGAGCGCGCGGACATTGACGAACAGCCGCTTCGCGCGCGCTTCGTCCATGCGGTTGAGGGCGATCACCAGCGGTTTTCCGATCTGGGCGAGTTCCAGCGCGAGTTCGAGGTCACGCTCCAGCGCCGTGGCGTCCATTACCAGCAGCAGCACGTCGGGGGCAGCGAATGCCTGTCCGGGCTGGTGCGTTTCGTGGCGCGCGATGGCGGGCCAGCGGTCGCCCCACAGCAGGTACTTGAGCACCACCGGAACGTCGCCCGAGAGCGTGTGGAAGCTATCGACGGCCGGCAGATCGACCAGCGAAATCCGGTCGAGCCCCACCTCGACCTGGCATTCCTCGTAGGCCGGGCCGACGCCGGCGAGCCGCTCGTGCCGCACGACAGTGCTTGAGGCCGCACGGAAAATGCGGCTCTTGCCGGCCCGCGCCTGGCCGATCAGGGCGACGCGCGGGCTGCGATGGCCGCGCAGCAGCGGCCCGGCGAGCGGAAAGATCTGGGGCGCGGCAGTCACGGTTAGAGGGGCAGTAATTGCGCGAAACTGTCGATGGTCGGGTAGTCGCGCGTGTCCTTGGGCGGCTGCTTCGTGTCGGGCGTACGCACGGCGACCAGATGGGCGATACCGTAGGCGCGCGCGGCGTCGAGCACCGGCAGGCTGTCGTCGACCAACAGGGTGCGCGCCGGATCGAAGGGTTCGAGAGCGTGCAGTTTCTCCCAGAAACCGCGCTGTTCCTTGGCGTAGCCGAGGGCGTGCGAACTGACCAGCGCGTCGAAGTGCGGCGCCAATCCGGTGCGGGCCATCTTCAGGGTCAGTGCCTTGTGATGCGCGTTGGTGGCCAGCACGATGCGTTTGCCGGCGGCGCGTGCGGCGCTAAGGAAACCGGTCACGGCCGGATGCACGGCGATCAGGTGGGCGACTTCTTCCTTGAGCGCCATGATGTCCAGTTCGAGTTCGGTTTCCCAGAAATCGACCGAATACCATTCCAGCGTGCCGGCGCGCGCGTGGTAACGCGCCATCAATTCCTCGCGCGCCGTCGCGTGCGGCAGGCCGCGCGCCTCGGCGTAGCGCAGCGGCACATGGGCCTGCCAGAAATGGTTGTCGAAATGCAGGTCGAGCAGTGTGCCGTCCATATCGAGCAGGACGGTATCGATGGTGGTCCAGTCAATCATGGCGGCTTAGGGACGCAAGTAGGCCCAGCCCTGCTGTTGGCGTTGCATCAACTCGACATAGCCGGCGACACTGACCGAAATACCTTCGACCAGATCGTCCTTGGTGAGCTTCTGCGCCTTCATCGAATTGCCGCAGGCGACGAACTCGACCCCGGCAGCGATCGCATCCTGCACACCGTTGGCGGCGAGCGACTCGGCCGTGAGCATGCCCAGCCCCGGCCCGATGGCGACCAGGGCAATCGCCACGTTTTTCGGCCCGAGTTCGGCCTGGATGTTCTTGATGTTGACCAGCACCTCGTGCCATTTCTTCGAATTGTCTTCGTTGATCTGGATGACGAGGCGGTTCTGGGCAGCGGGTGCCGTCTTGCCGGCGCCGAGTTTG
>CAZAWN010000314.1:0-2327 GCA_964488825.1 uncultured Methyloversatilis sp. | reverse complement strand
AGCATCAAACTCGCCGCAGCAGCCCCCGACATTCGGCCACCATCAGTGTTAGCTATCACTGAACCGTATGTCGAACTGCCTCCCCTTACTTGATTGCCAGTAACCGTTGCAATCGTGTTGCCGTACGAACTGTCTCCCTGGCGGACGCGACCCAGATTGTCGACAGTAGCGACGACCTTACCATACGACGAGTTGCCCTCCCGAATCTTGTTGCCATCAATAGTGAAGATCACTGGGCCATAGGATGAGTGCCCAAGCCGAACTTTATCTCCAGTGACGGTCATAGTTGTCTTGCCGTAGTTACTGGTGCCTTCACGGATTCGCAGCGAGGTTTCGGCAAAGGCTGTACCACTGGTTGCTATAAGCGAACCTATCAGGGTAAGAATTGAGCTCAGGGACTGCGCACGCATGGATCGCTTAACGCAGAACCAGAAAAGAGGTTGTCAGGGTTGGTGCTATTCCCGGACAGGTTGCTCCCGTACCCTGTCGAACAACTCGAACACGGTCAGCCCTAGCGTATTGGCGATCACCTCCAGCAGGTCTGCCATGGAACGAGCAATGTACGGTCCGATGTTCAAACCGGCGGTGGGCCGCGCTCCACAGGAGGAAGGCAATGACCTCGCCTTGGGTCCCAAACGCTCGCGGATGGAGAACAGCGTATCGAAGAAGGGCATTACCGTCTGGCCAAGCATTTTGCCGAAGCCTTTATCGTCAGTTGCTCCCAAGCTCCTGCCATGATCGTACTGGACCTCGATTATTCCGGGGGCGCCACGCACGGGCAACATTAACTTGCGCTCTACAACCACCACTACGGCAATCCCTTCTACCCACCGTTGTTTCTTTCTCCGGGAAAGCAAAGCTGCATTCGTCGTTCGGCTACAGCATTTATGAGGTGGAAGCCACTGCGACACCGAAACTTGTCCGGTCATTCGGATTTCGCCAGGGGACGCAGTGCAGCGGCTTCAGGGTAAGAAGGTTGGTCTGTGAAGCATACAATCATCCCGCATGGCAGCCACGAATCTAACCGAGCGGTGACAAAATGACGCCACAAATCTATACTTAGGGCTATTAACCATTGGCTACCAAGGAGGCTGACATGCTCGCTCATACAGGGAAACGGCTTACCACGAGAATCACTGACCATGTGCAGGAAAAGCTGCAAGCGGCAGCCGACCTCGTTGGTGCGACGCTGAACCAGTTCGTCGTTCAAGCGGCCCTGGAAAAAGCGGAGAAAGTCATTGAAAGCGAATCAACGATTGTCCTGACTCGTCGCGAATCTTTGAGGTTGCTGGAGATGATTGAGAATCCGCCGCCGCGCAATGAAAAGTTTCTTCAGGCCCAATCCCGTTATCTGAGGTTAATGAACGATGCAGGTTCAACCGCTTAACGACAGGCATGACAGGAAGAACTTCGATTGCGGTGATGCGGACCTGAATGGCTGGCTGAAACAGACCGCCAGACAGCATAAGGAGAAGGGGGTTTCTTCTACCTTTGTCTTGGTCGCTAACGAGACGGGCGTCGAAATCCTCGGCTTCTACGCGATTAGCCTGGCTGAGCTGGTGAATACCAATCTGCCTGCGCAATATGGAAAGCGGTTACCTGCCAAGGTGCCCGTGTTTCGTCTTGGGCGGCTGGCAACAGCACTAGGCCATCAAGGGAAAGGTATTGGAGAGTTCATGCTCTTTGACGCCATTGACCGAGCGACTCGTATTTCCGGCGAAGTTGGCGGAATTGGCCTTGTCGTTAATGCGAAGCACTCCGCAGTCGATTTCTATCAACGCTATGGTTTTGAGCAGATGGCGGACCATCCCCAAAATCTGTTTTTACCGTTTTAACTCGACCCCCGCGCAGAACTGCCGGGGGTTTTTCACATCTGAAACTGCAAAATGACTGGCATCCTGAACCTCCCCGGCCTCCGAGAACTCGACCGGAAGGAGCTTGAAGATGAGTACCACGTCAAAGCAGAGCCTGCGGCCATCTCCCGCCTCTGCCCACATTGCGGCGAACTTTATCGCGTCCAGCGGCACGGCAGTCGCTCCATGTTCGTCCGCGACCTGACGAGCCATGGGAAGCGGGTCATGATTCACCTCGACTCGCCACGGCTGATTTGTCTGTCCTGCCGTAAAACCTTTATGGCCGTCATCCAGAAAGTCGATGAGAACTACCAGATGACCGAACGCCTGGTGCGATGGATTGGGCAGCAATCGCTAGGTGCCGTCGGCCGGACGGTTACCCTGGTTGGATTCAGACGACTTCTAGCCGTCTCCCCACAAAAAATTCCGGATACTTGGTAATTCTCTTTGGGGCCTCCATTTGGAGCCCTTGAA
>CAZAWN010000313.1:0-2347 GCA_964488825.1 uncultured Methyloversatilis sp. | reverse complement strand
TTGTTATTGCGCAGTTGTCCGGGCCCAACGTCCCGTCGTTTGATCGCATACCGGGTGGCCAGTGGCGTGACAGGATGACCGAGCGCGTGGCCTTTGCGCGCAAACGGATCGGCGCGGCGATGGATGCGGTAGGCGGGATCGGCAGTCCGGGTGGCTCGGCGGTTTGGCATATCGCCGGACTGGGCATGACCCTCAAGGAGTGGGCGGCACTGCAGGGATGGAACGGTCGCACCTTGTCGCAGCCCGAGGCGCGAGGCATTCTCGTGGCAGCACTCGGCATGCTGGCGATGCACTATGGCTACTTGCGCCGACTCTGAAATTTAGCGCTTGACCGATGTACATCGAATGGGTATGATTCAGGCATGATGTAATCGGAGCGCCTGCAGGAAGTGTCTGCGGGCGTTTTGCATTTCAGCGCAGCACTTGCGGGGTGGCAGAAAGGATATACAATAGAAAAGTGTATATCTTTGCTTAATGGAGATCGCCATGCAAGTCGCGAAATGGGGTAACAGCCTGGCCGTCAGGCTTCCCGCCGTTGTCGTTGAAGCCTTGAAGCTGAAAGAAGGTGACGACATCGAGATTCAGGTTGCCGGCGAGCGTTCTTTTGACGTCGAGCGAGTTGCTTCAGCCCGCGAGTTGCTCTCGCATCTACGCAAGTACCGTGGGCGGATGCCTTCTGATTTCAGGTTCGATCGCCTGGAAGCCAATGAGCGCCGCTGATCAGTTTTTTGATAGCAATGTCGTGCTCTACCTGATTTCTGATGATGATACCAAGGCGGACCAAGCCGAAGAACTGATCAGCGAGGGCGGGCAGATCAGCGTGCAGGTGCTCAACGAGTCCGCGTCGATCGCCATCCGCAAGCTGAAGATGACGCATGAAGAAGTTCGCGAGGTGCTCTCCACGGTGCGTGCGATTTGCCAGGTCAATCCGCTGACCGAGGAAACGCATGATCTCGGGATGCAGATTGCTGAGCGCTACCAGTTGTCCATCTACGATGCGATGATCGCTGCGTCGGCCCTGGCAGCAGGGTGCACAACGCTGTTCTCCGAGGACATGCAGGATGGACTGGTCATCAACCGAAAGTTGAAAGTCAAGAATCCGTTTGCAGATAGATCGTGATCTGAACAGAAATTCGATGGGTCCTTCCTCCGCGAATTCCCATGCGGGGGGCGCGAGCCCGGCATTTCGCTACTGTCAGCCGCAAAAATCAGGTTACCACCGGGGTAGGTTACCACCCCCTGAAATCCGCTTTTCCCTTGTCCCTACAGGGTTTGCTGGGTGGTAACCCCCTGGTAACCCACCCGGTAACCTGCTGCGGGTTACCACCTGCCGGTTACCACCTGCGGGTTACCACCCGAACCTAATTACCCAACCCGCCTGCGAGCGGGTTTTTACATTTCATGACTGCACCCTTGAACGTCGAATACCGGAAGGTCGATTCGCTGATCCCGTTTGCGCGCAATCCGCGCACGCATTCCGAAGCGCAGATCGCCAAGCTGGCGGCCAGCATCGTTGAGTTTGGCTGGACCAATCCCATCCTGGTCGACGGTGCCAACGGCATTCTTTGCGGACATGGCCGCTTGGCCGCCGCGCGCAAGCTGGAGCTGGCCGAAGTCCCGGTGATCGAACTTGGCTACCTGAGTCCGGCGCAGAAACGCGCCTACGTGATCGCCGACAACCGGCTCGCCCTTGACGCCGGGTGGGACGAAGAAATGCTCGCCGCCGAACTGGCTGAACTGACCGAATCGGGATACGACCTGATGCTCACCGGCTTCACCTCCGACGAAATCGAGCACCTGCTGGTCGGTGCCGAACACGCTCTACAGGGCGAATCCACGGATGAGGCCGACGACGATGTCGCGGACGACATACCGGAGATGCCTGCGCACCCGATCTCGCGGCCCGGCGACATCTGGCAGATCGGAGCGCATCGCCTGATCTGCGGCGATGCCACCGATCCGGCCGTCGTCAGCACCCTGATGGCCGGCGAACAGGCGGTACTGTGTTTCACCTCGCCGCCCTACGGCAACCAGCGGGACTATACGAACACCCTCGTCGATTGGGACGCCCTGATGCGCGGCGTCTTCGCCCACCTGCCGATAGCCCCCAACGGCCAGGTACTGGTCAATCTCGGCCTGATCCACCGTGACAACGAAGTCATCCCCTACTGGGACGGCTGGCTTGACTGGATGCGCACGCAGGGCTGGCGACGCTTCGCCTGGTACGTCTGGGACCAGGGACCGGGACTCCCCGGTGACTGGAACGGCCGGCTCGCACCGGCGTTCGAGTTTGTCTTCCACTTCAACCGGAAAGACTCCGAAGCCAGACGACCAAACAAGATCGTGC
>CAZAWN010000312.1:0-2348 GCA_964488825.1 uncultured Methyloversatilis sp. | reverse complement strand
CACTACTGTTCGCGTCTACTAGCTCCATATTCATTCCACGAACCGGGCCATCAAGAATCGTTGTGATTCTATAGGCTCTGGCATGTGAATCATTCCCAAATAGATAAATCAGAATCACCAACATTACCATGGCTGTTCGATTATGCATTCTTAACTCCAAATCAATGAATGCTCCACTGCCTAACCGGCCATACGGGAATCCAACTTATGAACATCTTCACCCAGATGCTGACGTATTTTCGGCATAATACCTTAACATGGCACTTCGTAATGAGGTGCCAAATGATATTTGCACTCCCACCTACTGTAACTCGGATTTTTCAAAGGCCCAAAAGGATTCCTCACGGCTTGATAGCTTGGCGGCACAGAATCCAGACTGTCCCCGATGGACTCCCGTATACATCAAACATCTACTGTCTCCCCGGTATAGTATGGGATTCCTACTACTGCTTAATGCCGGTTGATCAACCCACTATTAGTTGGTTAGAAACGCGCTATTGTACTGCCACAATGGGCTCTCCCCGACCCAATCCTCTCAACTTAACGCCCTAACCGCCTATGCGCAGGCCTTGTAAGCCATGTGCTTATGCGGTTTTCTGCCCATGTTCCTTGGCTTGGATGCCCCTGGCACGAAGGCGATGAGGTTCCGCATCAGTTCGGTGAACAGGCGTTCGATCTCATTGAGGCTGGCGGGTACCGAGAGCAGCCAACGCTGGATCCGGCTTTTGATCGCAGCGAAGGCATAAGCCCGGTTGGGTTGGTAGCGGCGGTTGGACGTCTCGGGTTTCCTGGCTTTGGGTGGGTTTGCGGCAGGGTCTTGGGTGGCACAATAGACCGACAGAGCGTGGAGGTTGTCGCCCAGGATCTTGGCGCCGAAATCTTGTTGCGCGGCGAGCCAGGAGATGCCGGTCAAATGCTCCAGGGTCAGTCGGTGCTTGAGGCGCTTGAAGGCTTCCTCGATGCGCCAGCGGGCGTGGTACAGATCGCCGAAGTCGGCGGCGGGATAGTCGCTGGGATTGAGCAACGACGTCATGAGGATATGTACCCGCCCGGTGGGGGTGACAACGCGCACCAGGCGGACCTGAGTCGCTGCCCGGGGGCAGTCATAGTCCGCCGCATCGGCGGCCGAGGGCGGCGCCAGGGTCACCAGCGCTTCCGCCTCCCCGGAGCGCCGGAAGCGCGCCACCTCGGCAAAGCCGGTGTCGTCGACGCGCATGCAGAACTGCAGCCCCCGGGCGAGCAGGACGGCCACCAGCCAGCGGGCCGGATAGCCGCGATCGAGCACCAGCAGGTCATCGCGTCGGAGACGCGCCAGATGCTCAAACAGCATCTGCCGTTCGGACACCTCGGGCGCATACAGTTCGAAATCGAGCGCCATCTCGCTGCCGGGGAGATACAGCATGAAGGCGATAGCCTCCCGCACCTTGCGCCCGGTGGCATCCTTGAGACACAAACGGAGCTTGGAGGCATCGGCGGCGACGATGCGGAACCCGCGCCAGCGCGGCAGGGACAGACGGGTCTCGATCAGGTGGAGCAAGGTGGTATTCAGCGCCCTGAACACCGAGGCGGAAAACCCTTTGCGGGCCTTGGAAAAGGCCTGGGCGGTCACCTCGCGCTGGAGATCCGTGGACCCCTGGAGGTTGGCGGCAAATCGATCGAGTTCCTGCTGGATGCTGCCACACATGCCGGAGAGCATGAGGGTCAGCAGTTTCGGGAAGGTCAGGTGGCGACGGCGGAGGAAGGCGGTGGGCGAAAGCCGCACCGAGTCGAGCAGATCGGGCGAGTGCAGCGCCTTGGCAAAGGCGCATAAAATCTCCAAGTATTCAAGATCCCATGGTCATAAATAGCCTTGATAATCATGAATCTACGTTACATATCTTAGCAAATACCGGCTCTCGAGCCAAGCCCAAATGGCCGGTTTTTCTTAAGTTGAGAGGATTGCGTAGAACGGGGCTTTTTCAGGAGAGGTTCAGTTCGGATCTCATGACGAGTCTTTGTCGTGATGCTTAACGAAAGCCAGAATCAATATTTCCATGATGTGCCTGCTTGTGTTGTTGAACAAGAGTGCGCGACTCTATCAGACCACAATCAAAAGTGAACTCGACACATAGTTTCATATGAGGAAACTAATGCCCTGTCTTCGGCCGTTTGCCGACTCCCACGTGAACCATGAACCCCGATAGTTCAGTGCTGGACCGGTCTTTCGTTACACTCGCGGCCGATTCGGCGCATCGCCTGGACGTCAAGGGCTCGGTTTTCCTGGCGTATGCACGGCGGGTGGATACGGTGGAGCAGGTAGGGGATTTCCTGAATGCGCTCAGCCAGCGGCATGCCGATGCCTCCCATCC
>CAZAWN010000311.1:0-2388 GCA_964488825.1 uncultured Methyloversatilis sp. | reverse complement strand
TCGCCTGATGCAAAGTCGCCAGCAGGCCGAGGCGGTTGGCGCGCAGCGCGGCGTCCTCGGCATTCACCATCACCGTGTCGAAGAAGGCATCCACGGGCGTCCTGAGTGCAGCCAGCTGTTGCAGCGAGGCGGCGTAGTCACCTCGTTCGAACGCGGCATCAGCAGGCGGTTTCACCGCGTCAAGCGCAGCGAACAGGGCACGTTCCGCATCCTCTTGCAGCAGTACAGTGTCGACCTGTGCCGTCACGTCAGCGCCGACTTTCTTCAGGATGTTGCCGACGCGCTTGTTGGCAGCCGCGAGACTCCCAGCTTCGGGCAGCGCAGCGAAGGCGCGCACGGCGGCCAGCCGCTTCGGGATATCGCCGAGGCGCTGCGGGCGGAGGCTGAGGACGGCATCGACCTCAAGTGCGGAAAAACCCTGATCGCGCAGACTGCCGGCGAGGCGTTCGTAGATGAAGTCGGCCAGTTGTCCGACGACCTTCTCGTTCTTCACCTGTGCTGCAGCGAACAGCCAGGTGAGATCGAGCGGCAGTTCGCGCTCGGAAAGCATGCGGATCACGCCCAGCGCATGGCGCCGCAGCGCGAAGGGGTCCTTGTCGCCGGTCGGCAACTGGCCGATGCCGAACATGCCTGCCAGTGTCTCCAACTTGTCGGCGAGTGCAACGCACAGGCCGACTTTGCTGCGCGGCAGTTCGTCGCCGGCGAAGCGCGGCTTGTAGTGGTCTTCGATGGCATCGGCAATCTCGACAGCCAGGCCGTCGTGCAGTGCATAGTAACGGCCCATGATGCCCTGCAACTCAGGGAACTCGCCGACCATGTCGGTGAGCAGATCGGCCTTGGAGAGCAGCGCGGCCTGGTCGGCCTGGCGCGCCAAGGCTTCTCCACCGAGCGCGGCGCCAATGGCGGAAGCCAGCGCGGCGACGCGCTGGGCGCGCTCACCCTGGGTGCCGAGCTTGTTGTGGTAGACGACCTTGGCAAGGCCGGGAATGCGGTCGGCCAGCGACTTCTTGCGATCCTGATCGAAGAAGAACTTGGCATCGGCCAGGCGCGGGCGCACCACGCGTTCGTTACCGCCGATCACCGCGCTCGCGTCTTCCGGCCGGATGTTGCTGACGACGAGGAACTTGTTCGTCAACTTGTTGGCCGCGTCGAGCAGCGGGAAGTACTTCTGGTTGGCCTTCATCGTCAGGATCAGGCATTCCTGCGGCACATCCAGAAACTCTTTCTCGAACTGGCAGGTCAGCACATTCGGGCGTTCGACCAGGGCGGTGACTTCGTCGAGCAGGGCGTCATCATCAATCGGCTGCAAGCCTTCCCTGGTTGCGGCGGCCTGCAACTGGCGTTCGATCTCGGCGCGGCGCGCGGCGAAACCGGGGATGACCGCGCCTTCATTTTCCAACTGTTGCGCATAGCTGTCGGCATCCTTGATCGAAACGACCGGGTTGGCCGCCTCGAAACGGTGGCCCTGCGTCTCGCGGCCGGCCGTCAGGCCGAGCACGGAAATCGGCACGACATCGGCGCCGTGCAGTGCGACAAGTTTGTGGGCCGGGCGCACAAAGTTCACGCTGCTCCAGCCGTCAGCAAGCTGGTAACTCATCACCTTTGGAATCGGCAGCGCAGCGAGCGCAGCTTCGAGTGCCGCTTGCAACCCTTCCTGCAAGCTTGCGCCGGGGACAACGCTGTCGAGGAACAGCGCTTCCGCCTTGCCATCCATGGCGCGCTTGAGCGCGGGGACGACCGCGGCATCCTGCCCCAATGCGGCCAGCTTCTTCAACAAGGCTGGGGTGGGCTGGCCGTTGGCGTCGAGCGCCACAGCGACCGGCATCAGTTTTTGCTGCACCGGTTTGTCGGCGGCCTTGGCGGCAACCTTGGTCAGATGTACCGCAAGGCGACGCGGCGAGGCATACGAAGTAGCAATGGTTTCGTCGGTCAGACCGCTGGCCTTGAGCTTGGCGACCAGCGTGGCGGCGAAGGATTCGCCGAGCTTCTTCAGCGCCTTGGGCGGTAGTTCTTCGACGAAGAGTTCAACGAGAAGATTGTGCGCGCTCATGCCGCTTTCTCCAGTTTTGCCAGTACTTCGGCGGCGTGTTCCTTGGGCGCCATCGGGAAGCCGAGGCGCGCCCGGCTATCGAGATAGCTCTGCGCCACACTGCGCGCGAGGTTGCGGATGCGGCCGATGTAGGCGGCACGCTCGGTGACGGAAATCGCGCCGCGCGCATCGAGCAGGTTGAAGGTGTGCGCGGCCTTGAGCACTTGCTCGTAAGCGGGCAGTGCCAGTTTTTGCTCCATCAGGTGCTTGGCGTTACCTTCGTGCGCGCCAAAGGCAGTCAGCAGGAATTCGACGTTGCTGTGTTCGAAGTTGTAGGCGCTCTGCTCGACTTCATTCTG
>CAZAWN010000310.1:0-2399 GCA_964488825.1 uncultured Methyloversatilis sp. | reverse complement strand
TTTTTTAATGTGTTATTGGCGGAGTGGACGGGACTCGAACCCGCGACCCCCGGCGTGACAGGCCGGTATTCTAACCAACTGAACTACCACTCCGCGTCGGTTTTCTCGATTAATCGAGGACGCGGATTCTAGCAGAAACTTTTGGCCCGACAAGCTTTTTTTTCAAACTCGGCGCTGGCCAGACGGCATGATCATTCAGCCACGGGGCGTTTAGATAGTTTTCTTTGCAAGGTGCGCCGATGCATTTTGAGCGCACGCGCCGTAGCGGAAATGTTTCCCTCGTGTTCGAGCAATACGCGCTGGATGTGCTCCCATTCAAGGCGCCACACTGACAACGGATCGCTACGCAGTTCAGCATCTCCATCGACGTCATTTTCTTCCGCGGCTTCGAAGACAGCGCAAATGGCATCGACCTCGACTGGCTTGGAAAAATACTGGGTAGCACCGAGCTTGATGGCTTCAACCGCTGTTGCGATACTTGCATAACCCGTCAGCACGACGATGCGACAACCCGGCGCAGCTTCCAGCAACGGCCGGATCAGTTGCAGCCCGGAACTGCTGCCCAGGTTGAGGTCGAGTACCGCCGCGTCGGGAGGTTCAACACTGGCAGCGGCGAGTGCGGAAGCCGCATCGGCGGCTGTGCTCACACGATAGCCACGACGCCCCAATGCCCGTGCCAGCACAGTACTGAACGTGAGGTCGTCGTCGATGACGAGTACAAACATCGTTACTCCTTTATACCCAGTGGCAGTTCTATTGTTGCCACGCCGCCTTGGTCGTTGTTAAGTTGCAGACGGCCGCCGCATTGTTCGGCAGCGGCGCGCGTCAGCCATAAGCCGATCCCGTTGCCTTCGGCGACGGCAGGCAGCGGCTGAGCGCCGCAACGTCGCAGCACCTCGGGCGGGAACCCCGGTCCTCGATCATGAACAGATACCCGGAGCGATTGTCCATTCCAGTCGAGCACCATCCGCATCCCTACCGGTGCAAGCTTCGCTGCATTGTTTAACAGATTGACGATGCCCTGCTCCAGCGCAGCCACTGGCAGCATCAACGGCGGCGCGCCCTGCCCTGCCACCTCCAGGACACAGGTTGCCGTTGGCCACAGCGCCCGCCAGCGCGCCAGCAGGCCTTCGATCCATTCGACGGCGGATAGCGCCTGATGCGCACGCTCGATACCGGCTTTCTGCGTCAATCCGCCGACAATGTCCTTGCATAGGGCGATCTGCTGGCGCAACAGGTCAAGATCGCAGCGCGCATCCTCGGGGAGGCGGGCATCGGTCGCCAGTTCGCCGGCAAGAATGTTCATCGTCGCGAGCGGCGTGCCAAGTTCGTGGGCCGCACCGGCGGCAAGCTGGCCAAGCGCAACAACCTGTGCGTCGCGGAGGGACTTCTCCCGTGCTACTGCCAATTGCAAATCCCGGGCGTGCAAGCCCTGCATCAGGCGTGCCACAAACCAGGCGAGCAGGAAGGCCGAGGCGACGAACGTCAGCCACATCCCCCCTAGATGCAAACGCGTCGCTCGTTCCACATCCGCAATCGCCAAAGGCAAGGAATAAAGCATGAGAAACGAGTAGAGGGCGACGGCCAGCGAGGCAATAGCACCCGCCCAGCGGGCTGGCAGAGAGAAAGCCGCGATCGCAACCGGCAAGAGCAACAGCGAAACGAGAGGATTGCTTGCCCCTCCTGTCAGATAGAGCATGACCGCCATGGCGACAAGGTCGACGGCGAGTTGTCCGGCGACATCGACTGCGTGCGCCTCTTCTGCGCCAGACCAGAACTGCACCACCCCATTGAAAACGACCATGAGCAACAGCATGGGCAGCAATGGCAAGAGCGGCAGGTCGATGTCAAGCAAAGTCGGCGCTGACAGGACGGCAAGCGACAACCCGCCGATCAGCCACCAGCGCAGAATGACCAGCCGACGCAGTACCGTCGCCAGGCGGATGGCTTCGTTTGGCTCCATGTCCGCAATTATCCGCGAAGCTTCGTCACAAAAGAAAACGCCTGCTGCGACATTGTGTCGCAGCAGGCGCTGATGGCGGAATCGCTCGCTTACATCATCGTTACGATGAATCCATTCGACACCAATACCAGCAGCACAAGTCCGACGGTAATTAGGGTCAGGCCGAGGATCACCGAGCCGACATGGAGCGGACGGGACGGCGCATCAACCAGACGCTTCTGTAGTTCGCCCGAATCAAGCAAGCGCTGGTACTGCGCCGGGTGCTCGTGGCGGAACTCTTCCAGCGACTGTGTGCCGGTGAACATCACCACATCGGGCGGCGGCAGCTTGTTGGGCCGGAAGTGGTTGTTGAAGAAGTGCACCGTGAAGAGGAATACCGCCGCGAGGAAGGCCTCTTCGCCATGCACCACCGTAGCCACGTTGAACACCCAGCCGG
>CAZAWN010000309.1:0-2400 GCA_964488825.1 uncultured Methyloversatilis sp. | reverse complement strand
AGGTCGAAGTGTTCGGCACCCTGATCCGTTCGCACATCACGCCGGAAACCATCGAGGCGGAAGTGGGCGACGAGGTCACCATCCACCTGACCAACCTCGAGCGCGCCCAGGACGAAACCCACGGTTTCACAGTGTCCACCTATAACGTGCATGCCTCCATCGAACCCGGCAAGACCGTCACGGTCAAGTTCAATGCCTACAAGGAAGGTGTCTATCCCTACTACTGCACGGAGTTCTGCTCCGCGCTGCACCTCGAAATGATGGGCTATCTGCTCGTCAAGCCGAAGGGCTGGAAACCGACCAAGACCACCCTGGCCAAGGGCAACTATACGGAAGCCGATTTCAAGGCAACCGTCAAGAAGGTCGCCGATACCCAGGCCGTCATTGACTCCGTCGTCGGTTACATCACCTCCGTCAACTTCAAGGACTTCCCCGATGTCGTCGCCATGGTCGAAGATGCTACCGACCAACTTGGCAAGATGCCCGAAGCCAAGAAGAGGTACGAAGAAGCCGCCGCCAAGAAGGATTGGGAACAGGCCAACCTCTGGGCCGAACAGGTCTGGCAGTACCAGGTCAAGGCCGCCGATCTCGGTCTCCGCGCCAAAACCTACCTCGAACAGAATGGCGCGAAGAAGATCAAGTAATTATTGTTGAGTAAATTGATCTGATTCAAGGAAGTGATCGGGTGAGTTGTCTAGGATGCAACTCACCCGACCTATCCAACCCGACACCCAAGTAAAGGAAACCCGATGAAGCATATTGTCATGATGGCCGCCGCGCTGGTACTTACCCTGCCCGCCCTGGCTGCGGATGGCGCCAAGCTGTACATGGAGAAAACCTGCGTCGCCTGCCACGGCAAGGATGCCAAGACGCCGCTGACCCCTCAGTATCCCAAGATCGCCGGCCAGAACGCCGCCTACGCCGAGCAGCAAATGAAAGACATCAAGAGTGGTGCACGCAACAATGGACAAACTGCCGCGATGAAGGGCGTTATGCACCTCGTCAGCGATGCGGAAATCAAGGCGCTGGCCGATTGGCTATCCAAACTTAAGTAAGTTTCGGAATTTTCCGATTCGACTAATCAGGCTGCACCGAGTGACACAAGGGTGAAAAGACCATAGATTCACGTCACGGTCGGAAATCGCGCGACGCGTACTAACACCCACGAATCCATCTGTTATTTAAGGAACCCTCACATGAAATACTCATTACCCTTGCTCTTCGCAGCGCTCTGTCTGCCCGCCACCCTGGCATTCGCCGGCCCGCCGGCGCCCAAAAGCGCGGGCATCGAGTCCAAGGACTACCAATGGGCCAAGATGGAAGGCGAAATGAAAGCCGCCCTCGCCGTCAAGGGAGTGGCGAAGAAAGGTGAGGAAGGCTATGAGATCTGCGGCGCCTGCCACTTGCCCAACGGCGCCGGCCGCCCCGACGGCACCTTCCCGCAGCTCGCCGGCCAGCACACCACCGTGCTGATCAAGCAGATGGCCGACATCCGCATGGGCCTGCGTGACAACCCGACAATGTACCCCTTCGCCAAGGAACTCACTGATCCGGATCAACTCGCCCACGTCTCAGCCTACATCGAGAGCTTGTGCATCCCGATCGACCACGGCAAGTACGAAGGCAAGGATGCCGCCCAGCAGATCGCCAAGGGCAAGGAGCTCTACGAGAAGCAGTGCGTCGAATGCCACAAGAAGAACGGCGAAGGCGACAAGGAGAAGTTCTATCCCGTCATCGCCGGTCAGCACTACAAATACCTGCTGCGCCAGATGACCGAGATTCGCGACGGCCATCGTCGCAACGCCAACCCGGACATGGTCAAGGTGATCAAGCCCTATACCAACGACCAGTTGGTGGCAATCTCCGCCTATCAGGCCAGCCTGTCGATGCCCGGCGCGATGTGCAAGCCGAAGGCCGGCGGCAAGAAGAAGTAAAGCATCGATCGTTTCCCCGGGGCCTCACCTCTCTCATTCAATGAAGCCCCAGCCGCCCGTGCTTGCACGGGCGGCCCCCTAACTGCACGAGAAGCCATGCAAGCCAACAACAAAATCATCAGCGGCCTGACCCTGATCGCCCTGGTGGCAATGATCGCCGCCTACTTTTCCCCGATCTGGTGGGTATCGCTCACGGCGCCCAACTATCCGCCGGATGCTTTTCCGGACGGCATTCGCATCCACTTCCACTTCGACGGCGTTTACAACGGCTGCAAGGCGGCCGGCAAGGGCACGCGCATGGCGAACGAGATCATCCAGAAAGACCTGTCGCACGAGGACGAGCGCTGGAACCCGGTCCTGGACCCGAAAAAGCAGAAACTGGACATGAAGGCCGAGGGATTGGACTGCGTCCATGAGATGAACACCATCAACCACTATGTCGGCATGTTCCCGATCGCCACCGGGG
>CAZAWN010000308.1:0-2461 GCA_964488825.1 uncultured Methyloversatilis sp. | reverse complement strand
GCCGGAGTTAACACCACAAATGGCCCTGTCACAGCCGATATTGGCTGCGAGAGACCATAGCCATCAAACGACCACATGTACAAGTTATCGCCCCATTTCAGGTACCAGTTTCCGGTGCTTGACTGCTTGACGATAACGCCATTGGGCAGTCCCATGATCGACGGTGTTTCTACGCGCGCGCCAGGGGCGCGATCAAGTTTCATCTGTTTATCCACCTCGCCGGCCAGCACCTTTTCGCCGTTTCGATTGCCGTCGCTCCATGCGGCAAGAAACGCATCGTATCGGTCGCGTCGGCACGTGGCGCAGGGGCGATGGCCAGCAGCAAGTGCAGTCGCTTCGTCGAGAAAGAACAACTCCGTGTATTTGCCGGCATCCATGACGATGCGTTTAATGTTCTTGAACTCAATCAGGCACGTGACCCAGGCATCCCGCTTGGAACGCGAAACGATCTCTCTGGCCTCGTTATGAAGACAGCCTCGGTTGCCCATCAGCATTCCCCTGGCTGAGGATCGGCAAATCTCTCCATCTGGATTGATCCGGTTTTGCAGCGGCATATTGCCTCTCGTTTTCGTCAGTAAATTATTGATCGATGCGCCATCACATCTTTGTCCCTGCTTAGTCACTGGACCACAACTGCTCGTCATCCTGGGTCGCCGTCCAGAAGTCATCAAAAAGAGCCAGCTTCGCTTCGTCCTTGGTCGCGTAGGTCTTGGTACTGAAGCGGCTGCCGATCCGGTAGCCCCACCGCTTGAACTTGTTTATGTGCACTCCGAGGTTGTGCCCATCGATGTTCAGAAAGCTGTTCCCCTTGGCTGACACTCTCCACTTACGCTGCAGCCAACGGGTGCGGCGCGCTGCTCGGTTGCGCAACTTGGCCTCACGCCGTTTAGGCCCATCGTAGTCGTCACTCATCTTCTCAGCGCAGACGCAGCCGACTTCAAAGTTCTCGTCCAGATCCGGGTGCTCCATGATGTGGACGTAGCGGATCTTCTCGTTGCCGCACATCTGACAGGTTGCGTAATCGGTTTCGTCTGCCGACTCACCGTCGGCCCGCAGGTCGATGACATCCACGCAGTGCCATCCTTTGTGGGGCACGCCCAGCTGGTCCCACCGATTTCCGCTCATACCAGTTCACTCCATCTCAGAATCCCGGGTACTTCTGCCAGATCCGCTGGTTCAGCTCTTCGTTATCGATGTACTCGCCGATCTCCCAATCCTTGAATGCGTAGAGGTCTTCCGTGAGTTCGGTGATGACGTCACGCAGCTCAAGCGGATCCAGCCACTCAGCAGGAATCGCTTTCACCCCATACATCGCGCCCAGCAGGTTGCCGACGATCGATCCGGTCGAGTCGGAATCGCCATCGTGGTTCACCGCCATGATCACGCCATGCTTGAAGTTGCGAGCGACTAGCGCGCAATAGATCGAGATCGAGAGCGCTTCCTCCGCGATCCAGCCCTGGCCCAGCCGGGCAATGGCTTCTTCATGCGGCAAGCCGGAAACAGCAAGCTCCTCGGCCATCTCGATCGCGCGCAGTGTCTCCTCAAAGCCGGTCTCTGCCCGTAGGATTGCCATCGAAGCCGCCAGCGCCTCGGACAGTGACGCGCCGTCCGTAAGCGCCAGAATCAGCACAGCCAAAACACCTGCTGTCAGCGACCCTGTAGGGTGGCCGTGAGTCAGCGCCGCCAGCTCCGTGCCTAGCCTGAAGGCGTCCTGAGGCGATTCCTGTTGGCGCAGGCGCCAAGCGAACAGTCCCACTGGGGCCACCCGCATGACGCCGCCGCAACCCTTGCTGTTGTTGCGTGCTGGCTCCCCGAGCGATTTCATCGCCCGTAACGCGGAAAGGCATGTGTTGCCTGGTGCGCGCCGGCTGTGTAGCTGGCGTTGCTGAAAGAGCCAGCCGGATTCATCAGTACCGAAGTTGATGTCACAGGTTGGGCGTTCCTCTTGGGTCTGCAGCCAGCGCAGATAAGCGTGGGCCGTCACGCCCGAATAGGTGGTAATGCCTTTGAAGCAGCCGCGTACCCAGCCTCGGATCAGCCCCTCGGCAGTGAAAAGGGTCATCTGCGTGTCGTCGGTGATTCTCCCCAGCCCACCGTAAGCCGGTGCGTACTGAGTGATGCCATTCGGGCCGAAGCGGCGGAGGATCTCTGCCCGCTTCATGAACTCTACTGGAGCGCCCAGCGCATCGCCGACCGCTCCACCCAACAGGCAACCCAGAAAGCGCCCCTGGACGGTGCGCCGTTGCTGGCGCTTGCTGCGCCATGCCGGCGGTGCCGATGTTTCCGGATATTCTGCTTCGCTGGCTACGGCGGCAGGCTCCGGGTCCTCCTCACCAGACAGCGTGAAGTAGATGCCCAACTCTGTCACCACATGGGCGGCTGATCGCGCGACAAGGTCTTTCTGCATCCGCCATTCCGGCACATCGGTGTCGTCCCAGCTGACACCGAGTCCTTTCTCCCA
>CAZAWN010000307.1:0-2470 GCA_964488825.1 uncultured Methyloversatilis sp. | reverse complement strand
AATCAGGAAGGCGCGAAACGCTTCGGCAACCGGAATGAGTTGTTTCTCAGGGCGATGCACGACATACCAGCGGCGCACGATGGGCGTGCCGATCACTGGCAGGATAACCAGGCGCCCCACCTCGCATTCGAGCCGCACCGTATGGGCAGAGATGAAGGCCAATCCAAGTCCGGCCATGACGGCCTGCTTGAGGGCTTCATTGCTGAGCAGTTCCATGCGGTGCTTCGGGATCACTCCGGCTTCGGCGAAGTAACGTTCCATCGTGGCGCGCGTCCCCGAGCCGGGTTCGCGGATCAGGAAGGTCTCTTCGTTGAGCATGGCGGGCGGAATCTGCGTCAGCGCAACCAGCGGGTGCTCGGGCGGGGCGATGATTACCAGCGGATGATCGGCAAAGGCCTCGGCAACGGTCGGAAAGTCATTGGGCGGCTGCCCCATGATGGCGAGGTCGATCTCGTTTTCGGTTAGTTTGCGCAACACGCTTTCACGGTTATGCACGCCTAGCTTGAGTTCGATGCCGGGCTGGCGCCGGCGAAATTCTGCGAGCAGGCGCGGGGTGAAGTACTTAGCGGTGCTGATAACGCCGATCGACAGCGTGCCGCCGCGCACCCCCTTGAGCGCATCGATCGCATCGCCCGCCTCGCGTAGTTGCTGGGCGATCAGCCGGGCGTGACGGGCGACTTCTTCGCCCGCCTGGGTGAGATATACCTTTTTTCCGATCATTTCTGTGAGCGGCAGACCGGCCTGTTCTTCGAGCTGTTTGACCTGCATTGAGACGGCGGGCTGGGTGAGATGTAGTTCCTCGGCTGCACGCGAGAACGAGAGGTGACGCGCTACCGACTCGAAAACCTTGAGCTGGCGCAGTGTGACATGCTTCATTCCATGCTCCCTAATCGTTGTTTCGGCTGCCGTCATGCCAGCGCCGACTTCTCTTCATCTTATCATCCCGATAAGAAAATGTGACTGTTGCTTATGGATCGTCCTGTTTATCTTTCGCGTCCATGAATACAACACTCCAAGCCCTAATTTTCGATGTCGATGGCACCTTGGCTGATACCGAGCGCGACGGCCACCGCATCGCCTTCAATGCCGCCTTCAAGGAGGCCGGCCTTTCCTGGCACTGGGACGCTGCCTTGTACGGCGAATTGCTCGCCGTCACCGGCGGCAAGGAACGCATGCGTTTCTACTGCGAAAAGCACGAGCCCGAATTCCTCCAGCGTCCGGATGCGGATGTACGCATCAAGGCGCTGCATGCTGCCAAGACCAAGCACTATCTTGATCTGGTTGCGCAGGGTGGCCTCCCGCTACAACCGGGCGTGGCGCGGCTCATCAAGGAAGCGCGCGCTGCCGGGCTGCGGCTGGCCATTGCGACCACCACCACGCCGGAGAACGTCACCAGCCTGCTCAAGGCCAGTCTGGCGCCCGATGCCGAATCCTGGTTCGAGGTGATTGGCGCCGGCGATGTGGTGCCCAAGAAGAAGCCTGCTCCGGATATCTATACCTGGGTGCTCGAAAAGATGAGCCTGCCGGCGGCGGCCTGCCTGGCTTTTGAGGATTCGAGAAACGGCCTGCTCGCCAGCCTGGCTGCCGGGCTGCCAACGCTGGTGACCGAGAGCGAGTACACGCTCGATCACGATTTCACGGGAGCCTTTGCCGTACTGTCCGATCTGGGCGAACCCGGCAAGCCCTGCGCGCTGCGCCGTGGCGACCTGCACGGCAGGAGCTTTGTCGATGTTTCCTTACTCAAGGTCTGGCATGCCGAAACATCAGCCAGCAATGATGATGATGATAAATATACGTGACTGTTATTTATAGACCTTGCTGAATATGATGCTTTTACTGCTTTACCGAACAAAAAACGCAGCAACCCACCACCACTGAAAGAGGAGAAGGGAATATGGATCAATCAAACCGCTACGCCGATCTGAGCCTTAAAGAAGAAGACCTGATCAAGGGCGACAAGCACGTCCTCGTCGCTTATCACATGCAGCCGGCCACGGGCTATGGTTACCTGGCTACTGCCGCGCACATCGCGGCCGAGTCCTCCACCGGCACCAACGTCGAAGTCTGCACCACCGACGACTTCACCAAGGGCGTCGATGCGCTGGTGTACTTCATCGACGAAGCCAAGGGCGTGATGAAGGTCGCCTACCCGATCGAACTGTTCGACCGCAACATGACCGACGGCCGCGCCATGCTGGTCTCGTTCCTGACATTGGCGATCGGTAACAACCAGGGCCAGGGCGACGTCAAGTGCCTGAAGATGCATGACTTTTACGTGCCGCGCCAGTTCCTGCGCCTGTTTGACGGCCCCTCCAAGGACATCACCGACCTGTGGGAAATCCTCGGTCGTCCCCGTGTCAATGGCGGCTACATTGCCGGTACCATCATCAAGCCCAAGCTCGGCCTGCGTCCCGAGCCCTTCGCCAAGGCGGCTTACCAGTTCTGGCTTGGCGGCGACTTCATCAAGAAC
>CAZAWN010000306.1:0-2533 GCA_964488825.1 uncultured Methyloversatilis sp. | reverse complement strand
CTTCATGGGCGGCTTCCTGATGGTCGGCATTCTCCTGGCCTTTGTCGCCGGCCTGGCGGCGATGTTCTTCGAGATTCCCGCGCTCTCGCTGACCGTTTCAGCCGCCTTTGTGCTGCTGATGTCTGGCCTGATCCTCTACGAAACCAGCAACATCATCCACGGTGGCGAGACCAACTATGTGCTGGCGACCGTGACCCTGTTTGTTTCGATATTCAACCTGTTTACCAGCCTGCTTCATTTGTTGGGCTTCATGGGCGGGGACGATTGAAGCGCACGTTACGCTTGAAATAGTACCGGGGTACGAATGTCGGTAACTGTCGAGGCAAGCGACATGCGCGAGCGGGTGCGCGGCTGGATCGAACAGCCGCGCATCCAGAACGCCATCATCGTTCTGATTCTGATCAACGCCACCTTGCTGGGGCTGGAAACCTCGGCGTCGGCCATGGCCGCGGCGGGGCGGCTGATTCTTGCGCTCGATCAGGCCATTCTTGCGGTCTTTGTCGTCGAGATCGTGCTGCGTCTCTACGTGCATCGCGCCAACTTCTGGCGCGATCCGTGGAGCGTGTTCGATTTCGCTGTCGTCGCCATTGCCTTGCTGCCCGCCACCGGTCCGCTGGCGGTGTTGCGCGCCCTGCGCGTGTTGCGCGTGCTGCGGCTGCTGACCATGGTGCCCTCGATGCGGCGCGTGGTGGGTGCGCTGCTGGCAGCGATTCCCGGCCTGGGCTCGATCGCCATGGTGCTGATCATCATCTACTACGTGTTCGCGGTGATCGCCACCAAGTTGTTCGCGGCCGCCTATCCTGAATGGTTTGGCACCATCGGCCAGTCGCTCTACACCTTGTTCCAGGTGATGACGCTGGAAAGCTGGTCGATGGGCATCGCCCGGCCGGTGATGGAGAGCTTTCCCTATGCCTGGGCTTTCTTCATTCCCTTCATCCTGGTGGCGACGTTCACCATGCTCAACCTGTTCATCGCCATCATCGTCAATGCCATGCAGAGCGTGAGCGAGGCCGAGCAGGCAGATGCACGGCAGGCGGTAGAAGCGGCGCGCGATCACATCGAGGCCGATCTGCATACCGAAATTCGGCAACTGCGCGAGGATATCCGCAGCTTGCAGCTTGCGTTGGCGGAGCGGCAAGGGCGCTGAGCCCGGGCTAACCGCTGGCGATCTTTCATGACGCCTCTCGATCCTGTCATTCTGTTTTTCCTGTTCGGCCTCGCTGCCGGTCTGCTGCGTTCCGAGCTGAAGCTGCCGGGTGCGCTGTACGAGTCACTGTCGGTCTTCCTGTTGCTGGCGATCGGCCTCAAGGGCGGGCAGGGCCTGGCAACCCAGCCGCTGGCGCCGCTGATCCCGCAGGTCGGCGCGGTGATCCTGCTCGGTGCGGCGCAGACGCTGATGGCCTTTGCGCTCCTGCGCGGCCTCGGCCGCTTAGGTCGCGCGGACGCCGCCGCTACGGCGGCCCACTATGGTTCGGTGAGCGTGGCCACCTTTGCGGTAGCTACTGCCTGGCTGGCCGCACGCAACATCGACTTCGAGCCGCAGATGGCGATTCTGCTGGCGATCATGGAGGTGCCGGCGATCCTCGTTGGCATCGCACTGGCGCGCGGCGTGAACCGCGACACCGATTGGCGTGCCCTTGGTCATGAAGCCTTCCTTGGCAAGGGGGTGACCTTGCTGCTGGGCGGCATGTCAATTGGCTGGGCGGCCGGGCCGGAGGGGCTGGCTCCGGTCAAGGGCTTGTTCTTCGACCTGTTCAAGGGTGTGCTGGCGCTGTTTCTGCTGGAGATGGGCCTGATCGTCAGCCGCCAGGTGGGCGAACTGAAGCGGCGCGGCTTGTTCCTGATGGCTTTCGGACTCGGCATGCCGCTGCTGTCCGCCCTGCTGGGCTTGGGGACCGGCCTGTTGCTCGACCTGTCGGTTGGTGGCCTGACGCTGCTGGCGACACTGGCGGCTTCCGCTTCCTACATTGCCGTCCCTGCCGCGATGCGTATCGCCGTGCCGGAAGCCAATCCGGCCATCTCGCTGGCGGGCGCACTCGGGGTGACTTTTCCGTTCAACATTGTGGCCGGCATTCCGCTCTACCATTGGCTGGCCATGCAACTAGCCGGACCTGCGCCATGACCCTGCCGACTGAAAAACGCACCCTGCTGACCATTATCACTGAGGCGATTGTCGAGCCGACCTTGCTGCGCGATCTCGACCGTCTTGGCGTGCGCGGCTACACCGTATCCGATGCGCGTGGGCGCGGCGCCCGTGGTGTGCGTGATGCCGCATGGGACGAGGCAGCCAACGTGCGCATCGAGACCATTTGCACACGTGCGCTGGCCGAACAGGTACTGCGTCACCTTCAGGAACGCTACTATGCCAATTTCGCGATGGTGGCCTTCCTGACCGAGATCGAGGTCTTGCGACCAGAGAAATTCTGAGCGCAGAGTTCCGCTGCACTATTTCCCCAGCAGCATCGGCGGCGCCTCGGTAATCAGGAAGGCGCGAAACGCTTCGGCAACCGGAATGAGTTGTTTCTCAGGGCGA
>CAZAWN010000305.1:0-2533 GCA_964488825.1 uncultured Methyloversatilis sp. | reverse complement strand
GTGGGAATTCAGGAAGGTTCAGCCGTCTGACTGAGGGTGCGTCCACTGCGCCAGCGTGATGCGCAATTTCTCGAAATTGATGGGTTTGCTCAGGTAGTCGTCCATGCCGACGGCCAGGCAGCGTTCGCGGTCGCCCTGCATGGCGTTGGCCGTCATGGCGATGATCGGGATGCGCGGGCGACCTTGCTCGGTCTCGGCCTTGCGGATCAGGGCGGTGGCCTCGAAGCCATCCATGACCGGCATCTGGCAATCCATCAGGATCGCGGCGAACGGCAGGGTGGCGAAGGTCGTGACGGCCTCCTGACCATCGGCAACGATGTGCGTCTCGTAGCCCAGCTTTTTGAGCAGGAGCTGCGCCAGTTTCTGGTTGGTCAGATTGTCTTCGACCAGCAGCACCAGGCGGCCCTGGGACAACGCTGCGCTCAGTTGGCCGCTCCGGGGAGCCAGCGCTTCCGCTGTGCTTGCGGCCGCACCGTGTTCTGAGACGGGTTCGAACGCCTCCGGGGCAGTCTCGGTACAGGCTTTTTCGAGCGGCAATTCGAACCAGAAGGTTGCACCTTGTCCTTCCGTACTGATCACGCCGATCTCGCCGTGCATCAGGGCGAGGAGTTGCTTGCTGATCGCCAGTCCCAGACCCGTGCCGCCAAACTTCCGCGTGGTCGAACTATCCGCCTGCGAGAAGGACTGGAACAGACGAGCCTGATCGGCGGGCGCAATGCCGATACCCGAATCCTCCACCTCGACGCGCACGCGGACGGGGGTGTCGCCCACAGGGGTATACGCAGGGAAGGCGCGAATCTCGACTTGGCCCGTGGCAGTGAACTTGATGGCATTGCCCGCCAGATTGAGCAGGATTTGTCGCAAGCGAGTGGGGTCGCCGCGCAGGGGGGCTGCCAGGACAGGGGCGACGCGATGTCTCAGCAACAAGTGCTTTTCCTGCGCTTTCGGGGCCAGCAGGCTGACGACACCGTCGATCAGGTGGGGCAGGGAAAAATCGACGGTCTCGATCGCCAGCTTGCCGGCTTCGATCTTCGAGAAATCGAGGATGTCGTTGATGATGGTCAGCAGGGAATGCGCCGAGTCGCTCACCAGCTGGGCAAATTCGCGCTGTTCGACAGTCAGCGGCGTATCCAGCAACAGGTCGGTCATGCCGATCACGCCGTTCATCGGGGTGCGGATTTCGTGGCTCATGTTGGCGAGAAACTCCGACTTCAGCCGGGCGTGGGCGAGCGCCTGATCATGGGCGTCGCGCAAGGCCTGCTCGGCGGCGCGACGCGTGCCGATATCGGAGAGCAGGGCAATGAAATGCGTCAGGCGACCATTCTCGTCATGCACCGGCGAATAGTCGATTTCGGCCAGCAGCGGAGCGCCGTCCTTGCGGCGGTAATCGATATCTGCCGTAAAGCGCTGACCGGCTTGCAGGGCGTCGACCAGTTGGCGGACCGTCTCGGGATGGGTGTCCGGTCCGCGCAGCAGGGAAGTGCGCTGGCCGACCGCCTCGGTGGCGCTATAGCCGGTGATTTGAGTAAAGCCGGAATTGACGTACTGGATCGTGCCGCCATCAGCGGTGGCATCGGCGGCGGTGATGAGAATGCCCTGGTCGCTTTCCTGAATGGCCATTTCGAGCAGGCGAATACGCGCCTCGGCCGCGCGGCGGGCGCTGATGTCCTGAAACGAAACCAGCGAGCCGATGATTTTTCCATCCTGACGCAGCGGATTGGTGCGGAAGGAAACCGGGAAACACTGTCCGTCGCGATGCACGAACCACTCTTCCCCATCCAGCGGTTGCCCGAGCTTGAGCATGCCGAATAAAGGACACTCGTCGGCAGGGTAGGGCGCCCCGTCGGGGCGGGTATGGTGGGTGGCATGATGGGCCGACTGCCCCAGCAATGCGCCGTTTGACCAGCCAAACATGCGCTCGGCACTGGCGTTGAGGAAAGTGATGTGTCCTTCCGTATCGGTGGCATAGACGCCATCGCTGAGGGTGTCGAGAATGGTGGCCACCTGGTTTTTCTGATGGGCCGCCTCCGCACCGAAGCGTTGCGCTTCATCGAGCAGGAATCTCTGGCGCCGCAGGAACTGGAAACCAATGGCGGCCGCCAGGAACAGCACCAGGGCAATCAGCACCGTTTCCATGCGGCCCAGTTGCTTGCGCTTGGCGCTGACTTCGAGTTCCAGGGCGACGAGGCGACGCTCGCCTTCAACAAACAGGCGGTTGGCGTTCTCGTTGATGCGTTCGAAGTAGGGCGGGGCGCTCTTCAGGCGCAGGGCAATCTCCGCTTCGATACCGTAAAAAGCGCGCTGGTCGTCTTTCTCCAGCGCCTCCCAGCGCTGCTCCAGCAGCCCCTCCAACTCCTTCACGAGATTGCCGATCTGGTCGAGCTTGCTGCCCACTTCGATCTGCTCCATCACCACTGCACTGTCTTCAGCGCTGGGCTGAAAAACCACCTCCTGAACGATTTCCTGCAGTTCGTCAATGTTGAGCCGAAGGGCGCGCCTCGCCGTCCCGCCGTGCTGGAGGACATTCAGGTCG
>CAZAWN010000304.1:0-2552 GCA_964488825.1 uncultured Methyloversatilis sp. | reverse complement strand
GCGCACCTTGTCCTGCGGCTTGAGCAGGTCGAGGAGTTTTTTTAACTGTTTGGCCAGTGCCGCGTGCTTCTGCAACAGTTTGTCGATATCGGCCGGATTGCCGGCCGGATGCAGCGCCTCGTAGACACTCGCCCAGTCGGGCCGGTAGGTCTTGGTATGGTGATCCCACTCGGGATAATGGCGCGGCGGCAGGCCGACGGCTTCGGATTCCTTCGCCAGCTTCTTGTCGGGTTCGACGAAGTATTCCTCGTCGTCGCTGTCCTCGATGAATTTCCACATGTGACGGTTGTCGTCGCGATAGTCGATCACCGTATCGTCGAAATAGACCTTGGCAAGCTGGTCGCTCTGGCGGCGCGTCTTGGCCACATAGGCGAGAGCAAGGCTGGCTGTTGCGGACGTATCTGACGTACCGTCGGCCAGCAAAGCATGAAAGCGCGCAACATATGCGTTGAGATCGGCGTCCTGATAGCCGTGGTCCGGATCGATCAGGGCGCGTGACAACATCGCCAGACGGTGACGCAAGCAGGAAGTGGTCTCTGGATCGCAGGCCCCCTCGACAGGCTTGGGATGCAGTGCCAGGAAGATGCGACGCAGGCCGGGGTATTCGCGGCACAGCAGCGTTTCGATGCGACAGTCTTCGAAGAATTCGACGGCCATGCGCTGGAAGGGACTCCAGTTGTCGGCGATCTGCGCCGTCGTCCAGCGCCGATGGCCGACCATGTGGGCAAGCACGGCTCTGTATCGGTCGATGCCGCCAATCTGGCCCGCATCCTCGAACACATCAGGGATGCGCAGACCCAGCTTGTCGTAGTAGGGAATCGGCTTGCGCAGTTCATCGAAGGCGGTGGAGTATGGCACCAACTGGTCGCCGTCCTGCCACAGGGCGCGCAAGTAGAGATCGAGTTGGCGCTCGACATCGGCAAATAGTGTGCCGCGCCGCTCACGCTGCACCACCGCGCGACTGTCGGCCAGCTTGAGCCCGAAGTATTCTTCCTGGCGCTCGGGATGGTGGCTGTAGTAGCGGATGCCGTAGTCGACCCAGTTCTTCATCCCGCCAACCGCGACCAGATCGAGCACGCGCGGTGCCTGCTCGAAGAATACCGGCAGTCCGGGACTCGGGAAGGTGGTGTGGTGGCCGTGGATTGAACCGGAAGTGCGCGTCATCAGATCACGCGCAATGTCGAGATAGTGTTGCAGCTGCGCCACCGACTGCAGGCGCCGCGCCACGGCCGCCAGCGATTGCAGGAAGGGTGCAATCGCTTTGCCGTTGGGGGACTTCTGCAAGGTCTTGACGCAATCGAGCACCGGGCTCAGGGCCTCTTTGCCGACGGCGGCGACGACCGAAGGCCACTCTTCGATGAACACCAGCATCGGTTCGACGCCGCGTCCCAACCGGCCAATCAGGCTGGCGGCATCGAGGTAGGCATCGAGATCGGGACGATCGATGACCAACAAGGCCTCGGCCATCGCTTCCTCGAAAATCTCGGCGACCTGCGGGAAGCTGGTATCGAGCCGCGTCCAGTACTGCTGCATCAAGGGGTGTTGATACTCCTTGAGCGCCGCATCGTTACCGGCGATCATGATCGGCCGCTCAGATAAAGGTGGTGTCGATGGCGTGATCGAGCGTCGCGCGGATATCCGCGTCGTCGGTAATCGGCCGCACCAGCGCCATGCGACATGCATCTTGCGGATCGACCCCGCGCTTGATCAGGGTGGCCGCATACACCAGCAGCCGCGTCGAGATGCCTTCGTCGAGGCCATGGCCCTTGAGGTTGCGGCCAACCTGACCGATTTTCACCAGCTTGGCGGCGGTGCCCTCGGCCAATCCGGTTTCCTTGGCGAGGATCGATGTTTCGAGTTCGGGGGCGGGATAGTCGAAATCAAAGGCGGTGAAGCGCTGCTTGGTGGACTGCTTCAAATCCTTCATCAGCGACTGATAGCCAGGGTTGTAGGAAATCACCAACTGGAAGTCGGGATGCGCCTCGATCAGTTCGCCTTTTTTGTCGAGCGGCAGCACGCGGCGGTGGTCAGTGAGCGGGTGGATCACCACGGTGGTGTCCTTGCGCGCCTCGACGATCTCGTCGAGATAGCAAATCGCGCCGATGCGTGCGGCGGTGGTCAGTGGGCCATCGAGCCAGCGCGTGCCATTGGCCTCGAGCAGGTAGCGACCGACCAGATCGCTGGCGGTCATGTCTTCGTTACAAGCCACGGTGATCAGCGGCTTTTGCAGCTTCCACGCCATGTATTCGACAAATCGCGATTTGCCGCAGCCGGTCGGGCCTTTGACCATCACCGGCAGCTTGGCGCCATAGGCTGCCTCGTAGAGGGCAACTTCCTTGCCCTGCGCCTGATAGAAAGGTTCCTGCTTGACGAGATACTGGTTCTTATCCATTACATTATCCGATCAGTTGAGTCAGATATAACGACCAAAAAAAGCCCCGCTTGCGCGAGGCTTTTTATCAGAGTCCGAATTACTTGTGGACACCCAGCTTTTCGCGCCAACCGGGGAAGAGCTTGTCGGCATCGCCCGGGAAGGATTCGAAGGCGCGGGC
>CAZAWN010000303.1:0-2583 GCA_964488825.1 uncultured Methyloversatilis sp. | reverse complement strand
GCGCGCACGCCAACAACAACCTCGACATTCAGGAATTCATGATCCTGCCGGTCGGTGCGAACAGTTTCCGTGAGGCGCTGCGTTGCGGTGCCGAGGTCTTCCATAACCTCAAGAAGCTGGTCGACAAGAAGGGCTACCCAACCACGGTGGGCGACGAGGGTGGTTTTGCACCGAATGTGGCGGGCAACGACGAAGCTATCGAGCTGATCCTCAAGGCCATCGAAGTCGCCGGTTACACCCCCGGCCAGGATGTTGTGCTGGGTCTCGATTGCGCCGCTTCCGAGTTCTACAAGGATGGCAAGTACATCCTCGGATCGGAGAAGCTGGAGCTCGATTCCTCCGGCATGGTCGATTACCTCGCAACGCTGGCCGGCAAGTACCCGATCATCAGTATCGAGGATGGCATGGCCGAAGGCGACTGGGAAGGTTGGATCAGCCTGACCAGCAAGATCGGCAAGACCATTCAGATCGTGGGCGACGACCTGTTCGTGACCAATCCGAAGATTCTCAAGGAGGGCATTCAGCGCGGTGCCGCCAACGCGATCCTGATCAAGGTCAATCAGATCGGCACCTTGAGCGAAACCTTCGCGGCGGTCGAGATGGCCAAGCGTTCAGGCTGGACCAACGTGATTTCCCATCGTTCCGGCGAAACCGAGGACTCGACGATTGCTGACATCGCCGTTGGTTTGAATGCCGGCCAGATCAAGACTGGTTCGCTATCCCGTTCCGATCGTATCGCCAAGTACAACCAGTTGTTGCGTATCGAAGAAGATCTCGGGGATACAGTGGTTTATCCGGGTCTGAATGCGTTCTATAACCTACGCAAGTAATCGGCCACGATGAGGTGGCCTACCTGGGTGCTGGTTGCCCTGCTGATCCTGCTGCAGTATCCGCTGTGGTTCGGCAAGGGTGGCCTGCTCCGGGTACGCGAAATGGAGCGGCAAGTGGCCGCTCAGCGGGAGCTCAACCAGACGCTCGAGTCGCGCAATGCCGCCATGGAAGCCGAGGTGCGCGATCTCAAGTCGGGCTACGATGCCATTGAGGAACGCGCTCGCCAAGACCTCGGCATGGTCAGGGACGGCGAGATTTTTATCCAGACGCCGCAGAAAAAACCCTGAGCCTGGCACGGTCCAGGGTTTTCAAACCGCCACGCGACTGTTGCGCTCGCCGGTCAGCCTTCGATCTCCTTTAGAAAATCGCGGTAGTGGAGTGCTTTACCGACGTAATGCTCGGCGGAATGGGCGATGCGCTCGATGTGCTTCTCGGTCAGTTCATGCACGATGCGCCCCGGCGCGCCGACCACCAGCGAGTTGTCGGGGATGACCTTGCCTTCTGGGATCAGGGCGCCGGCGCCGATCAGGCAGTTTTTGCCGATTACGGCATGGTTGAGGACAATACTGCCCATGCCGATCAGTGTGCCGTCGCCGATGGTGCAGCCGTGGAGCATCACCTTATGGCCGACCGTGACGTTGCAGCCGATGGTCAGCGGTACGCCGTCGTCGGTGTGCAAGATCGAACCGTCCTGGATGTTGCTGTTTTCGCCGATGACGATGGGGTCGTTGTCACCGCGCAATACCGCGTTCCACCAGAGGCTGACATTGGCGGCCAGGCGCACGTCGCCGATCACCGTGGCATTCGGAGCGATCCAGACCTGGTCGCCGAGTTGTGGCGTTTTTTCGCCGATTGCGTAGAGCGGCATCAGAGCTTCTCTCCAAGGGCAATGTCGACCATCAGGTCGTCGGAGAGTTTTTCCAGTTCGAACTTCAGCGCGCGGGCATTGAAGTCGGGCGCCGCCGTCAGCTCGGCCTCGCAGTGGAACAGGATTTCCGCCGACATGGGTGCGCTGCTGGTGCGTGTTTCCAACTCTTCGACGTTGACCGCATGGCGCGCCAGCACCTGGGCGACCTCCTTGACAATGCCGATGCGGTCGTGACCGACCAGACTCAGCGAGAAGTGCCGTCCCGCCAGAGCCGACTTGGGTGCAACAGCGATTTCGACGCCGACCTTGAGGCCCTTGAGTGTCGCCAGGACGGTCTTGAGCTCATCGACCTTTTCGCCCGGCGCGGCGATGCGCACGATGCCGGCGAATTTTCCGGAAAGCTGGGCCATCGACGATTCGAGCCAGTTGCCGCCATGTGCGGAAATGGCCGTCGCGAGTTCTTCGACGAGACCGGGGCGGTCGTCGCCGATGGCGGTCAGTACGAGATTGACGTCAGACATTGGCGTAATCCTCCATCGGTACGCAGGCGCAGAACAGGTTGCGGTCGCCATACACATCGTCGATACGATTCACCGACGGCCAGAACTTGTTGGCGGCGACCCAGGGCAGCGGGAAGAGTGCGGTGGAACGCGGGTAGGGACGATCCCACTCGCTACAGATATCCGCTTGAGAATGCGGGGCGTGCTTGAGCGGGTTATTGTCCTGCGGCCATTCGCCGGCTTCGATCTTGCGGATTTCCTCGCGGATGGCGATCATCGCCGCACAGAAGCGATCCAGTTCCGCCTGGTTTTCCGACTCGGTGGGCTCAACCATCAGCGTGCCGGCCACCGGGAAGCTCACCGTCGGCGCGTGGAAGCCGTAGT
>CAZAWN010000302.1:0-2618 GCA_964488825.1 uncultured Methyloversatilis sp. | reverse complement strand
AAACTCGGCGCTGGCGGGACGGCACAAAGTGCCTGAAGGGGGAAAAACTGCCCCCCTGCTGCTTTGCACTATTACAATCCTGCAATATTCGGAATTTCCACTTCTTATCCACACGCCATCATGAAACAGATCAAGAGCCTGCTGGTCGCCAATCGCAGCGAAATCGCCATCCGCGTGCTGCGCGCCGCCAGCGAGATGGGCATTCGCTCCATCGCCATCTACTCCAACGAGGACCGCTTCGCCCTGCATCGTTTTAAGGCCGACGAATCCTACCTGGTCGGCGCCGGCAAGAAACCCATCGCCGCCTATCTCGATATCGACGACATCATCCGCATCGCCAAGGAGGCGAAGGTGGATGCGATCCATCCGGGCTACGGCTTCCTGTCCGAAAATCCGGATTTCGCCGAAGCCTGCGCCAAGGCAGGGATTGCCTTCATCGGCCCGCAGCCCGAAGTGATGCGTCTCCTGGGCAACAAAGTCTCGGCCCGCGAACTGGCGCAACGCGCCGGCGTACCCGTGGTGCCGGCAACCGGTGCCCTGCCCTACGAGCTTGAAGCCGCCAAGCTGATGGCCGCAGAAGTCGGCTACCCGCTGATGCTCAAGGCGAGCTGGGGCGGCGGCGGACGCGGCATGCGCGTCATCGAAACCGAAGCCGATCTCGGCCCGGCCATGGAAATTGCCCGCCGCGAAGCGGCGGCCGCCTTCGGCAACGACGAGGTCTATCTCGAAAAACTGGTGCGCCGCGCGCGCCATGTCGAAGTCCAGGTGATGGGCGACACGCACGGCAATCTGGTGCATCTGTTCGAGCGCGACTGCTCGGTGCAACGGCGCAACCAGAAAGTAGTGGAGCGCGCCCCGGCGCCCTACCTGTCCATCGAGCGCCGTGAGCAGCTCTGCGATGCCGCGCTGAAACTGGCGCGCGCCGCGAAGTACACGCATGCTGGCACCGTCGAATTTCTCATGGATGCCGACACCGATCAGTTCTACTTCATCGAAGTCAATCCGCGCATCCAGGTCGAACACACCGTCACCGAGCTCGTTACCGGCGTCGATATCGTCAAGGCGCAGATCCGCATGACCGAAGGCGCACGCGTCGGCGAAGCGGATTCCTACATCCCCTGGCAGAGCGAGATCCGGCTCAACGGCCATGCCGTGCAGTGCCGCATCACCACCGAGGACCCGGAAAACGGCTTCACGCCCGACTACGGCCGTATCAATGTCTATCGCAGCCCGGCCGGTTTCGGTATCCGTCTGGATGGCGGCACGGCCTACTCCGGCGCAGTCATCACTCCCTATTACGATTCGCTGCTGGTCAAGGTCACCGCCTGGGGCCACACCTCCGACGAAGCGGCGCGGCGCATGGCGCGCGCCCTGCTGGAATTCCGCGTACGCGGCCTGGCTTCGAACCTGCTGTTTCTGGAAAACGTCATCGCCCATCCCTTGTTCCTGTCGGGCGAATGCACTACGCGCTTCATCGACGAGACGCCGGAACTTTTCAGCTTCAAGAAGCGCAAGGATCGCGCCACGCGCCTGCTGCGCTTCATCGGCGATGTGATGGTGAATGGTAACCCCGAGATGAAGGGCCGCGCGCTGCCGCCGCTGCCCATCGCCAGGCCGCTCAAACCCGTTTGCGATCTCTCCACCGTGCCACCTGCCGGAACGCGCGACCGCCTGCGTCAGGTCGGCGCGCAGAAGTTCGCCGAGTGGGTGCGCAACGAGAAGAAAGTACTGCTCACCGATACCACGATGCGCGACGCGCACCAGAGCCTGTTCGCCACGCGCATGCGCACCCACGACCTGACCGAGATCGCGCCGCACTACGCGCGCCTGCTGCCCGGCCTGTTCTCGATCGAATGCTGGGGTGGCGCCACCTTCGACGTGGCGATGCGCTTCCTCAAGGAAGACCCGTGGGAACGCCTGCAGCGCCTGCGCGAGGCGGTACCCAACGTGCTGTTCCAGATGCTGCTGCGCGCCTCAAATGCGGTGGGCTACACCAACTACGCCGACAATGTCGTGCGCTTCTTCGTCCAGCGCGCCGCCGCCGAAGGCATCGACGTCTTTCGTGTCTTCGACTCGCTCAACTGGGTGGACAACATGCGCGTCGCAATGGACGCAGTGATCGAATCCGGCGCGATCTGCGAAGCGACGATCTGCTACACGGGCGACCTGTTCGACGCGTCACGGCCCAAGTACAACCTCGCTTACTACGTCGGCCTCGCCAAGCAGCTCGAGAAAGCCGGCGCGCACATGCTGGCGATCAAGGATATGGCCGGCGTCTGCAAGCCACGCGCCATCCGCGCGCTGGTGACAGCCCTGAAACAGGAAGTCAGCATGCCGCTGCACTTTCACACCCACGACACCAGCGGCATCGCCGCCGCGTCGGTACTGGCGGCCGTCGAAGCCGGTTGCGATGTCGTCGACGGCGCACTCGACAGCATGAGCGGCCTGACCTCGCAGCCCAACCTCGGTTCCATTGTCGCCGCCTTGTCCGGCAGCGAGCGCGACCCCGGCATCGACCTCGACGCCATGCAGCGCCTGTCCACCTACTGGGAAGGCGTGCGACGCGCTTACGCCCCCTTCGAGGCCGACATCCGCTCCGGCACCGCCGACGTCTATCG
>CAZAWN010000301.1:0-2621 GCA_964488825.1 uncultured Methyloversatilis sp. | reverse complement strand
GCGCAAGAAAATGGTGATTTGAACACTCGGCACAAGCTTTCATGACCCGCCGCATTGAACTCCTCGCCCCTGCCCGTACCGCCGAAATCGGCCGGCAGGCGATCTTGCACGGGGCCGACGCGGTGTATATCGGCGGGCCATCCTTTGGCGCGCGCGAGAAAGCCGGCAACTCCATGGCCGACATCGCGGGGCTGGTCGAATTCGCCCACCGCTTCCATGCGCGCATCTATGTCGCGCTGAACACCATCCTGACCGATGCCGAACTTGAACCGGCGCGGCAACTTGCGTTGGACTGCTGGAACGCCGGCGTCGATGCGCTGATCGTGCAGGACATGGGACTGCTCGAACTCGATCTGCCGCCCATCGACCTGCACGCCTCGACACAGTGCGACATCCGCACGCCGGCCAAGGCGCGCTTTCTCGCCGATGCCGGCTTCTCGCAACTGGTGCTGGCGCGCGAGCTTTCGCTCAAGGAGATCGCCGCGGTGCGCTCTGCGCTGCCGGAGGACGTGATCGTCGAGCACTTTGTCCATGGCGCGCTGTGCGTCGCCTTCTCGGGCCAGTGTTACATCAGCCACGCGCAGACCGGGCGCAGCGCCAACCGCGGCGACTGCTCGCAGGCCTGCCGCCTGCCTTACACGTTGCAGGACAATCAGGGCCGCGTTGTCGCCTTCGAGAAGCATCTGCTCTCGGTGAAGGACAACGACCAGAGCGCGAACCTGCTACCGCTGATCGAGGCCGGCGTGCAGAGCTTCAAGATCGAGGGACGCTACAAGGACGCCGGCTACGTCAAGAACATCACCGGCCATTACCGCAGGCTCCTCGACGGGATTTTCGCGCAACATCCCGAACTGGCACCGGCCTCCAGCGGCACGGTAACGCTGAAATTCGCACCGCACCCGGACAAGACTTTCCACCGTGGCAGCACCGACTATTTCACCCATGGTCGCAGCGCCGATCCGACGCATATCACCGCCTTCGACACCCCGGCCTTCGTCGGCTTGCCAATCGGCAAGCTGGTGCAGCTTGGCAAGGAGTCTTTCGATATCGCCACGCAGGAGACACTGGCGAATGGCGACGGGCTGAGCTGGATGCACAAGCGCAGCGTCGTCGGCACGCAGGCGAACAAAGTGGAGAAACTCCCCAACGGGCACTGGCGCATCTGGCCCAACACTTCGCTCGACCAGTTGTCGGGATTACAGCCGGGCGTCTATCTCAATCGCAACCGCGACCAAGCTTGGGAACAGTCGCTGACCAAGGAATCCGCCGAACGGCGTATCGCGGTCGATGCGAGCTTCTCCGAAACAGCCGACGGGTTTGCGCTGAGCTTTGCCGACAGCGACGGCAACGCCGCCACGGCCCAGTTGGCGCTTGAGAAACAGCCGGCCAAGCAGCCCGAAACAGCCGCCGATGCGCTGCGCGCGCAACTGTGCCGTCTCGGCAGCACCGACTTTGCCTTGCGCGAGTTCACCCTCGACGGGTCCCAACCGTGGTTCATTCCCAACTCGGCCGCCAACCAGTTGCGCCGCGATGCGGTGGCTGCGCTCGAAGCGGCGCGGCGCGATTCCTGCGTTCGCCCGCTGCGCCGACCGGCAACCACGCCGCCGACGCCCTACCCCGAAACGGCGCTGAGCTACCTTGCCAACGTCCATAACGCCGCCGCGCGGCGCTTCTACGCGAAGCATGGCGTTCAACTCATCGCCGACGCCTACGAGGCGCACCAGGAAACCGGCGATGTGCCGCTGATGATCACCAAGCACTGCCTGCGCCATGCCTTCAACCTGTGCCCGCATCAGGCCAAGGGCGTTACGGGCGTCCAAGGACAGGTGCGCGCCGAGCCGATGACACTGATCAACGGCAACGAGCGCCTGACGCTGACTTTTGATTGCCGCGCCTGCGAGATGCATGTGGTCGGGCGCATCAAGAAACATGTACTGAAAGGAGTGGCCGCATGAGCGGACCAACGCGCGAATTCTGGCAGGATCGCTTCGCCTCCCGCACTATCCCATGGGATCGAGGGGAAGCCAATCCGCAACTGCTGCACTGGCTCGCCGACGGCACGCTGGCCCCGGGAAGCAGTGTCGTTGTTCCGGGCTGCGGTCAAGGCTGGGAGGTCGCTGAACTCGCTGAGGCCGGCATGCACGTCACCGGCATCGATTTCGCCACCGAAGCGCTGGCGCTGTGCCGGCAGCTGTTGGAGCGCAGTGTCGCGTCGGCGCACCTGCTCGACGCCAATGTGCTGCACTGGCAGCCGCCGACGCCCGTTGATGCCGTGTTCGAGCAAACCTGCCTGTGCGCACTCTATCCCGACTACTGGACGCACTACGCCGCACAATTGCACGGCTGGCTGAAACCGGGCGGGAAGCTGCTCGCCTTGTTCATGCAGGCGCCGCGCGAGGAAAGCGCGCTTGGCTTCATCGAAGGGCCGCCTTACCACTGCGACATCACCGCGATGCGCGCGCTGTTTCCGGCAACCTTGTGGACCTGGCCGAAGCCGCCCTATGCGCGCAGCGAAAACACGCGCATTGAGCGGACCGAACTGGCGGTGGTGTTAACCCGCAAATAACCAGGGCTGCGCGGCCTTGTGCTTTTTCTCGAAGGCCTTGATTTCCTTGGTGTGC
>CAZAWN010000300.1:0-2642 GCA_964488825.1 uncultured Methyloversatilis sp. | reverse complement strand
TGATGGTCTTACCCCTATGATTTGAGACATTTGATGCGATTACCTTGGTGCTGCACAATCACCGCAAAAGCCATTACCATCCGACAGGTTGTTGAATAACTAAAGGGATATGGGGATCGACGGTAAGCGTCCGTCCGAACCACCTGTAAAGAGATGCCGAGCTCTGTCACAGTGTGCTTTTCGAGAAGGAGAAGCGGATGGCACAAAGACAAGGCAAGGAGTTTTGGCAGGGGCATCTTGAAAGCTGGCGGCAAAGCGGGTTGACGCAGGTAGCGTATTGCGCGGCGCGTGGACTGAGCATCAAGAC
This sequence comes from uncultured Methyloversatilis sp., assembly GCA_964488825.1. Taxonomy (GTDB): domain Bacteria; phylum Pseudomonadota; class Gammaproteobacteria; order Burkholderiales; family Rhodocyclaceae; genus Sulfuricystis. The sequence continues at coordinate 2,335 of CAZAWN010000300.1, read as the reverse complement.
ATTCACCCGCTGGCGGAGCAAAGAGCGAGACGGACTGTTTGGAGTAGGTCGTCGTCTGACGCTGGTGCCGGTGTGCGCGAGTTCGCCGATCACCGACAGTGATCTACAACTCCATAGCCCGAGGGGCTGGCGCATCGAAATGAGGGGGCTGGCGCTTGCCGAAGTGGCCGCCGTGCTGCGGGAGCTATCATGATCCCGGCGCCCGAACACGTGTGGCTGGTCGTGGAAGCCATCGACATGCGCGCCGGCATCGACGGACTATCGCACCGCATCCAGAGCAGCCTGGGGCGAACACCGTGCGATGGCAGCGCGTACGCCTTTCGCAACCGTCGTAGTAACCGGCTCAAGCTGCTTGTCTGGGACGGAACCGGGGTATGGCTGTGTCAGCGTCGGCTGCATCGCGGCCACTTCACCTGGCCGGATGCTGAGAGTGTGGCCTGCACCCTAACGGCGGCGCAGTGGCGCTGGCTCATCACCGGCATCGAATGGCAACGACTGGAGGCCCCGGCCCCCGCGCACTGGCGGGTATGATCATGCAAAAGTCGTACGCAAAATCATGGTTGGAACGATACAACAATCCTGATTCGAACGACCTGTTCATCGGCCTGCTGGCCCTGCTGATCGATACAATGGTGGCATGGATTTGCACGCAGAACTGGCCCGCCTCAATCCCGAGGCCGAACTTCCGGACTGGGTTCCTGGCGCCGTTCAGACCCTGCTTGATCGCGTGCAACAAACTGCCGCTGAAGCGACCCGACAGCTCGCTGATCGCGACACCGAACTCCACGCTGCGCAAGTCAAGATCAAGGCGCTGGTCCTTGAGCTGGCGCACCTGCGACGGATGCGCTTCGGCGTCAAAAGCGAAGCCCTCAGTGCCGAAACCCGTGACCTGTTTCAGGAAACTCTGGCCAGCGATATGGCTGCTGCCGAAGCGACACTGGCGCAGCAAACCCCACAGTCACCGGCGCCGACGACGACCGCACAAGCGAAGCCCCCGCGTCCCCGTGCCGGACGTCAGCCGCTGCCGGATCATCTGCCACGCATCGATCACTACCATGCCCCGGACTCCTGCACCTGCAGCCAGTGCGGTAGTGATCTGGTCAAGATTGGCGAAGACATCAGCGAACAACTCGATGTCGAGCCAGCCAAGTTCTTCGTGCATCGCCATATTCGTCCGCAGTACGCCTGCCGGCCTTGCGAAACCGTCACGGCGGCACCGATCCCACCGGCGGTGATTGATGGCGGGATGGCGGCCGTCGGTCTGCTGGCCTGGGTGATCATCGGCAAGTACCTGGATCATCTGCCGCTGTATCGCCTGGAACAGATTGCCGCCCGCGATCAGGTGACGCTTTCCCGTTCGACGATGGCGGAATGGGTGGGGCGAATCGGTGTGGCCCTACAGCCGCTGGCGGACCGGTTGGTCGCTCTGCTCTTGGAACGTCAGGTACTGCATGCGGATGAAACGCCGGTGCAGCAACTGGACCCGGGCAGTGGCAAGACGATACGTGCGTATCTGTGGGCGTACCGAAGTAATGCCCTCGAAACAGGGCCGCCGATCGTGGTGTTTGATTATCAGACGAGTCGTGCTGGCGCCCATGCGCGAAACTTTCTGGCGGGGTGGTCGGGCGCCCTGATGGTGGATGACTTCTCGGGCTATAAGCAGCTGTTTACGCAAGGCGTGATCGAGCTGGGCTGTCTGGCGCATGTCCGGCGGAAGTTCTTTGATCTGAATGCGGCCCAGCCGAACGCGATTGCCCAGGAGGCGCTGGTCCGGATCGGGGCGTTGTATGCCATCGAGGCCCGGGGTCGGGAGATGTCGATCGTGGATCGTGCCCGCTTGCGGCAAGGCGAGGCGCAGCCGTTGCTGACCACGCTACATGATTGGCTGCTCACGACCCGGGTGACGGTGGCCAACGGTGGAGCTACGGCGAAGGCGATCGACTACGGCTTACGGCGCTGGGCGGCGTTGAGCCGCTATGCGACGACGGGCCATCTGCCGATCGATAACAATCCGGTCGAGAACAGCATCCGGCCGATTGCTCTGGGGAAGAAAAACTGGCTCTTCGTTGGTTCGGAGCGCGCCGGGGAACGAGCAGCGGCAATTCAGAGTCTGTTGGCAACAGCAAAACTCAATGGGCTCGATCCGGCCGCCTGGCTGCGCGATACCTTGGAAAAGCTGCCAACCTGCCTCGCCAGAGACATCGATTCATTGCTCCCGCTACAGCAAATCTCGGTACAACACCCCAACGGCTGATTCAATAGGGATCGGCTGGACGCTTACAAACCTTCGCCAAGAACCCTTGCTCTTTCAAAACGCATTTTCCATGCTCCAAGA
>CAZAWN010000299.1:0-2672 GCA_964488825.1 uncultured Methyloversatilis sp. | reverse complement strand
AGGTAGAAACATATGTTGATACGTTCGAGCGAGCGCGCTAAACTCATCCTGTATCACTATCGACAAAGGAGAGAATGACATGGCTGTTCAGCTGTTAAAAAAGTGGGGCAATAGCCCCGCCGTTCGTCTGCCGGCGGCGATCATGGAGGCGGCACACTTGGCGCTGGATCAGTCCGTGGAGCTTCGCGTTGAGCAGGGGCGCGTCGTCATCGAGCCGGTATTGCCGGCCTATTCGCTGGATGAGCTACTTGCCGGCATGACTGCACAAAACTGCCACGCCGAGGTGGATTTTGGCGCTGCGGAAGGTAAGGAAACACTCTGATGGAGGCGGCTTCCTATGTGCCGGACGAAGGCGATATCGTTTGGTTGAACTTTACGCCACACAGCGGTCATGAGCAGGCTGGCCGCCGGCCAGCAGTGGTATTGAGCCCCAAGGCTTACAACAGCCGTGCCGGATTGCTGGTGTGTGTTCCGATCACGAATCAGATCAAGGGTTATCCCTTCGAGGTCGTTCTGGAAGGGATAACGACAACCGGGGCCGCGTTGGCGGACCAGGTCAAAAGCCTGGATTGGCTAACGCGGCAAGCAGAACGCAAGGGGCTGGCGACGCCGGTAGAAATGATGCAAATCAAAGCAAAAATCAAGGCGCTGTTGCGGCTGGCTTGATGCGAGGCTGCCTCGATGGTTCGAGGCAGGTTCTACGGCGGATCGCCAGGGACGTGAATGTGCCGTCCCGCCAGCGACCGAAGGAAGTCCCTGTGGGGCGCCGAGTTTTGCTGGATGGAGAATCCGGGCCACGCGAAGTGTCGCCGGTATAATCCGCCGCCCTCATCAAGGTTTTTCCTCTAGTGCGCCTTACCAAGCTCAAGATCGCCGGTTTCAAGTCTTTTGTCGAACCGACTACCGTCCTGTTTCCCGGCCAGCTTGCCGGCGTGGTCGGCCCGAACGGTTGCGGCAAGTCAAACATCATCGATGCGGTGCGCTGGGTGTTTGGCGAGTCGAAGGCCTCGGAGTTGCGCGGCGAGTCGATCCAGGACGTGATCTTCAAGGGTTCGGGAAACCGCAAGGAGGTCGGGCGCGCCAGCGTCGAACTGTTCTTTGACAACGCTCAGGGCCGCGCTGCCGGCCAGTGGTCGCAGTATGCCGAAATCACGGTCAAGCGCATTCTCGACCGCCAGGGAAACTCCAATTACTACATCAACAACCTGCACGTGCGCCGGCGCGACGTCATCGATCTGTTCCTGGGCACCGGCCTCGGGCCGCGCGCCTATGCGATCATCGGCCAGGGCATGATCTCGCGCATCGTCGAGGCCAAGCCGGACGAACTGCGTTTCTTTCTTGAGGAAGCGGCCGGCGTGACCAAGTACAAGGAGCGCCGCAAGGAGACCGAAGGCCGGCTGGAAGACGCCAAGGAGAATCTGGCGCGTGTGGATGATATTCGCGGCGAGTTGGAAAGTCAGGTGGCGCGTCTCGAAACCCAGGCCGAGGTGGCGCGCCAGTATCGCGATCTGCAATCCCGCTTGAACCGGCGCCAGAGCTTGTTTTGGCTGAAGAAGCGCAACGATGCGCAAGCCGAAGCGGTGAAGCTCGAACGTCAGGTGGCCGAGCAGATCAACAAGGTCGAAGCGGAAACCGCCGCCCTGCGCGAGGTCGAAGCGCGCGTCGAGCAGTCCCGCGAGGCGCATTTCGCCGCGTCCGATGCCCTGCACGCCGCGCAGGCAGAAATGTATGCGGCGAATGCCGAGGTAAAACGGCTCGAATCGGAAATCGCCCACTTGCGCGACGCCCGCCTGCGGCTGGAAACCCGCCTTGCTCAGTTGGACGGTCACGAACAGCATTGGTCCGCCGAGATGCGGCGCGTCGAGGAAGAGGAATTCCGCTGGTCTTCCCTGTTGGAAAACTCGCGCGAGCGTGCAGCGACCGCGGCTGCCCGCCACGAGGAGGCGGCCGCACGCTTGCCCGAGGCGGAGGATGCTGTCAAAGAGGCCGAGGCCCAGGTAAGCGAAGCGCGCAAGGCGCTGAACGTCGCCGAGCAGGCCTTGCGCCTGGCCGAGGCCGACCGCGGACATGCGGTACGTGCGCTGGACAATCTTGCCCAGCGCCGTCAGCGTATCGATAGCGAACGGTCCGGCCTGGCCGCTCCGGATACCGCCGGTTTGGCTGCCGCCAGGGAAGCCGAGGCGCAGGCTGAAGCGATTCTGGAGGAAGATCAGACCCGGCTCGCCGATTTGCAATCCCGTCAGCCGCAACTCGAGGCCGCCTTGCGCGAGAAGCGCGAAGCCCTGCAGACAGCGCATCGTAACCTCACGGCGGCGCGCGCACGTCACGATGCGCTGGTCCAGCTGCAAAGCCGGGTAGGGCAGGGCGGCGACCTGTCGGCTTGGCTGGCATCGCTGGGCCTCCAGGATACCGAGCCGCTGTGGCATGCCTTGCAGGTCGATCCCGGTTGGGAGACGGCTGTCGAAGCGGTCTTGCGCGAACGCTTGATGGCCTTACCGGCCAGCCGCGAAGCCGTGGCACGTGCGCTGGCGACGCCGCCGCCGGCGACGCTGGCGCTGGCTTTTCCAGAAGAAATAGCACCAGCACCAGAAATAGGGGACAGACCACGGTTTTCTTCAGAAAACCGTGGTCTGTCCCCTATTTCGTCGTTGCGTGTCAGGGTGCACTGCCAC
>CAZAWN010000298.1:0-2673 GCA_964488825.1 uncultured Methyloversatilis sp. | reverse complement strand
GCCGTGCGCTCGAACACGCCCTGTTCAATGCCGGCCTGCCCTACCGCGTCTATGGTGGCCTGCGCTTCTTCGAGCGCGCCGAGATCAAACATGCGCTTGCCTACCTGCGCCTGATCGCCAACGCCGACGACGATACGGCCTTCGCCCGCGTGGTGAATTTCCCGGCGCGAGGCATCGGTGCGCGCACCCTCGAACAACTCGCCGACGTGGCCAAGGCGCAGAACGGCAGCCTGCATGCCGCGATTCGGGATGTCACGGGCGCGGGCGGTGCCAAACTGGGTGCCTTCGCGCAATTGATCGTCCAACTATGTGAGGCGGCGCACTTGCCGCTGCCCGAACTGGTCGAACATGTGCTCGACCTTTCCGGCCTGCGCAGCCATTACCTGAACGAGAAGGAAGGCCAGGAACGGCTCGCCAACCTGGATGAGCTGGTGAATGCCGCCAGCGGCTTCGTTGCCGAAGAAGGGGCGGCAGACAGCGAAGGCGAACTGGGCGCCGACCTCGCGGCATTTCTCTCCCATGCCGCCCTCGAAGCCGGTGAGCATCAGGCCGGCGAAGGCGACGACGCCTTGCAACTGATGACCGTGCATTCGGCCAAGGGCCTCGAATTCAACGTCGTATTCCTGTGCGGACTGGAAGAGGGACTGTTTCCCCACGAGCAGTCGCTCAACGAAGCGAAAGGCCTGGAGGAGGAGCGCCGCCTGATGTACGTTGCCGTGACGCGCGCGCGTCAGCGGCTCTATCTCTGCCATGCCCAGTCGCGCATGTTGCACGGCCAGACGCGCTACAACCTGCCCTCGCGTTTTATCGACGAGATTCCCGTCGGACTACTGAAGCATCTCAGCGCGCGCAGTGGGCGTACTGGCGCTTTCGCCGGCCATGCCGTATCGCCAGCGCCGAGTTTTGTGGCGCCCGCCCGTGCGCACGACAGGGCAGGTTTCCGCATCGGCCAGACGGTAATGCATGCCAAGTTCGGACTGGGCGTCATCGTCAATGCCGAAGGCCGGGGCAACGATGCACGCGTACAGATCAATTTCGGCAATGCCGGCATGAAATGGCTGGCCTTGTCGGTGGCCAAACTGGAGCCCGCATGAACATCATTGCCAACGGCATCGACATCCATTGCGATATTTCAGGCAGTGGTCCGTGCGTACTGCTGGCCCACTCGCTGGGCAGCGATCATTCCATCTGGTCGGCGCAAAAGTCGGCGCTGGCGGGACGGCACACGGTGATTGCCTACGATCTGCGCGGTCACGGCAGGACGAGCGCGCCGTCGGGTCCTTACGATTTTGATCTGCTGGCGCAGGATGCCATCGCCCTGCTCGACGCACTCGCTATCGACAAAGCCAGCTTCGTCGGCATTTCGCTCGGCGGCATGATTGGCCAGGCGCTGGCCTTGCGCGCGCCGGAACGGTTGGAAAAGCTGGTGTTGGCGGATACCACGGCGGGCTATCCGCCGGAGGCGCGGGCGCTGTGGCCGGAGCGCATCCGCCAGATCGCGGCGACGGGCCTGGGGCCTCTGGTGCAGCCGACGCTGGAGCGCTGGTTTACTGCGTCCTACCGCAGCGCCTATCCCGCCGTAGTGGCCCGCATCGGCGACCTGATCCGTGCCACCGCGCCCGCCGGCTACATGGGCTGCTGCCACGCGATCGCCGCTCTCGACTTCGCGGCGCAACTGGGCGAAATCGTCGCGCCGACGTTGGTGATGGTCGGCGCCGAAGATACCGGCACGCCACTGGCCATGGCCCGGACCCTGGCGGCGGGCATCCCGGGCGCGCGAGTGGAAATCATCCCCAACGCCGCGCATCTATGCAATGTCGAGCAGGCAGAGAGCTTCAATCGCCTCCTGCTCGACTTTCTTGCTTAGCCAGCCTTCTTTTTCGTTTTGCGCTGCGCTCCCTGCAGTGCATCGAAGAGCCGCTCGAACTCGTCGGTCAGTTTGTGCGACCGATCCAGATGAATCATCGGCTTGGCCTGCTGGTGCGATTCCTTGATCTTCACTGAAGCGGAGAGGTAGGGTTCGAGCACCGGCAGATTCTCGTCACGCAGTTCATCGACGACCTTTTGCGGTAGCGTGGCGCGCGCCTGGAACTGGTTGACGACGATACCTTCTACTTCTAGCGCGCCATTGTGATCGGCCCGTATCTCTGCCACATTGTCAAGCAGGGTGTAGAGCGCGCGGCGCGCGAACTCGTCGCAGTCAAAGGGAATCAGGCAACGGTCAGCGGCGATCAGTGCCGAGCGGGTGTAGAAGTGCAGGGCGGGCGGGGTGTCAATCCAGATCTCGTCGAAGTCGAGCGCATCGAGGGCTTCTTTGAGCTTATAGATCTTGTAGCGTGATTCGAGTTTTGCCTGCAGTTCCTCCAGTGCCGCATCGGCGGGCAGGATGAAGAGGTTCTCGAAAGGCGTGGCGTGGATGAATTCTTCCGTGGCCTTGGGATGCAGCTTGAAATTGAGCATCTGGTCGAAAAAACCGGTCGAGGTCGTTTCGAGTCCATCGGCCGCCGTGCCGAGCAGATAGCGCGTGGAATTGGCTTGCGGATCGAGATCGACGACCAGCGTGCGTGCCCCCTGAGCTTTCGGGCCGCCCTTGACGGCGGCGATGGCGGCCAGATTGCAGGTGATGGTGCTTTTGCCGACCCCGCCTTTTTGATTGAAAACGACGCGTTTCAT
>CAZAWN010000297.1:0-2686 GCA_964488825.1 uncultured Methyloversatilis sp. | reverse complement strand
GCAAGGCTTATTACGAAATTCTCGAACGCACCCAGAAAGGCGCGCTGGATGTCACCGGGTGGTTGACGTGGTTCCTTGGCGCACTGCTGCGGGCGATGGAGAGTGCCCAGCAAACGCTTGATGCGGTATGGGTGAAGGCGCATTTCTGGCAGCGTTGGGCCGGTACGCCACTGAACGTGCGGCAGGTGAAATTGCTCAATCGGCTGCTGGACGGCTTCGAGGGCACGCTGAGCAGCGGTAAATGGGCGGCCATCGCCCAATGCTCTCCGGATACGGCGCTGCGCGACATTGGCGAATTGGTCGCGTTGGGCGTGCTCCGAAAGATGGCCGGCGGGGGCCGCAGTACGGCTTACGAACTCGCCGATTGATTACACCGCCAGTAGTTCGCGTACCCCATCCTTCTCCATGTCGGCGCCCGCGCCGCGCTTGATGAACTCGCCGCGCTCCATCAGCAAGTATTGGTCTGCCAGTGCGCGCGCGAAGTCGTAGTACTGTTCGACGAGCAGGATGGCGACTTCGCCGGTCTCGGCCACCCGCTGGATCGCGGCCATGATTTCCTGACGCTCGGCGCTTTTCTTCGCGGATTCCAAGCTGGGCTGGCTGCTGGCGACGACGCGGATGGCGCGTTCGATGTCCTTGATGATGGAGGGCTGGATGCCTTCGGTCGGCTCGTCGAGGATCAGCAGGCGAGGATTCAGCGCCAGCGCGCGGCCGATGGCGAGCTGCTGCTGCTGGCCGCCGGAGAGGTCGCCGCCGCGTCGTTTGAGCATGCTCTTGAGCACGGGGAACAGTTCGAAGATGCGCTCGGGCAGTTTGGCCTTCGCGCTCAGACTGGCCATGCCCATCAGCAGGTTTTCTTCCACCGTCAGGCGCGGGAAGATCTCGCGGCCCTGCGGCACATAACCGATGCCGGCGCGCACCCGGGCGTGTGAAGGCAGATGAGTGATTTCCTTGCCTTCGAAATCAATTTTTCCGGTTTTGGCCGGCACCAGACCCATCAGGCATTTGAGTAGCGTGGTCTTGCCAACGCCATTGCGGCCGAGCAGGGTCGTGACTTTGCCGACCGGTGCTTCGAATGCGAGGTCGCGCAGGATGTGGCTGCCGCCGTAAAACTGGTTGAGTCCTTCGACTTTGAGCATGTTTAGCGCCCCAAATACACTTCAATCACCCGTTCGTCGTTCTGCACCGTGGCGAGGTCGCCCTCCGCCAGCACCGAGCCTTCGTGCAGCACCGTCACCTTGCCGCCGAGCTGTTCGATGAAGGCCATGTCGTGCTCGACGACGACGAGGCTGTGGTGGCCGGCCAGCGACTTGAACAGCTCGCCGGTGCGTGCGGTTTCGTCGTCGGTCATGCCGGCGACGGGTTCGTCGAGCAGCAGCAGTTTCGGGTCCTGCGCCAGCAGCATGCCAATCTCCAGCCACTGCTTCTGGCCGTGCGAGAGCAGGCCGGCGGGCCGGTCGGCCTGCGTGTCGAGGTGAATGGTTTTCAGCGTGTCGCTGATCTTGTCGCGCTGATCGTCCGTTAGCCAGGCGAACAGGCTGGTGCGGGCGCGCTTGTCCATCTTCAACGCGAGTTCGATGTTCTCGAACACGGTGAGGTTTTCGAAGATGGTTGGCTTCTGGAACTTGCGGCCGATGCCGGCATGGGCAATCTCGGCTTCGCGCAGTTGGGTCAGGTCAATGGTCTGGCCGAAGAAGCAGCGGCCTTCGTCGGGGCGTGTCTTGCCGGTGATGACGTCCATCATGGTCGTCTTGCCGGCGCCGTTGGGGCCGATGATGCAACGTAATTCGCCGGCGTCGATGGCCAGGTTGAGGTTATTGAGCGCCTTGAAGCCGTCGAAGCTGACGGAGATGCCTTCGAGGTAGAGGATGACCTTGTGGGAGATGTCTACGCCCGGTCGCAGGATGTGGCCGGTGGAGGTGCCGCCGAGCCACTCCTGATCGTGGCGGTTTTCAGCGACCGTGTTCATGTTCTGGCCCTCCAGCGCTTCCAGAGTCCGGCGACGCCATCCGGCAACCACAGCGTCACCGCAACGAACAGCGCGCCAAGGAAGAACAGCCAGTAGTCGGGGAAGGTCTGGGTGAAGAAACTCTTCGACAGGTTGACGATGCCAGCGCCGATCACCGGGCCGATCAGTGTGGCACGCCCACCCACCGCCGCCCAGATGGCGATCTCGATCGAGTTGGCCGGCGACATCTCGCCCGGGTTGATGATGCCCACCTGCGGCACGTAGAGCGCACCGGCCAGACCGCACAGCATCGCCGAGAAGGTCCAGATCGCCAGCTTGTACCAGAGCGGGTTGTAGCCGAGGAACATGGTGCGCGATTCGGCGTCGCGGATCGCCGCCAGTACGCGGCCGAACTTGGAGACGACGAGGTAGCGGCCAATCAGCAGCGTGGCCATCAGCAGCGCCGCCGAAAGGGCGAACAGGATGACGCGCATTTCCGGCGAGGTGATGCTGTAGCCGAGGATGCGCTTGAAATCGGTGAAGCCGTTGTTGCCGCCAAAGCCGGTCTCGTTGCGGAAGAACAGCAGCATGGCGGCGAAGGTGAGCGCTTGCGTGATGATCGAGAAATACACGCCCTTGATGCGCGAGCGGAAGGCGAAGAAGCCAAAGATGAAGGCGACGAGGCCGGGCAGCGCCACCGCCAGGAATAGCGCCCAGAGGAAGGAATCGGAACCGGCC
>CAZAWN010000296.1:0-2690 GCA_964488825.1 uncultured Methyloversatilis sp. | reverse complement strand
ACTCGTTGGCATCGAGCAGGATCTCGTTGGAAATCACGTCGAGCTTCTTCTGCACTTCGCCCTGGATGTTGTCACTGCCGGCGCTGCCCAGCACGTCGGCGAGGCTGCCCTTGCCGATGGCGATGGAGATGGCCTTGCAGGCACGCGAGACGACTTCGATCAGCAGGCGCAGGTCGTGGGAAATGACGTTCTTGTCGCGTTGCTCCTCGATGAGGAAGCGGGAGAGGGTCATCTGGGCCATGGTGTCGGTTGCTGGCAGGAGGATCAATGAATTATACCGGCGCCCATGGGCAGGAAATCTCGCCGCTGCGGCCTGGAGGTGAAGCCCGGGCGCAATGCTGATATTCTGTGACATCCGTCCCGCAGGATGCCCCGGTGCCTTGCCGGGAGGTGATTCCCCAGCCGTGACGGATTCCGTTAGGAAAGGCTGCCATGAGTCGCGACGCAGAGCTATCCGCCCCGATGCGCTGGAAGACGCCGGAGGAGGTAGAGCGTTACTATCGCCAGGTCATCGACAGCGCGATCGACGGCTTCTTTGCCATCGATGCGCAGCGTCGTTTTGTTGAAGTCAATGATCGCCTCTGTGAGCTGTTCGGCTATCCGCGCGAGGAGTGGATAGGACGCACGCCGCTCGACTTCATTACCGCGGAAAGCCGTGCCGAGCTGATCAAGCAGATGCAGCGCATCGACAGCACCGACCGGCGGCGCTATCAACTCGTCGCCCAGCGCAAGGATGGCTCGACGTTTCCCATCCTGCTTAATAATTCGACCCACCGCAATGCGATGGGCGAAGTCACCGGATCCTTCGGCTTCATCACCGACCTGACGCCGATCATGGCGGCGCAGCAGGCCGTAGCCGACTCGGAACGCGAACTGCGCGGCATTCTCGACGACCTGCAGGACACCTATTACCGCACCAACCAGGATGGCATCATCGTGCGCGCCTCGCGCTCGGTCGAGCAGTTGCTGGGTTACACGGTTGAGGAGGTCGTCGGCCGGCGACTGGCGGACCTCTATTGCTCGCAAAGCGATCGCGACGACTTCCTAGCGCGCATGCGCGCCAACGGCGGTCATATTGTCGGCGGCCAGTCGCGCCTGCGGCACAAGGATGGCCGCGAGCTGTGGGTGCTGACCACGGCGCATTTCATTCTCGATGCCCAGGGCAAGGTTGTCGGGGGCGAGGGCACCACGCGCGACCACACCCGCCAGCGTCAGGCCGAGGAGGAACTGCGCCTGGCCGCCAAGGTATTCGAAAGCAGTGGCGAGGCCATCATGATCACCACTCCCGATGGCAAATTGATATCGGGCAACCGGGCTTTTTCCACCGTGACCGGCTATGCCGTCGAGGAAGTCGCGGGGCGCAATGTCAGCCTGCTCGCCTCCGGACGGCACAGCCCCGAATTCTTCGACGATATGTGGCGTACCTTGCGTGCCACTGGTTACTGGCAGGGGGAAATCTGGAACCGTCGCCGCAATGGCGAGGTCTATCCCGGCTGGCTGGGGATTTCTTCGGTACGCGATGAGCTGGGCGAGATCACCCATTACGTCGGCATTTTTTCCGACATCAGTGAGCGCAAGGCGGTTGAAGCCAGGATCGAATACCTGGCTCACCACGACACCCTGACCGGATTGCCCAACCGCCTTCTGCTCAAGGACCGGATGGAACAGGCCATCGTTCATGGCGAGCGCAGCGGGCGCAAGATCGCACTGCTGTTCGTCGATCTCGACCGGTTCAAGGCGGTCAATGATTCCTACGGGCACCCGGTAGGCGACATACTGCTGCGCGAGGCGGCGCAGCGGCTGCAGTCTTGCGTACGCGAATCCGACACCATCAGCCGCCACGGCGGTGACGAGTTCCTCGTCGTGCTCAACGATCTGCAGGACTCACAGGTTCCGGCACAGGTGGCGGCCAAGATCATGGTGACGCTGGCGGAACCTTTTCACATCGAAGGCCATGAGGCCAGCATTTCCGCTTCGATCGGCATTGCGGTGTACCCGGAAGATGGCGCCGGGTTCGACGAGTTGCTGAAGAAGGCCGACATCGCGATGTATCACGCCAAGGAGGCCGGTCGCAACGCCTTCCGCTTCCACACCCAGCCGATGAACGTCGCCGCCCGCGAGCGTCTGGACCTGCATTCCCGGCTGCGCGAAGCCATGGGGCGGCAGGAGTTCGAACTTTACTTCCAGCCGGTGGTGGAGCTTGCCGGCGGCCGCGTGATCGGCGGTGAGGCCTTGCTGCGCTGGCGCGTTCCCGGCGAAGGCGTGCTCGAGGCTGGACAGTTCATTGCGGCCGCCGAACACAGCGGACTGATCGTTCCACTTGGAGATTGGGTCCTGCAGGAAGCCTGTCGAGAACTGGCGCGCTGGCAGGCGGCCGGCCGGCGCACGCTGTTGCTGTCGGTCAACGTCTCGCCAATCCAGTTCCGTCGCGGTGACGTCGAGGTTGGCCTACGCAGCGCGCTTGCGGTATCCGGCGCCGATGCGGCCGGGCTTGAACTGGAGTTCGGCGAGGCGGTGCTTGCCGAGGGCAGCGAGGCGGTGCGCCGCTGTCTGGCTCAGCTCAAGACGTTAGGACTGCGCCTGGCGATCGACGACTACGGCAGCGGCAGTTCCAGCCTCGCGGCGCTGAAGCGGTTCGGTGTCGATACGCTGAAGATCGATCGCTGTTTCGTCAGCAACCTGCTTTCTGA
>CAZAWN010000295.1:0-2701 GCA_964488825.1 uncultured Methyloversatilis sp. | reverse complement strand
TACAGCGCCGCTTCGGCGACGGTGACCATCGCATTGGCTTCGCGGACCCGAGCGGTGGCGATCTTGAGATCGTGGTTGGCGGCCAAGGCTTTGTCTATCAATTCATTTAACAAGGGATCGTTGAAACCTTGCCACCAAGTCTTCAAGTCAACCGTATCGGTGACTTGAGCATTGGCCGCGTGTTGCCATGTTGCCGGTCTGTTGAGCACTACCTGGTCTCCGACGCGGGTTGGCGTACAGGCGATTAGACCAGCCAAGGACAGTATGGTTAGTGGTGTTAAATATCGATTATTCATTGTAAAACTCCGTTGGCGCCACGTAGGGTACGCACTGCGTACCTTCTTGGGCTTTAACAATTGCAGAGGTTTTATAAGGTACGCAATGCGTACCCTCGCGTTCTTTATATTGCATCAGCCGGCTCTCTCCACCCTGAACCAAGCCGCATACAACGCCGGCAGGAAGAAAACCGTCAACACAGTCGCCACCGTCAGGCCACCCATGATGGCAATGGCCTGCGGGCCGAAGAAATCGTTGCGCGATAGCGGTATCATCGCCAGGATGGCCGCCGCCGCAGTCAGCATGATCGGCCGAAACCGCCGCACCGTCGATTCGACGATAGCCGACCAAGTGTCGAGTCCCGACTGTTCGTCCTGATCGATCTGATCCACCAGGATTACCGAGTTGCGCATGATCATGCCAGCCAGCGCCAGGATACCGAGCAAGGCCACGAAGCCGAACGGCGCTCTGAACAACAGCAAGGCGAAAGCGGCGCCGATCACGCCCAGTGGGGCGGTGCTGAACACCATGAACGTCCTGGACAGGTTCTGCAACTGCATCATCAACAAGATCAGCGTGACGATCAGCACCAGCGGAATCCAGATCAGGATCGACTTTTGCGCGTTCACTGCGTCTTCCTTGGAACCGCCGGTTTCGATGAAATAACCGACCGGCAGGCTATCCTGTATCGGTTTAAGTTTCGGGACGATTTCCGCCGCCACGTCCGGGGCCATCTTGCCGTCGGCCACGTCGGCGCGTACCGAGATGGTTGGGAAACGGTTGCGCCGCCAACGCACGCCGTCCTCGAATACGGTCTCGAATTTGACGAACTGCGACAGCGATACCGACTTGCCATTAGCCGTGCGCACCGCAACGTCCGGCAATTCGTCGGCGGCGGTACGCAATTCGGGACTGGCCCGCCAGACGATGTCGATCAATTTATCCAGCTCGCGCAATTGTCCGACCGGGATGCCGGCGTAATGCGCCTGCAAGGCTTGCGACAAGCTGGCCGTCGACACACCGAGAGCGCGTGCCTTGTCCTGATCCAACATTAGGCGGAACGAAGGCATGCGGTCATGCCAATCGTCGTTGACATCCACGGTGCCGGGATGGTTACGCACGACTTCGGCCACTCGCTCGGCAATACCGCGTACGATGTTGGGGTTTTCGCCGAGCACCCGGAACGCCAACGGATAATCCATCGGCGGCCCGACATTGAGGCGCTTCACCCGGCCTCTGACATTCGGAAAATCCGTCTCAAGAATCTGCCGGACGCGCTGCATCACCCGTTCGCGCGCCTTGTTATCCTTGGTCATCACCACCAATTCCACGAGATTGGTATTCGCCAGTTGCTGCACGATCAACATGAAAAACCTTGGCGTGCCGCTGCCGATATAACTGGCGACATGTTCTACGTCTTCATCCTTGGCTAACAGCGCTTCCATCCGCTTGGCGGCGGCTTCGGTTTGCTCGAAGGCACTGCCCTCCGGCAGCCACAGATTGACGATGACTTCCGGGCGGTTGGACAACGGGAAGAACTGTTCGGGGACAAGGGTTAAAGCCACAACACCGAGACCGAACAGCGCCAGCGTGGCGATAATGACTTTCTTACGGTGCGCTACGCAGGCATCCACCCAACGCCGCAAACGGTTGTAGAACGGTGTATCGAACAAATCGTGGATCGGGCCGTCGGCGTTGGCATGCACCTTGAGGATCAAAAATCCCAAATACGGGGTGAACACCACCGCGCCTATCCAGGACAGTATCAGCGAAATGCCGACCACCTGAAAAATCGCCACGGTATATTCACCGGCCGAGGATTGCGCCAAACCCACCGGCAGGAAACCGGCGATGGTGATCAAGGTACCGGTCAGCATCGGAAAGGCGGTGGCAGTATACGCATAGGTCGCGGCGCGCATCCGGTCCCAACCTTCTTCCAGCTTGCGGGCCATCATCTCGACGGCAATCATCGCATCGTCCACCAGCAGGCCCAGCGCCAGAATCAAAGCGCCCAAGGAAATCCGTTGCAGATCGATGCCGCACAGCAGCATGACCAACAAGGTGGCGGCCAGCACCAGCGGCACGGTCAGCGCCACCACGGAACCGGTGCGCCAGCCCAGGCTCAGGAAGCTAACCACCAACACGGTGGCCAGGGCTTCGAAGAAAGTTTGGCCGAATTCCGCCATCTGGTTTTTAACGACTTGCGCTTGATTGGCGACCGGCTCCACGTCCAGACCTAACGGCAACTCGTTTTTGATGCCGGCCAGTGTGTCTTCCAAGGTTTTTCCCAGGTCTATCACGTTGCCTTGCTTGTTCATCGTCACGCCAAGGCCGAGGGCCGGTTTGCCGTTGAAGCGCATCTTGAATTCCGCGGGATCGATATAGCCGCGCGTCACCTTGGCAAAGTCGCCGACCTTGAAGGTGC
>CAZAWN010000294.1:0-2709 GCA_964488825.1 uncultured Methyloversatilis sp. | reverse complement strand
CGACATCAAGTTCGACATGCAGCGCTGCGAGGGTTACCGCAATTTCTGCAACAAGTTGTGGAACGCCACGCGCTTCGTGCTGATGAACTGCGAGGGCAAGGACGTTGGCCTCGACGAAAGCCTGCCGCTTGAGTTCTCGCCCGCCGACCAGTGGATTGTCAGCCTGCTGCAGCGCCTGGAAACCGAGGTGGCGAAGCATTTCGCCGACTACCGCTTCGATCTGCTCGCCAAGGCCATCTACGAATTTGTCTGGGACGAATATTGCGATTGGTATGTCGAACTCGCCAAGGTGCAGATGCAGGCTGGCAACGAGGCGCAGCAACGGGCCACGCGCCGCACCCTGGTGCGCGTGCTTGAAACGGTTCTGCGCCTCGCCCATCCGCTGATTCCCTTCATCACCGAAGAGCTCTGGCAGACCGTCGCGCCTGTCGCAGGCAAAGTCGGCGCTGGCGCGACGGCAAGCCTGATGCTCCAAACCTACCCGCAGGCCGACCCGACGCGCTGCAACGCAGCCGCCGAAGCCTGGATCGCCACCCTCAAGTCGCTGGTTACCGCCTGTCGTAGTCTGCGCGGCGAGATGAATATCTCGCCGGCGCAGAAAGTTCCGCTGGTTGGCGCCGGCGATGCGGCGCTCAAAGACTATGCTCCCTACCTCGCCGTACTCGGGAAGCTCTCGGAAGTCGCGGTTGCCGACACCCTGCCCGATTCGGATGCCCCGGTGCAGATCGTCGGCAACTACCGACTGATGCTGAAGATCGAGATCGACGTCGCCGCAGAGAAGGAACGCCTCGGCAAGGAACTTGCCCGCATCGAGGGCGAGATCGCCAAGGCGGAAAAAAAGCTCTCTACCGAGAGCTTTGTCGCCCGCGCCCCCGCTGCCGTCGTGGCGCAGGAACGCGAGCGGTTGGAAAGTTTCAACAGTCTCAGAGAGAAACTCGTCGCCCAGTTGGGCCGGCTCGGCTGATGCCTACGCCACGCCCTGGCTGGCGAGATACTCCTCGTAGTTGCCGTGGTAATCGACAATTTCGCCGGAGGTCTTGATCTCGAGGATACGCGTGGCGAGCGATGAGACGAATTCGCGGTCGTGCGAAACGAAGATTAGCGTGCCCGGATATTTCTCCAGCGCGTTGTTCAAGGACTCGATGGATTCCATGTCGAGGTGGTTGGTCGGTTCGTCCATCAGCAGCACGTTGTTCTTCAGCAGGATCAGCTTGCCGAACAGCATGCGACCCTGCTCGCCGCCGGAAATCACCTTCACCGACTTCTGCACTTCATCGCCGGAGAACAGCAAGCGCCCCAGGGTGCCGCGGATCAGGGTTTCGACATCGTTGCCTTCGTAGCCTCCCTCGCGCACCCAGCGGCCCATCCAGTCGGTCAGGCTCAGGTCGTCGGCGAAATCGGTGGCGTGGTCTTGTGCGAAATAGCCGGGGCGGGCTTTTTCAGCCCACTTGATCTGACCGTGGGTAGGCGCCAGGCCCGCCAGCGCTTCCCCGGACAACAAGCGTAGCAGGGTGGTCTTGCCGACGCCGTTCTCGCCGATGATGGCTACTTTCTCGCCGGCGTCGATGGCGGTGAAGAAATTCTCGATGACCGGCGTGCCGGCAACATAGCTGAAGCAGAGGTTTTCCGCCTCGACGGCGCGGCGGTGCAGCTTTTCCTTGGGGTTGTAGTCGAAGCCAATCCACGGATACTGGCGCGAGGAGGGCTTGATGTCCTCGATCTTGATCTTCTCGATCTGTTTGGCGCGCGAGGTGGCCTGCCGCGCCTTCGAGGCGTTGGCCGAGAAGCGGCGCACGAAGCTTTGCAGGTCGGCGACCTTTTCCTTGGCCTTGGCGTTCGCCGCCGACTGGCGCGCCCGTGCCTGCGTCGAAGCTTCCATGAAGTCGTCGTAGTTGCCGGGATAGACGGTGATCTTGCCGTAGTCCAGGTCGGCCATGTGGGTGCAGACTTGATTCAGGAAGTGGCGATCGTGCGAGATGATGATCATCGTGCTCTCGCGCGCGTTGATCACGTCTTCCAGCCAGCGGATGGTATTGATGTCAAGGTTGTTGGTCGGTTCGTCGAGCAGCAGGATGTCGGGGTTGGCAAACAGCGCCTGCACCAGCAGCACGCGGAGCTTCCAGCCCGGCGCCACTTCGCGCATCGGGCCGTTGTGCTGCTCCGTCGGGATACCGACGCCCAGCAACAGTTCGCCGGCGCGCGACTCGGCGGTGTAGCCGTCGTATTCGGCGAAGTGGGATTCGAGTTCCGCCGCATGCATGTAATCGTCTTCGGTCGCGTCCGGGTTGGCGTAGATGGCATCCTTTTCCTGCATGCAGGCCCACATCGCTTCGTGACCCATCATCACCACGTCGAGCACGCGCACGTCCTCGTAAGCAAACTGGTCCTGGCGCAGGAAGGCCATGCGCTCGTGGGCATCGAGGCTGACATTGCCGGCCGAGGGCTCCAGCACGCCAGCAAGAATCTTCATGAAGGTGGATTTTCCGGAACCGTTGGCGCCGATCAGGCCGTAGCGGTTGCCCTCGCCGAACTTGATGGAGACGTTTTCGAACAGGGGCTTGGCCCCGAACTGCATGGTGATGTTGTTGGCGGCGAGCACTGAAATCCCTTTGGCTGGATGAGGTTAACGAACGACGGCGGGGGCGCAGTCTACCCGCACAAGCGCGCAAGCTCGATTTTCGGACAGCGATCCATCACCACGTCGAGACC
>CAZAWN010000293.1:0-2721 GCA_964488825.1 uncultured Methyloversatilis sp. | reverse complement strand
GACTTGGCGACGAAATGCCAGCGTGCGACGTGGTAGCTCGGATCGAAGCCGTAGAAGTTACGCCGCATGCGCGCCAGTTCTTCGGCGCGATAGGCGGCGAGCGGTTTCTCTTGCTCGTCTTTGGCACGCTGCGTGCGCTTGGCGGCGATGGCGGCGTCGAAACCCGCCGCCATTTCCATCGCCCGCCGCGCGACATCGACTTCGAAAGTCGGCGCTGGCAGGACGGCATCGTAGAAGCCGGATTGCACCGCTTCGTCGACCAGCATCGGCAGGCGATGACGCATGATCGCCGCAGCCCCCTCCGCACCCACGCGCGGCGGCAGGAGGTAGGTCCAGAATTCGGAACCGTAGAGGTTGCCCATGTTCTTGTAGTGCGGATTGAGCACCACGCCCTCACGCGCCCAGACACGGTCGCAGGCGCGCGCCAGAAAGCAGCCGCCGGCACCAAGATTGCCGCCAAGCGCGGCCACGGTCAGGTGCGTTTCGCAGCGGATGATCGCCTCGGCCAGATCGTCGATGGCGTTGATGTTGGCCCAGGATTCGTCGGCGGGGCTGGCAGCGTGCTCGATCAGATTCAGGTGGATGCCGTTCGACCAGAAGTCGCGCCCGCCCATCAGCACGATGACCCTGGTCGGACGACTGGCCGCCCAGCGAAAGGCCTCGGTCAGTCGCTCGCACTGGCGCGTGCCCATCGCACCGTTGTAAAAGTCGAAATGCAGGAAGCCTACGCCCTCGGCCTCTTCGTACCCTATATCCTGCCAGGTGGCATGATCGGCGGCAAACCAATCCGCCCGCGGCGCCTCCGGCACGTCGGCGCACTCGGCGGCAAAGGCAAGCGTCGCCGGCAACTTGAAACCGTCCGGGCGCTTGACGTGGCCGATCCATACCGCGCCGTCGAGGGTGGCGCGACACAGCGCCGTTTCACGGCGGGCAATGAGAGTGCCCGCGTCACCGCGCAGGCGCTCTTCGGGACAAGCATCGTAAAGATGGCAAGCCTGGCCGAACAAGGTATCCGCCACGCCGGGAAAACCGTCCGCCGCATCGATCTTGCGCAGGATGGTCGCCGTATCATCACGCCGCCAGTCGATGGCGCGGTCGGACTGTTTCATCACCGGACGCAGTTGCCCACGCGCATTCGGATACCCGGCGAGCGGCACAGGCGCTTCGCCGCGCGCCAGTTTTTCCAGCGCTTCCTTGACAGCGACCAGCGCCGCTTCGGTGAGCTCGCGGCGGTAGAGGCTGGCTTTAGTGGTGCGGCGCAGCGGAAAACTCGCCGTTGCCCAGACGGGACCGGCATCCATTTCCGCCTCGGCCTGCAGCACTGTCACGCCCCATGATGTCTCGCCGTTCATGATCGCCCAATCGAGCGCCGACGGACCGCGGTCACCGACGATGCCGGGATGGACGATCCAGCACAGGTGACGGCTCCAGATGGATTCAGGAATCGCCCGCTTTAGAAAAGGCGCGAGAATCAGGTCGGGCTGCCAGAGCGCGACGGCCTCCTCGCTCACGCTATCGGCAATATCGAATTCGACCGAAATTTCGTGACCCAATGCAGTAAGTTCTGCATGCAGGCGCTGCGTCAGGCTGTTGAAGCTATGGGTGAGCAGGAGGATTCTCACGCCACTTCCTTATGCCGACCGTAGGTGTAATAGGCGGCGCAGGCGCCTTCCGACGACACCATGCACGAGCCGATGGGATTCTCCGGCGTGCACACATTGCCGAATAGCTTGCAGTCGCGCGGCTGCTTCACGCCGCGCAGGATCGCGCCGCAATCGCAGGCCTTGTGATCGGGCACCGCGCGATACTCCAGGCCGAAGCGCCGCTCGGCGTCGAAATCGGCATAGCGCTGCCGTATCGCCAGCGCCGAGTAGGGGATGGTACCCATGCCGCGCCATTCGAAGGCACGGCGCAGTTCAAAGATTTCAGCCACGAGGTCCTGTGCCTTGCGGTTGCCCTCTGGCGTCACAGCGCGCGTGAATTCGTTCTCAACCTCGCAACGCCCCTCATTCACCTGACGCACCAGCATCAAAATCGCCTGCATCACATCGAGCGGCTCGAAGCCGGCAATCACCACCGGCTTGCGGTACTCCTCGGCGAAGAACTCGTAGGGCTGGCTGCCGATGATCGTCGACACATGCGCCGGACCGACGAAGCCGTCGAGCGGCACCGTGCCCCAGCGCCGCACCTCGGGTGATTCGAGAATGCTGGCAATCGCCGAAGGCGTCAGCACATGGCAGCACAGCACGCTGAAATTCGTGAGGCCCAGGGCAGCGGCCTGCCGGATCACCACCGCCGTCGGCGGCGTGGTCGTCTCGAAGCCGATGGCGAAGAACACCACCTGCCGCGCCGGACTCTCCTGCGCGATGCGCAGCGCGTCGGCCCCGGAATACACCATGCGCACGTCGCCGCCACGCGACTTGGCCTTGAGCAGCGACAGGCCGTCGGATGCGGGCACGCGCAGGCAATCGCCGTAGGAGCAAAGAATGACCCCATGCTCCAGCGCCAGACGGATCGCCATATCCACACGCCCGATCGGCAGCACGCAGACCGGACAACCCGGCCCGTGGATCATGCGCACGTTGGACGGCAGCAGATCGGAAACGCCGTAACGCGAAATCGCGTGCGTGTGGCCGCCGCAGAACTCCATGAAGCTGTAGCGTCGATCCGGCCTCGCTTCGGCCGAAATCGCCGCCGCAATGCCGCGCGCCAGTTCGCCGT
>CAZAWN010000292.1:0-2727 GCA_964488825.1 uncultured Methyloversatilis sp. | reverse complement strand
ATGGTATCGAGCACCTTGGCGGCGTTGAACGGCTTGACGATATAGGCGCGTGCGCCGCCCTCGATGGCAGCCTTGACCATATCGCGCTCGGTATGGCCGGTGACCATCAGTACTGCGCCTTCGGGCAACACTTCGCGGAAGCGGGGAAGCGCGTCGATGCCGCTCGTTCCGGGCATTTCAATGTCCAGAAAAATAATGTCCGGACGCAAGCGCTGGGCCATGTCGACGCCCTGATTTGCGTCGCGCGCCTCGCCAACAACCTCGTAGTCGGCATTGCGCAAAATGCCGCGCAAGAGGGTACGGGTAATATCGCTGTCGTCGACCAGCAGAATCTTCGCAGAAGTTTTTTTGCCCATCGTTCTTTTCCCCAGGAAGGCCGAGCCATTATCCCACCGTTTTTCATCCCTCGCCGTGTGCCGGAAACCCGGTCGCGACGTGCCTGCCGCCCATGGATCTGATCCTGCTGGCCAGCGGCTGGCTTGCCTACGCCGCCCTGCACTCGCTGCTTGCGGCGCTCTCCGTCAAGGCATGGGTGACGCGCCGCTGGCCCGGTCTCGCGCCCTGGTACCGGATAATCTTCAACCTCCAGTCCATCGTCCTGGTCTTGCCGCTCATCTGGGCAAGCTACGTCATTCCGGGCGACTGGCTGTGGCGCTGGACGGGGATCGGCGCCTGGCTCGCCAACGGCCTGGCGCTTGCCACGCTGGTCGGCTTCTGGCTATCCAGCGGCACTTACGACATGGGCGAATTTCTCGGCCTCAAGCCGCTGCGCGAGAAACGCCGCGATGCTGTCGAACACGATGGCTTCTGCATCTCGCCACTGCATTGCTACGTGCGTCACCCGTGGTACGCCCTTGGCCTGCTGCTGATCTGGACGCGCGACATGAACGCCCCGCTGCTCGTCTCGGCGCTGGCGATCACCCTGTATTTCGTCATCGGCTCGCGACTCGAAGAACGCAAGCTCGAAGCGCATTTCGGCGACGTTTATCGCGACTATCGCCGGAGCGTACCGGGACTGCTTCCTTTGCCATGGAAGAAGCTCTCGCCGCTTGAAGCCGAAGCGCTCGTGCATCGCACCCTCCCATTATGAAAGTTTGATCGAATCGGTGCCGGACTCACCGATGCTAAGATAGTCAGCATTCTAGTCAGATCAAGAGGGAGAGCAGCCATGCAAACCTGGCCTGTCCAAGACGCCAAGGCACGCTTCAGCGAGTTTCTGGAAACCTGTCTCGCCGCCGGCCCACAGATGGTAACCCGTCGCGGCGCCGAAACGGCGGTGCTGATTTCCGCCACCGAATGGCGTCGCCTTCAGCTTGCCGCCAAACCATCGCTCAAAGAATTGCTGTTGCAGGATGCCGCGCGTACCGCAAACCTGGCCCCCGAGAGAGGCCGCGCACGCCGTCGCACGCCACTCGTGCTGGAGTGACCTGGCCGTGTATCTTCTCGACACCAACGTTGTCTCCGAACTGCGCAAACCCAAGCCCCACGGGGCGGTCGTTCAGTGGCTCAGAGACATACCCGATACCGATCTGTATTTGTCGGCGGTCAGCATCGGCGAAATTCAATCCGGCATCGAATTAACGCGCGAACAAGATGCTGGCAAAGCCGACGAAATCGAGCGTTGGCTGGAACTCGTAGCCAATTCCTACAACGTCATCCCGATGGATGCCGGCATCTTTCGCGGCTGGGCCCGCCTGATGCATCGTGCCTCGGATACCCTATACGAAGATGCAATGATCGCCGCTACGGCGCTGGCGAACCATCTTGTCGTCGTCACCCGCAACACGGCTGACTTCAAGCATTTTGACGTGCAGGTGCTGAACCCGTTTTTGGCGAGACCGAAGTAAGGCCCCGACTTTCAATGCAAGGTACGCGGCACCGCCAGCACGAACTCTGAAATCGGTACGTCGAAGCGCGTGCCGTCTTCGGCGACCATCTGGTATGTGCCCTTCATCGTGCCGACCGGCGTCGGCAAAGGGCAGCCGCTGGAGTATTCGAAACCCTCGCCCGGCTGCAACAGCGGCTGTTTGCCGACCACGCCGAGGCCGCGCACTTCCTCGATCTTGCCTTCGGCATCGGTAATGATCCAGTGGCGTGAAATCAACTGGGCGGCCACCGTGCCGGTATTGGCGACGCGGATGCGGTAGGCGAACAGATAGCGTTCGTCGGCCGGGTCGGATTGTTCGGGCAGAAACTGGGTTTCCACTGTCACTTCGATTGCGTACTTCTTTGTCTCGGCCATTGCTTATACCTGTTATCAGAAAATATTAGCCGACCTGATAGACGGCCTCGCTACAATCGGTTCATTCTAAATCACCCTGTCGAGGAGACCGGTCATGGCCCAGCCCAACTTTCGCATCGCCCCGTCCATTCTGTCCGCCAATTTCGCCCGGCTGGGCGAGGAAGTCGACAACGTACTGGCCGCCGGCGCCGATATCGTTCACTTCGACGTGATGGACAACCATTACGTGCCGAACCTGACCATCGGCCCGCTGGTCTGCGAAGCACTACGCAAGCACGGCGTTACCGCGCCGATCGACGTGCATCTGATGGTCAAACCGGTGGATCGCATCATCCCCGACTTTGCCAAGGCCGGCGCCACCTACATCACCTTCCACCCGGAAGCCTCCGAGCATGTTGACCGCACCATCGGCCTGATCAAGGAATGCGGCTGCAAGGCCGGCCTGGTCTTCAACCCGGCCACCCCGCTCGACGTGCTCGAATACA
>CAZAWN010000291.1:0-2733 GCA_964488825.1 uncultured Methyloversatilis sp. | reverse complement strand
CTTTAACCCACGTCCCCGAACAGTTCTTCCCGCTGTCCAACCGCCCGGAAGTCATTGTCGACCTGTGGCTGCCGGAAGGCAGCGCCTTTGAACAGACCGAAGCCGCCGCCAGCCACATGGAAGCTTTACTGGCTAAGGACGAGGACGTGGAACACGTCGCTAGCTATGTTGGCAGCGGCACGCCGAGGTTTTTTATGTTAATCGTGCAGCAATTGGCGAATACCAATCTGGCCGAATTGGTGGTGATGACCAAGGATAACGTGGCCCGCGAACGGGTGATGCAGCGCGTCCGGCAGATTCTGGCGACGGATTTTCCGAACGTCAGAGGCCGGGTGAAGCGGCTGAATGTCGGGCCGCCGATGGATTATCCGTTGGCGTTCAGGGTGCTCGGCGAAAACCCCAATATCGTGCGTAGCATCGCCGAGCGAGTGGCCGAGGTCGTGCGCAACCATCCCGGCACCGTGGACGTCAACGACGACTGGCATGAGCGCATGCCGTCGTTCCGCCTGATGTTGGATCAGGACAAGGCCCGGGCCTTGGGCGTGTCGACGGCCAGCCTGTCGCAAGCCTTGCAGGCGCATTACGCCGGCATCCCGGTCGGGCAATTGCGCGAGCAGGATAAATTGATCGACATCGTCTGGCGGGCCAGCCCCGAATTGCGAACCGCCGCCGACGAATTGCCGGACATTGCGGTGCGCACGGCCAATGGCAAGTCGGTACCGCTGTCCCAGTTCGTCAAATTCGAGACCGTGTTCGAGGACGGTGTGCGTTGGCGGCGTAACCGCTTCCCGGCCATCTCGGTGCGGGCCGACGTGGCCGACGGCAAGATGGCCCCGGACGTGGCGGCGGAAATCGTCCCGAAACTTAAACCGATACAGGATAGCCTGCCGGTCGGTTATTTCATCGAAACCGGCGGTTCCAAGGAAGACGCAGTGAACGCGCAAAAGTCGATCCTGATCTGGATTCCGCTGGTGCTGATCGTCACGCTGATCTTGTTGATGATGCAGTTGCAGAACCTGTCCAGGACGTTCATGGTGTTCAGCACCGCGCCGCTGGGCGTGATCGGCGCAGCCTTCGCATTGCTGTTGTTCCGGGCGCCGTTTGGCTTCGTGGCCTTGCTCGGCATCCTGGCGCTGGCCGGCATGATCATGCGCAACTCGGTGATTTTGGTGGATCAGATCGATCAGGACGAAAAATCGGGGCTCGACACCTGGTCGGCCATCGTCGAATCGACGGTGCGGCGTTTCCGGCCGATCATGCTGACCGCTGCGGCGGCCATCCTGGCGATGATACCCTTGTCGCGCAACGATTTCTTTGGCCCGCAGGCTATCGCCATTATGGGCGGGCTGACGGTGGCGACTGTGTTGACGGTGTTCTTCCTGCCGGCGTTGTATGCGGCGTGGTTCAGGGTGGAGCGTGCACGGGAGGAGGTCGCGTCATAAAGACCCTTCCTGATGGTAAAGCCATTGAGTCAACGATTCTTCCCCCTTTGAAAAAGGGGGATTGTGGGGGATTTATTTGAAAAATCTCCCCCAGCCCCTCGGCAACTGCTCCATGCAGTCGTCTTTTCCAAAGAGGGGAGAAAAAATAGCGGTAGGGTAGGCATTGCGTACCTTATAAAACTCTGCGATTGTTAAAGCCCAAGAAGGTACGCAGTGCGTAACCTACGCGGCGCCCACGGAGATTTACAATGAATAATCGATATTTAACACCACTAACCATACTGTCCCTGGCTGGTCTAATCGCCTGTACGCCGACCCGTGTCGACGACCAAGTAGCGCTCAATAGGCCGGCAAACTGGCAACACGCGGCCAATGCTCAAGTCACCGATGCGGTTGACCTGAAGACTTGGTGGCAAGGTTTCAACGATCCCTTGCTGAACGAGTTGATAGACAAAGCCTTGGCCGCCAACCACGATCTCAAGATCGCCACCGCTCGCGTCCGCGAAGCCAATGCGATGGTGACCGTCGCCGAAGCGGCGCTGTATCCCAGCCTGGATTTCTCACTCTCCGGCGGCCGGGAAAAACGCATCGACCGCATCGTTGGCGTGCCGAGCGGGCAAGGCATCAAATTGATTACGCCTACCGCCGATGCCGTCAGCGGCGGATTGGCGGCGCGCTGGGAAATCGACTTGTTCGGTAGCCGGCATCTGGAAGCGGAAGCCGCCGCCGCGCAGGCCGAAGGCAGCAAGGAAGGCTTGCATGATGCGCAAGTCGGTTTGCTGGCCCAGGTAGCGACCAATTATCTGCAGCTGCGCGGCGTGCAGCAACGTACCGGCATTTTGCAAAGCAATATAGCCCTGCAACGCGAACGGCTGAGGACTTTACAGGCATTTGTTAAAGCCGGACTGGCTAACGAGGCTGACCTTGCTCGTCAGCAAACCTTGCTGCAGGGCACCGAAGCGACGCTGCCGGGACTGGCCAACGCCGAGCAAAACCTGATCCATCGTTTGGGCGTGTTATTGGGCGAGCCGCCGGAAAGCCTGGGAAACCGCTTGGCGGCTGTCGGCCAGTTGCCGAAACAAGCGATGGCCATGCCCAACCTGCTGCCGGCCGATTTATTGGCGCAACGTCCCGATTTGCGTCTGGCACAAACCGAAGTCAGCGCGGCGGCGGCCAGCCTGGGTTCGGCGCGGGCCGATCTATATCCCAAGCTGGTGTTGTCGGCTAGTGGTGGCGTCGGTGCGCTGGCGGTCGGCGGTTTTCCGAGCCTGGCGGAAAGCATTTATGCGCT
>CAZAWN010000290.1:0-2748 GCA_964488825.1 uncultured Methyloversatilis sp. | reverse complement strand
GCGACTTCGTGCGAGGTGACGGTGTAGCCGTGCGGTTGGGCGATGGCGGCGTAGCGGGGGATGCGCGCATGGAAGAGGTGCGGGAACACCCAGCGCGTGAAGTCGTCAGGGTCGGCGGCGGTGATGTCGGCGATGTTTCGCTCGGCAAGGAACTGCGGCAGGTATTCGGTGAGGAAGGCGGGGCGGAAGTAGAGCGGCTTGGGGTCGCTCTGGGCGCGGCGGATCAGTTCGGCTTCCTCCTCCGGGGTGGTGACTTGCAGGTAAAGGATCAGGGTGTGGTGGACCAGCAGATCGATCACGGCCGGGTCGTCGAGTTCGCAGAGGCTGCCGCCGACGTCATTGACGAAGTGGGCGTAGCCGTAAATATCCTGGGCTTTTTGCACGAAGGCCGGCACGTCGTGCATCGCGGCGATTTCCGCTTCGCGATACTGCGCCTGACGGCGGCTGAATTCGGCGAGGGGAATGCCGCCGCGCGACGGGTCGCCGAGTTTGCCGACGAAGGTCAGTACCGGGCCAAGGTCGTCGATCTGGATGTTGTTCTTGATGTCGATCCAGTCGCGGCGCAGCAGATCGCGCAGGAAGGGGACCTGCATCGCCTGCTGCTTGATCAGGTCGAGGATGGTTTCGTCGAGGTAGCGCTTGCCGATGCGGAAATCGGCCGAGTAATGGAACCAGTCGTGGCGACGCAGCAGCGACGACAGCCAGGTCTTGCCGACGCCGGACATGCCGAGCAGGGTGATTTTCTTGTGCGGCCAGGCGCGGAATTCCGCTGGCGTCAGCTTCATTTCGGTCGTTCGGCGTGCAGCGCGGCAATATTGCGGGAGAAGCTGGCGTCGCTCGCCCAGGCTTCGATGGGCAGTGGCAGCTTGCGTTGCCAGTTGGGGTGCTGGTCTTCCAGGGTGCCGGGCACATTGATTTGCTCGCTCAGCCCGAACAGGTCTTCGGGTTGAACGACCAGCAGCATCGCCGGGCTGCGCGCCAGATAGGCGTGGATGGCGGCAACCACGGCTTCGGTGAGTTCCGGCAGGAGCGTCTGATCCTTGCTGACACCCTCGGGCAACAGGCCTTCGCGCTCCAGCGCCCAAAGCAGTCGACCGCGATCCCAGTCGCGCTCGGCGATAAGGCGTTGTCGCAGGGCGTCGCTGGGGAAGAGCATCAAGCGGGTGCGGACATCGAGATCGACGCCGCGCCAGAAGCCGGAAAGCGTCGGCAGGTCGTGGGTGCCGGCGGCGACAAGCGCCTGGCGCGGCATGTCGGCGGGGAGACGAAACTGGCCGTCCGGGTAGCGTTCGAACATCAGTGGATGGTAGGACAGCACGCCGGCTTCGAACAGACGCTCGCGGAAACCGTCCGGCACGGTGCCCAGGTCTTCGCCGATCACCAGGCATTGATGGTGCAGGCTTTCACGGGCGACCAGGCCGAGCAGGTCGTCAAACGGGTAATGCACATAGGCGCCTTCGGTGGCCGGCGTGTCGGGCGGCACCCAGAACAGCCGCATCAGACCCATCACATGGTCGATGCGCAGCGCGCCGGCGTACTGCATGTTGGCACGCAGGATGTCGATGAACGGTTGGTAGCCGACGGCGCGCAGGTGCTGTGGCACGAAGGGCGGCAGACCCCAATCCTGGCCAAGCAGATTGAGTTCGTCGGGCGGGGCGCCAGTGCTGGCGCCGCCATTGGCGATGGCAAACACGGACTGCCAGGTCCATACCTCGGCGCCGCCGGTGTTGGCGCCGACGGCCAGATCTTGATACAAGCCGATGGTCATGCCGAGCGCGTCCGCCCGTGCGGCCGCCGCGGCCAACTGGGTCGCAGCGACCCACTGCAGCCAGGCGCGGTAATCCACTGTATCGGCATGCACTTCGGCAAACGCGGTGACGCTGGGGGAAGCGGGATCGCGATAGTCTTCCGGCCAGGCCGGCCACCCCCAGGCGTTTTGCGTGATGCGGAAATGAGCCTGCAGCGCTTCATAGCGGGCGAAGCGGGTGAGCGACTCGCCTTGTTCATCGCGCCAGGCGGCAAACGCTTGGGCGCGTGCGCCGCCGGTCTGTTGGAATTGATTGAACAGTAGGGGCAGGAGGGCGAATTTCGCCTGCGCGACACCGACAAAATCGACGCACTCCGTGGCGCGCAAGGCAGCCAGTTGCATTTGAAACTCGGCGCTGGCATGACGGCTCTGAGCCGCGGCGCAATGGCTGAATTCCGGGAGGGCGGCAACGTCGATATACAGGACGTTGAGAAACGCCCG
Organism: uncultured Methyloversatilis sp.; assembly: GCA_964488825.1. Classification (GTDB taxonomy): domain Bacteria; phylum Pseudomonadota; class Gammaproteobacteria; order Burkholderiales; family Rhodocyclaceae; genus Sulfuricystis. Next base: position 500 of record CAZAWN010000290.1, on the reverse strand, counting down.
ATGCGATGGGCTGTAGGGACTGATATGCGCCGGATTGTCGGGAAACAGCGCATGCAAGGGGTTGAGGCCGATGAAGTCGCCGCCGGCGGCGGCCACCTGATCCACCAGTGTCAGCAGATCGCCAAAGTCGCCGCAGCCCCAGTTGCGCTGCGAGCGCAGGCTGTAAAGCTGCAGGCTCAGCCCCCAGATGCGCCGACCGTCGGCCAAGGGCTTGGGCTGAAAGCAGCGTGCAGCGACGGCGTCGGCGGGGAGCGGGGCAGCGTCGCGCGCGGCGACTTGCTGCTCGGCGAGCAAGTCGGCCAGGTCGCGCGACAGGTCAAGATGCATGGCGGCGAGCAGATCGCGTTGCGCGCTGGCGCTGGTGGAGTGATGACCACCCCAAATGTCGTGATAGGCGGCGGCGATGCCGCAGGCGTCGGCCAGTTGTTGCAGTGAATCGGCAGTATTGCTCATTTTTTGGATACGTCGGGTTTGGCGTCGGACGCGACTTGCTTCAGCAG
>CAZAWN010000289.1:0-2763 GCA_964488825.1 uncultured Methyloversatilis sp. | reverse complement strand
ACGAACCAGGCGGCGATGGCGCCGAGCCAGGCGGCGATGGCGATCAGCAGCAGGCCCCAGCGGTAGTCCTCGGGTGCGTAGAGGCGTACGCCATTCGCCATCGCACCACTCCAGCGCTGGTCCATCACCCAGCCGACGGCTGGCTGCAGTAGGGCGCCCATCAGGAAGCCGCCCATGTTCGCCACCGAGGTCGACATGCCGGACAGCGCCGGCGGGTTGACTTCCTTGGCGCAGGCCCAGGAGAGGGTGAAGCTGGCTGTCATCAGGCCCATCAGCACGAACAAGGTATAGGTCGCGAGCGGCGGCAAGGCCAGACCGGACAACCAGACCGGCCAGATCAGGGCGAGCACGAGCGAACTGCCGATCACCACTGGCTTGCGCCGGCGCATGCGATCCGACAATGTGCCGATCAGCAGGCAACCGACGGCGAAACCGGCAAAGTAGAGCGACAGGTGGGCGCTGGCGGTGTCGCGTGTCATCCCCATGCCCTGGGTGAGAAAGGGCATCGCCCACAGCCCGCCGAAGGCGAAGAAGCTGCCCGAAATACCGGCATTGACACAGGCTGCCGGCCAGGTGGCGCGATTCTTTACCACGCGCAACAGGCCGGTGAGAATAACCGTTCTGTCGAAAGTCGGCGCTGGCGCGACGGCACTGCCGGGCTCTCCCTGCGGCCGGTCGCGCACCAGCAGCCAGGCCAGTGCGCCGAGCGCCAGCGAGACGATGCCGACGCCGATGAATACGCCTCTCCAGCCGGTCGATTGCGCCATCCACGACAGCGGCGAGCCGGCCAGCACCGAGCCGAAATTGCCGACCAGCATCGATAGGCCGACCACGCTGGCGAAGCGCTGCTCTTCGAACCAGACGGCAATGATCTTCAGCATGGCGATGAAGGTCACCGACACGCCCAATCCGATCAACGTGCGGCCGGCCAGCGCGCCGTCGAGGGTGGTGGCCATGCCGAACAGCAGGCTGCCTCCGCCGGCGATCATGCCACCGAAAAACAGGATGCGGCGCGGCCCGAGCGTGTCGACGAGGATGCCGGTCGGTACCTGCATCAGTGTGTAGACATAGAAGTAGGTGGCGGCCAGCACGCCGAGCGACGCGGCGGACGTCTGGAAACTGGCGGCCAGGTCCGGCGCGATGCCGGCCGGGGCGAAGCGCTGGAAGAAGGACAGCACATACGCAGCCACGACAACGGCCAAAGCAATCAGGCGACGGCGTTTCTGTTCGGGGGAAAGATCAAGGAGCATGGCCCGATTGTAACCATGCCTTCAGAAAGTCGGTTAATTTCAATCTGCCGTTAGTTATGTTTTCATTTAGCCGTGCAACAGAATTACAATTAGCCGATGACAGCTATGCCGCTTTTGCAATCCACCCCAGCATTATTCCGTTTGGCGGAGGCGAGCCTGCAAGCCAGCTTGGCAGACACCCCGGTTGTGTTGTTGCAGGGGCCGCGACAATGCGGCAAGACTACGCTGGCGCGCAGCGTGGCTGAGCCCGCCGGGTTTGGCTACCTGAGTTTTGACGACGATAACCTGGTGCGTGCCGCGCGCGCCGACCCGCTCGGCTTCGTCACCGATTTGCCGCCCAAAATGGTGCTGGACGAGGTGCAGCGGGTGCCTGAAATTTTTACGACGCTCAAACTGGTGGTGGATCGTGATCGCCAGCCTGGGCGTTTTTTGCTGACGGGGTCAGCCGACGTGTTGCTGTTACCCAAACTGGCCGATTCACTGGCTGGTCGCATCGAGGTAATCCGTCTGCACCCTATGGCACAAGTGGAACTGCGCCAGAGGGTGCAGACGGCTGATTTTTTGCAACGGCTATTCCGTGCCGAATTTGACCGGGTGACCACCACACGAATGGGGTTGGCGCTGGCTGACCTGGTGGTGGCGGGTGGATTTCCGGCCGCGTTGATGCGCCAACCACCGCGTCGCCGAGCCTGGTATCAGGCCTATGTGCAAACCCTGGTTCAGCGTGACGTGCGCGATTTGGCGAGAATTGCCGCGCTGGATGTGCTGCCTCGACTGCTTGAGTTGGCGGCGGGGCAAACGGCGCATCTGTTCAACGTGAGCGAGTTGGCCGGCCCGTTTGGCCTGAGTCGCCCAACGGTGCGTGACTACCTGAGCTTGCTGGAGCGGGTGTTTCTCGTGGATTTATTGCCGCCGTGGCACGTGCGGCAAATCAATCGCTTGGTAAGGACGCCCAAACTCCATCTGGGGGATACCGGGGTTGCCTGCGCGCTGTTGCGCCAGGATGCCCAAGCCTTGCATGCTAACCGTCCACTACTGGGGCAACTACTGGAAACCTATGTTTTTCAGGAGTTGCGCCGTCAGGCCACCGCACACCCTGAGCCAATCAGTTTTCATCACTTTCGCAACCGCGATGACCACGAGGTCGACATCGTGCTGGAACAAGGTGCAGATTTAGTGGGTGTAGAGGTGAAAGCCTCCGGCACGGTGCGTGTGGATGATTTTCGGGGCTTGAGAAAACTCCAGGAAATTACCGGGGATCGGTTTGCCTGCGGGGTGGTTTTGTATGACGGAGAAACGAGCATGCCCTTTGGCCCGCGTTTGCTTGCGCTGCCAATTCAAACCCTGTGGTCTGCCGCTCCACCGCTTGGCCCTGCTTGAACCACGCCACCGTTGTCATCAAGGGCAAGTTCTATCGCCTACGCGACCGGACAGGCAGCTTCCGGGAACCCGTTTAGCGCACCCAGGGAGCGTTGGGCAGTTCGTCGGGATTGTCGTTGCGCGGCGGGAAGTG
>CAZAWN010000288.1:0-2772 GCA_964488825.1 uncultured Methyloversatilis sp. | reverse complement strand
ACTAGAAGTCGTAGCGTAGGGACACGGCGATGAACTCATTGTCGTACCGTGAATTACCGGAATTACGGAACTCCAGAGCGAGACGAGCTGATAGTTTGTCGGACAGCTTGCTTCGATAGAGAAGACTGTTCACGATGATGTCGCTACCCGGCAGGATGGCCTCGTCCAGGTTGATTCGAGCATGACCAAACAGCAGGCTGTGCCCACTCAAGCCATATGGGCCGAGATCAAACAGGGCGGTCAGTTTGGCAAGCTGGCTACGCGCGATAGCCGATACGCTTCGGCCCTCGGCAAACAGGTAGGGCATGCTGACGAATTCCGGATATCCGCCCCAGTTGCCAAAGGCGGTGACCGTTCGGTCGCTGCCGCCAAAGCGGTTGAAGGCCAGTCCCACACTGACCCCGCCGGGCTTGTGCGCCAGCGTCCCTTTTACCCCGACCAAGGCATAGTTGGCGTTCAGGCCATGACCGGACAAGTATTCCTTGAAACGACCGATCGCGGATACACGGTAAGCCTGACCTTCAAGGCTCAAAGAGAGCGTTTCCCTGAGCGGCCAGGTGAGCTTGACATCACCATAGAGAGTATTGAGCAAGTTCGTTCCGTAAGCATTCCAGACCCGTACGGTATGCCGGCTCTTGAGTTCGACGCCAGCCAACCAGACTCCCTGATCGCCCACGATGCGCGAGGGCACCAAGGTATTGCCATTGACTGAATCGACCGCGCCGTCAGGTGTGACCAGCAGTGAGGTGTAGGCCTGCTCGGACATGCTGCGAAAGCGGGAGAAGGTGGTTAGCCCGTCAAAACCGGACATTTTTCTGACATGGGCAAGTGTCAGTGTGGTTTCCGGCAGGTCGCGGTTCACAAGGCTGATCGCCTCGAACAGATTGGGGATGATGCGATAGTCGTAACTGTTGATCAGGGGCGAATGGATTTCCTGGCGACCAGCGGTCAGCGTTGTGTTGCCGAATTTGCCCACGAGTTGCGCTTCGCCCAGCAGCGAGTAGGGGGTTTTGTCGAGATCGAACATGTACGCGTCGGTCTTGCGCGGGTTGTTGCTGCGCAATCCGAAGTCCTGCGTGCTGTACCACGCTGCCTTGAGACGCAGATCCACGGGGCCTTGCCCCAACAGACTGCCGGTCTCCATGCCCAGCTTGCCGCCGAAACCGGGGGTATGCTGGTTCAGTCGGCCGCCTTTCTTGTCGTCAGCGACGAACATGATCTTGCCGTAGCCGGAGAACTTGCTTTCAGCAATCGCATCAACCAGTACATTGGCAGCGTGCGCAGCGTTGGCAAGAAAGAACGCGAGCCACAGCCCATGACGTAACGCGTTAACGCACGCCCACACAATTACGCCCGATGTGCTTGGCGGCATACAGTGCTTCATCTGCCCGCGCCACAATATCATTGGCTTGGTCATTGGCTTGGAAGCTGCTGATACCGAAACTGGAAGTCATGCCGCCCACGAAAGGAAACTTGTGCAATTCGATGGCCAGGCGAAGGTTCTCCGCAAGTTGCCTGGCACCTGCGCCGTCGGTGCCTGGGCAGATGACCAGGAATTCCTCGCCTCCCCAGCGGCCTACCGTGTCCACCTTGCGCGTATTGCTGATGAGGATGTTGGCTAACTGCTGCAGCACTTCATCGCCCGCTTGATGCCCATACCGGTCATTGACCTGCTTGAAGTGGTCCGCGTCGATAAGGATGATGCTGAAAGGCTGGGCAAAGCGCGATGCGCGGTCGAGTTCTCCGGCCAAGACCACATCCAGTTTGAGACGATTGAACAGGCCGGTGAGCCTGTCCGTCACCGAGAGCCGTTCGAGTTCAAGGTTGAGTTGCTGTAGTTGGCGGTTAAAGAAAGCCAGCTTGCGGTTCCACAGTACCGCAATCAGCAAGAGCAGGGCCGAGAGGCCGGCTATCTGGAAGACGAGGGCATAGTCGACTCCGGTTTGGACGCTGATCGACACATGCTTGTTCGAAATGGCTTGGCGCTCTTGCGGTGTGATCGTACGTACTCCCTTGTCGAGAATGTCGCGGAGCAGGGTTTCCTCCTTGAGCACACCGATACGCAGCTGGTTCGTGTACTCCGGAATTTGCCCCGCGATCTTGAGGTTGAACAGGCCTTCCTTCTTGATGGTATAGGCGGCCACGATCAATGAGCGAATGGTCATGTCCACTTCACGGTTGGACACCTTGGCGACCGCCTCCGCTTCGTTGCTGGTCAGTACAACAGACAAACCCGGAAAATCGCGCCGGAAACGCTCCTCTACACTGGTACCGCGCGGCAGAGCCACGCTTTCGTTACGGACCCCATGCAGGTCGCCAATGTAGGCATGCTCCTCGCGGGTGATAATGATGTTGGGATCGAAGAAGATGGGTTCGGTGAAGATCAGCCACTGGTCCCGTGCCGGCGTACGGTTGAGGAAACTCATGATCTGGCAACGCCCGCCCTTCGATGCGGAAAGCATTTCATCCCAGGTCTTGAGTGGCAGCAGCTCGATAGACAGGCCGACGCGTCGCGCCACCAGCTGAATCAGATCGGCGGCAATACCTTCGTGCTGGCCTTGCTCATTGATGCGCTCGAAAGGCACCCAGTCGGGATCGACGCACATCTTGACTGGCTTGGCATGTTGAATGTAAGCCTGCTCTTCCGCCGTGAATTGGAGATTGGGTTCACTCGCATAGGGCTGCGCAATCGGAATACACAGCGCCAGCAATAGCAGGAAGAGTTTTTCAGCAGATGGATGCACGAATGGATGATATCAGCGTTAAGCAGCC
>CAZAWN010000287.1:1601-2783 GCA_964488825.1 uncultured Methyloversatilis sp. | reverse complement strand
CCGTGCTCGCAAAGCTCAAGCACCTGCTCGAAGAAAGCGACTCCGAAGCCGGCGATCTGCTCTCCGACCTGCTCGACAAACTCGGCAATACACCGCTCGCTCTGCAACTTAAACCGGTTGCCACGGCCATCGAAGGGTTCGATTTCGATGCGGCGCTGGAGTCTCTGCAAGAACTCCCGAAATGAACAATTTCTTGAAGTCACTGCGGCATCCGATCGTAATCCTGGTAGCCCTGCTGTCCTTGGGCGGCTGTACCGAACGTCAGGAGCGCCCTGTCAAAGTCGGCTTCTACGAAAACGCGCCAAAGATTCATACCGGCAAGGACGGCAAGCCGGCGGGCTTGTTCGTCGAACTGCTGCAAGACATTGCCCGACAGGAAGGCTGGCAACTCGAGTTTGTCCCATGCAAATGGAGCGATTGCCTGCAAATGATTCAGGACGGGCAACTTGACTTGATGCCGGATGTGGCTTTTTCCAACGAACGGGCGAAGAAATTCGATTTTCACCGCTCATCCGTCGCAAGCAGCTGGTCGCAGGTCTTCGTCCATCCCGACATGACGATCCAGACGCTCGACGACCTGGCGGACCGTCGCATTGCCATTCTCAAGGGCGGCATCCAGCAGGGCTTTCTGGATAAGCTGATGAAAGAAGCCGGGCTGCAGTACCAGGCGATTCCAACCGGCTCATTGGTCGAGGGCTACGAGGCAGTCGCCGCCGGGAATGCCGACGCTGTCGTCAGCAACAGCTTCTTTGCCGCACGCAATGGCGCGAAATACCGCCTGCGCGAAACCCCGCTGGTGTTCCTTCCGGTCAATCTGTACTACGCCACCAGCAAGGGCCGCAATGCCGAATTGCTCGCAACGATTGACCGCCATCTCGACAATTGGCGCCAGGATGCCGACTCGGTCTACTTCAAGTCGATGCGACAGGCGATGGCGCAACAGCAAGACCCTCCCCTGCCCCGCTGGATATTGCAGAGCCTGGGCGGTTTGCTGGCTCTCATGGCTGTCCTCATGGTGGTTATTCTTTTGTTGCAGAACCGCCGCATCCGGAGGCGCGTCGCAGCATCCACCGAAGAATTGACCCAGTCGCTCTCCATCCTGCAAGAAAGCGCTGCGGCCCAGGAACAGGACAATTGGGTCAAAACCAACAAAGCCGACTTGCTGGACAGCTTGCAGGGGAT
>CAZAWN010000287.1:0-1501 GCA_964488825.1 uncultured Methyloversatilis sp. | reverse complement strand
CCGGCTGTCATCAAATTTGCATCAGCGCAGCCTTTCGGTTCGCGTGAATATGCGCTCATCGATGAAGCTTTGCCCCTGCTCGCCCTCAGCGCCAATATTCTCGAACGCAATCGCCGAACACGCGATCTGGCCGCCATGCTCCAAGGGCAAGCCATCGAGTTGGAATCCCAACAGCTTGCCCTGAAGGCTTCCGAACAGAGAATGCGTACCCTGATCGACAACATTCCTGCTGTGGTGTTAATGAAAGACAGCACCGGCAGATATCTGATGACCAACGATATGTTCAGCAAGGTCACCGGGGTCGATTGTCACAATGTAATCGGCAAGACCGATTACGAGATTTTCCCGGCAGAAGTGGCCCAGGCGATCGAAGTAGGCGACCGGAAGGCGCTGGTCGATGGGATCGCTGTCACCTTCGAAGAAACGATACCGCATCAGGATGGCAGCCTGCGTACCTACGCCACGACAAATGCACCGCTATTCGACAGCAACGGACAAGTGATTGGCATGGTTGGCGTGGCGAACGACATCACCGCACGCAAGCGGGCCGAGGAGGAAGTACTGCATGCGAAGCAATTGGCCGAAGAGGCGACCAAGGCCAAGAGCGACTTCCTCGCCAATATGTCGCACGAAATCCGTACGCCGATGAACGCCATCATCGGCATGTCGCACCTGGCCCTGCAAACCCAACTCGACAAGAAACAGAAGAACTACATCGAGAAGGTGCATCGTGCCGGCGTTAATTTGCTTGGCATCATCAACGACATTCTCGATTTCTCCAAGATCGAAGCCGGCAAGATGAGCGTCGAGACCATCGACTTCCGTCTCGATGAGGTCATGGATAATCTGGCCAACCTTGTGGGCCTCAAGGCCGAAGACAAGGGGTTGAAACTGCTGTTCAACATCGCTCCCGACATGCCTACCGCTTTGGTCGGCGACCCGCTGCGGCTGGGGCAGATTCTCATCAACCTGGGCAACAACGCCGTGAAATTCACCGAGAATGGCTCAATCGTCATTGGCGGTGAAATGGTCAGCCAAACCGGAAAAGAAGCCGAGTTGCACTTCTGGGTGCACGATTCCGGCATCGGCATGACCCACGAGCAATGCGGCAAGATGTTCCAGAGCTTCAGCCAGGCGGATGCTTCGACCACACGCAAGTATGGCGGAACCGGGCTGGGCCTCGCCATTTCAAAGAATCTCGTCGAACTGATGCACGGCAGGATCTGGGTCGAGAGCGAAGTCGGCAAGGGTTCAAGCTTCCATTTCCATATCCGCGTGGGCGTACAGGATGACTCGAAAGCAGTCCTGCCCGATCGGACGCATGAAAAGGAAACCCTGACAACCGCAGCCATGAGCGGGCTCAAGGGTGCCCGGGTCGTGCTCGCCGAAGACAACGAGATGAATCAGGAACTGGCGATGGAACTGCTTGCCCAGGCAGGCATCGAGGTAGTGCTGGCGAACAATGGTCAGGAAGCCGTCGATATCCTGAGCAAGGACGGCA
>CAZAWN010000286.1:0-2786 GCA_964488825.1 uncultured Methyloversatilis sp. | reverse complement strand
ACCGATCTGTTCGAACAGCGTCGCAAAGGCGTTCTCGACATCGCCGTTGATGCGCGTAGCCACATCGTCGGCTGCGGTGCGGAGTCCGGCGACCTCGACCTTGAGCCGGGCCACCCGCTGGATAGCGTCTTCCGATCCGGTGGATGCGGCCAGTTCCTGCATCCTGGGAATCAAGCCGTCCACTTCCACCGCGGTCTGTTGATGCAGGTCGAGCACGCCACGGCGCAGCTGCGACTCGGTGAGCATGCCGGCTTCCTTTTGCAGCTGCAGTTCCCGTTCGCGCAGCGCCATGCGCTCGGTCGCGGACTGGTACTGACGTTCGAGCTTGCCGAGTTCGGCCAGATCGGCTTCGACATTGATCAGGCGAGCAATATCGGCCACGCCGGCGTTGTCGCCCAGGCGCTGCAGCTTCTCGATGAGCGGCTGGTATTCGCGTTCCAGGCGAGCGCGGGTGACGTCGCCTCCGGCCCCGCCACGGACTTCGGCGAGACGGTCGCGCACGCGCGCCAGTTCGTCGGCCAGTTGCCGTTCGGCCTGGGCCGCCGCGTGCGCATGGGCGACTTCGATCTCGCCTCGCTTCATGTTGAGTACAGTGATCTCGGCTTCGAGTTTCTTCACCTCGCCCATGGCCCGCAACCGGGCAGCCTCGTCCTTGCCGCTGACCGCAATGACTGACTGCGCGGTCAGTTCCCGTTGTTTGGCGACCAGTTCCTGATCGATGGCCTGTTGTTCGAGCTGCGTCTTGCGGGCGTAGTAGTCGCGGATCGACACCAGGCGATCCTCCAGCGCCCGGTCCAGAGCGGATTTCTGCAGGTCGAGCCCGGACTTGAGCAGCCGGAACTCGGCGTCGGCTTCGGCCTTCAGGACCGCCAGGCGAGCACTCGTGGTGTCGGTATCCTTGGCTTCCGCCCCCTTCTTGACACAACGGCCACCGCGCCATGCACCGCCCGAGAGGACACAGGCCATGCGTTGTAATTCCTCGCTTGGCGCAGAACGTGACCCTGCAGAGTCCCCGGATGGCGCGACCGCGCTGCGCGCCTGGGGCGGGTTGAGGATGCGCGCCGACAGGGCATCGACTTCCGCCCGTGCCTTGACCGCATCTTCGCGCATGGCTTCGCCGATCGCCTTGAAGCCACGGAAATCCAGTCTGGCCAGCGCCGCGAGTTGCGCCGCCATGCCGCCGATCTCGGTGCCCATCGACTTGAAGACGTAGGCGACGTTCACGCCCAGGACGAGCGTCGCTTCGAGCGTGGTCTTGAAGGCGCCGCCAAGAATACCGACGAATCCTGAGGCTTCGCCCTGGCCTTCACGAAGGGCGTCGGTGACGACGCGCAAGGGGGCCAGCAGGGTACTGGCGAGGGAGAGACCGAGTCCGGAGGCGGAGGACTGGATCGCGGCCAGGTTGTCGTTGAAGGCCTCGGCGGAGCGCACGGTCTCCTCCGCAATGGCCAGTCCCAGGCGTTCGGCCTCGCGGGTCAGTTGCCGGATACCGTCCGATCCGTCATTCAGGAACGGGATCATGGCCAGGCCGCTCTTGCCGAAGAGTTTGACCGCCAGCGCCGTCTTGACCGTGCCATCCTCGAGTCGGGCAAATACATCGGCCAGTTGCAGCAATACAGTTTCCGCAGAGTTGACGCTGCCATCGACCTGCCGGACGGAAACGCCTAAAGCGTCGAACAGTTCGGCCCCCTGGCCGATCCCGGTGCTGGCTTCGTTGATGCTCTGCGACAGTCCCTTGAGCGCCGTCTGCAGCGTCTCCATGCTGATATCGGAGAATTGCGCCGCATAGCGCAGCGTAGACAATGCCTCGACGGAGATCCCGGTCTTTTTGGAGAGATCGCTCAGGCTGTCGGCCGCATCGATGGCCCCCTTGATCATCGCGGCAAAGCCGGCCACCGTCAGGGTTACCCCGAGGCCCGCTAACAAGCCCTGCACGCGCCGGGTTTCGTCGCCCAGACGCCCCAGGTTGCCGCGGATGCTCTCCAGGGCCGTGCGGGTCTGATCAACTGCCGTGATGAGGATTTGGGCGCGGTCGGATGCCATGTCAGCGATTCAAGTAGCGGAGAATGGTTTGGGCCAGCTGCGGTAACGATTTCCGCACCGTCCCGTCGAAGTCGAAGCGGCGTTTCAGGGTGACGCGGGAGACCAGCACGGCAATCGGAATCTCCTGACCGCGCCGGATCGATTTCGCGCCGCTGCGCTGGCGTTCGGCACGCTTGAAACGATGGAGTGGCGAGGCGTTCTCCTTGAGGTTCTCCGCCATCAGGATCACCTTGCCGTCCTTGCGAATGAACCAGGCGTTGCCGGAGCGCATCAGGGTATCGATCACCCGCTTAAAAGCCTTGCGACCGATGCGCTTGCCGGGCTCGGTCAGCGGGATCAGCATCTTGCCGGTCAGGGTGGCGCCCCGTACATGCACGCCCAGCCAGGGCACCCGCGAGCCGACCAGCAAGGCCGGCAGCCGACCCGAAACGCGATCCAGCACCCGGGCGCGCAATGAGCGTAACAGCGCCGGCTTGCGTATCGTCAAATCGGAGCGCAGGCGGGAACGCAGCGCTTCCGTCAGGCTCCGACCGTGATCGCGCATGCCTTGTGCCACCGCCTGGCGAATGTCTGCCTGCTTCTGCCGTGACCAGGCCGCCAACTCACCCTTGTCCAGCAAGCCGGAAGTGGTCAGGGAGAGTTTAAGCACGAGAGTTCCTTGAGCGCCTGGCGGATCGCCTCGCTGCTCCCTTGCCCCCCGGTGGCGATCACCGTCAGGAGATTCGCCAGTTGGCGTTGCTCCT
>CAZAWN010000285.1:0-2786 GCA_964488825.1 uncultured Methyloversatilis sp. | reverse complement strand
GATGAACTGGTGTTGACCGGTTATGTTCCCGATGAGGATTTGGTGGCGCTTTATAACCTGGCCACCTTGTTTGTCTTTCCGTCGCTGCACGAGGGTTTTGGTTTGCCGGTGCTGGAGGCGATGGCTTGCGGCGCTCCCACTTTGGGATCAAATACGACCAGTATTCCAGAAGTCATCGGTTGGGCGGCGGCGTTGTTCGATCCGACTTCGCCGAAAGCGATGGCCGAGAAAATGGCGCTGGCGCTCAGCGATGAGACTTGGCGCATGCAGTTGCGCGAACACGGTTTGCAGCAGACGCTGAAGTTTTCATGGGACGCTAGCGCGAAGGTGGCCATTGCGGCTTTGGTGGCCCGGTGGGGAGCCGGGGAGCCGGTTCAGCACGGCGAGCCGAAGCGGCCTTTTATTCCGTGGCCGTGGCCGGTTGAGCACTATCCGCAGAGTTGTCGCGACTTGATTGCGGCTATCGCCAACTTGGCACCGACCGTCGCCGGCCCGGACGACGACGATTTGTACGCGCTGGCCAGCATCCTGGCGCGTAATTTTGAGCATCTCGAACGCTTGATGCGCTCAAGAATTTTGCCGGAACGCCTGACCTGGCGTATCGAGGGGCCTTTCGATAGTTCGTATAGCTTGGCGCTGCTGAACCGTGAAACGGCGCTGGCGCTCGATGCGCTGGGGCACGATGTGGCTCTGCATTCGACGGAAGGGCCTGGCGATTTCGCGCCCAGCGCGTCGTTCCTTCTGGAAAATCCGGCGCTAGCCAGGCTGCACCGGCGGGCGGCAGAAATTTCGCCGGAAGCCGCCGATGTGACGAGCCGCAATCTCTATCCGCCGCGTGTTGAGGATATGACTGGTCGGATGAATCTTCTCCATCACTATGCCTGGGAGGAGTCCGGTTTTCCAGAGGAATGGATAACACGTTTTAACGAGCATCTACAAGGAGTTACCTGCCTGTCCCGCCATGTCGAAAAGATTTTGGTCGATCACGGCATAAGCGTTCCGATAATGACTTCGGGCTGTGGTGTAGATCATTGTGCCCGTTTTGATGTTGATTCCGGGTTCCGGATCGAAGCGCGGGTGTTTCGTTTCCTGCATGTCTCGTCCTGTTTTCCACGTAAGGGTGCCGATGTCCTGTTAAAGGCGTATGGACAGGCGTTTACCTCAGCCGATCCGGTGACTTTGGTGATCAAGACGTTTCCGAATCCGCATAACGAGATTCGGCAATGGCTGGCTTCCGCACAAAAAACTGCACCTTATTACCCCGATGTTTTGCTGATCGAGGAGGACTTGTCCGACGCGCAGTTAAAGGCGTTGTATCAGCAGTGTCACGCCTTGGTCGCCCCCAGCCGGGCAGAGGGCTTTGGTTTGCCGATGGCCGAGGCGATGTTGTGCGACCTGCCGGTGATTACCACCGGCTGGGGCGGACAGTTGGATTTTTGTACCCCCGATACCGCTTGGCTGGTCGATTTTACTTTCGCGCCAGCGGAAACGCATTTTGGGCTGTTCAATTCGGTCTGGGCGGAACCCAATGTCGAGCACTTGGCACAGCTCATGCGCGATGTTTATGCCCTGCCGCCGGAAAGCCGTCGCCAAAAGTCGGAGGCCGGACGCGCGTTGCTGATGCGTCGTTTCAAATGGTCGGATGTGGCGGAAAGAATGGTTGCCGCCGCGCGCAGCGGAGCGCTGCTTTGCGCACCGCCCACGCCGCGCATCGGCTGGGTGAGTACGTGGAATACTCAATGTGGGATCGCAACGTATTCCGCCCATTTGGTCGATTGCTTACCGGGTGAGGTCACCCTTCTGGCGTCGCATGCGCAGGGACAGGCCACGCCGGACGAGCAAGAGGTCGTGCGCTGCTGGCAAGCCGGCGAAGGCGATACGCTGACCGCTCTGTTCCAGACGATTGAGAGGCGTGGCCTGAATACGCTGGTCATCCAGTTTAATTATGGATTCTTTAATTTTGGGCATTTTTCCGAATTTCTGAACCGGCTGGCCAATGCGGGGGCCGTGGTGGTGGTCATGATGCATGCGACTTCGGATCCGCCCAATGCGCCGGAGAAACGTCTGGCCGATCTGGCACCGGCGTTGTCGCGCTGCCAGCGTTTGCTGGTGCATTCGCTGAACGATTTGAATCGGCTGAAGGCCGTCGGCCTGGTCGATAACGTTGCACTTTTTCCGCATGGGGTACTGGATCATCCCACTGCACAGCGCACGGAACCCCGTGCGCACTTCACCGTTGCTTCGTATGGATTTTTCTTGCCGCACAAGGGGTTGCTTGAGCTGATCGAGGCGCTGGCCTTGCTGGTGGAGGCGGGGCGCGATGTTCGCCTGAAGATGATTAATGCGGCCTACCCTATACCGGAATCGGCCGCTTTGATTGCGACGGCCCGGCAGAGAATCGCTGAATTGGGAATGGCTTCTTCTATTCAGATTGTTGCGGATTTTCTGCCCGATGCCGAGAGCCTGAAGCAGTTGGGCGCAGCAGACTTGATCGTCTTTCCCTACCAGGAGACGGGTGAATCTGCTTCGGGTGCCGTACGTTATGGTCTGACAACGGGCCGCGCCGTCGCAGTGACACCGCTGCCGATTTTTGACGATGTGCGCCGCGCCGTCTTTCGCTTACCCGGCACCTCGCCGGCCGATATAGCGTTGGGCATTGGCCAGTTGATGGACGATATGGCCAGTAACGCCGAGAAAATTGCCGCTAAACGAGCCGAAGCTGATCGATGGCGCGATGCGCATCGTTACTCCAAACTCGGTGCGCGACTTTACGGTATTTTGTCGGC
>CAZAWN010000284.1:2546-2792 GCA_964488825.1 uncultured Methyloversatilis sp. | reverse complement strand
CTTCCTCAAGGAACAGGCGGACCTGATCGGCTATCCGGTGCTGATCAAGGCGGCGGCCGGCGGCGGTGGCAAGGGCATGCGCGCGGTCTGGCAGGGCGAGGAGTTCGCCGACGCGCTGGCTTCCTGCCAGCGCGAGGCAACATCCAGTTTCGGCGACGACCACGTTCTCATCGAGAAATATTTGCAGCGTCCGCGCCACATCGAAATTCAGGTGTTCGGCGACACGCACGGCAACTGCGTGTATTT
>CAZAWN010000284.1:0-2536 GCA_964488825.1 uncultured Methyloversatilis sp. | reverse complement strand
GCCCGTCGCGGTGGCCCCCCGGGTTCGGCAAAGCCCCGGCCCGAGGACAGGCTCCGGGCCATCATCCACGACTTTCCGTTGGGAATGCAGGAAAGTCGTGGGTGCCGGACCTTCGCCCGGCATGACGACGGAGCGCCGCGCCGCGATGGGCCAGGCGGCGGTCGACGCGGCCAAGGCGGTCGGCTATGTCGGCGCCGGCACGGTGGAGTTCATCGTCGATCAAGGCGGCACGTTCTATTTCATGGAAATGAACACGCGCTTGCAGGTCGAACATCCGGTCACCGAAATGATCACAGGAGTCGACCTTGTCGAATGGCAATTGAAAGTCGCCTCCGGCGAGACGCTACCACTAACACAGGAGCAACTGCACATTCGCGGCCATGCGCTGGAAGCGCGCATCTATGCCGAGGACCCGGACAAGGGATTCCTGCCTGCCACGGGCCGCCTCACCCATCTCGCACCGCCGCTTGAGTCACTCAACGTGCGTGTGGATACCGGGGTCGAGCAGGGCGACGAGATCACTCCCTACTACGATCCGATGATCGCCAAGCTGATCGTCTGGGACGAAAATCGCGACCGAGCCTTGGCGCGCATGCTGCAGGCGCTCGCCGATTACCGTGTGGTCGGCGTGAACAACAACGTCGGCTTTCTCTCCCGTCTGGTTGCCTGCCCGGCATTTGCGCACGCAGATCTGGATACCGGGCTGATCGAACGCGAGCATGCCTTCCTGTTTCCCGGCGAAGGCGGAGCAAACACGGCCAGCGTGCCGCGCGATGCCTGGCTGCTTGCCGCCCTCGCCGAACTTCTGCGCGACCGCAACTACGGCGAAACTCACGCCGCCGCCAGCGGCGACCCCCGTTCTCCCTGGCACT
This sequence comes from uncultured Methyloversatilis sp., assembly GCA_964488825.1. Lineage (GTDB taxonomy): Bacteria > Pseudomonadota > Gammaproteobacteria > Burkholderiales > Rhodocyclaceae > Sulfuricystis. The sequence goes on along the minus strand of CAZAWN010000284.1, from coordinate 1,664 downwards.
TGCGCGACGGTTGGCGCGTGAACGGTGTAGCACGGCGTACCCTTGCCTTGCGCCACGGCAACGTCGAAAAACGCATCCAGGCGGCTTACGGGGAAGGCGGGTTTCTGCTCGACTTCGATGACCTCACGGTTTTCGCCAACGGCGAGTTGTGCGTCGACGGCAGCTTGCGCGCCGATCTCGCCGGCCGCCGCCTGAACGTCACCGTGGTCTCCGCAGCCGAGAAGCGCCATGTCTTTTTCGACAGCCAAAGTTTCATCTTCGTCGCCATCGACCCTTACCACCACGCTGGCGAGGGCGGCGGCGTCGAGGGCAGCCTCGCCGCCCCGATGCCCGGCAAGGTTATCGCTCTGCTGGCCGCGCCGGGAACGACCGTCGCCAAGGGTACGCCGCTCGTCGTGCTTGAAGCGATGAAAATGGAGCACACGCTCGTAGCGCCCGCTGATGGCACGCTCAAGTCGTTCTGCTACGCCGTCGGCGAACAGGTGACCGATGGTGCGGAATTGGCTGAATTCGACGTAGCGCCTTGAGTCCGTCATGACACTCCCCGGTCAAGTCCGCATCGTCGAGGTCGGCCCGCGCGACGGGTTACAGAACGAAAGAGCTCACGTTCCCACAGCAATCAAGCTTGAACTCATCGATCGGCTCGCCGATTGCGGCCTGACCACCATCGAGGCCGCAGCATTCGTGTCGCCGAAATGGGTCCCGCAGATGGCGGATGCCGCCGTGGTGATGGCGGGCATCAAGAGGCGCTCCGAAGTGAGCTATCCCGTGCTCGTCCCGAACGAGAAGGGACTGGCGACGGCGCTGTCCTCGAATGCCTCTGAAATCTCGGTTTTCGCCGCAGCCTCTGAAGCCTTCTCGCGCAAGAACATCAACTGCTCGATCAAAGAATCGCTGGAGCGCTTCGAACCCGTGATGGCTGGCGCACGAACTGCTGGCGTCAAGGTGCGTGGCTATGTGTCCTGTGTTCTCGGCTGCCCATACCAGGGAGAGGTTGCTCCTGACGCGGTTGCACGTGTGGCCGGCGCCCTGTTCGACATGGGTTGCCACGAGATTTCGCTCGGCGACACCATCGGCGTCGGCACGCCGGAAAAGGTGAAGGCCATGATCGATGGTGTTTCGCGCCGCGTTCCCATCGACAAACTAGCCGGCCACTATCACGACACCTGGGGCATGGCCATCGCCAACATCTACGCTTCGCTGCAAATGGGGGTGAGATCGTTCGATGCCTCGGTCGGCGGCCTCGGCGGCTGCCCCTACGCCAAGGGAGCGTCAGGCAATGTCGCCACCGAGGATGTCGTCTGGCTGCTGCGCGGACTCGGCATTGAGTGCGGCGTCGATCTGGAGAGGCTCGTCGATACCGCGGTTTGGATTTCGGCGCAACTTGGCCGCCCCCCCGCTTCTCGTGTTGCCCAGGCCTTGACCGCCCGCCTATCCGGCGACGTCTCCCCCATGGACGCTTAAGATCGTCTCGCCGTGGCGGCGTGGAAGTGTCGGATATCGAGCGGTTCCCCGAGATAGCGATATCGGACGACCAGATGCAGCGCTTGTGCCGTCACGCCAGCGCCGACTTTTACATGGAACGCCGATACTGCCCGCCGACCTCATAGAGCGTGCTTGAGATCTGCCCCAGCGAGCAGCAACGCACGGCGTCCATCAACACG
>CAZAWN010000283.1:0-2814 GCA_964488825.1 uncultured Methyloversatilis sp. | reverse complement strand
AGCGCCACTTCGGTTGACTGCGCCTGCGCCTTGTCGAGCAGCGCGATGGCTTGCGCGCCGGCCTGATGGCGGCGGTCGCTGAGACGCGGGCGCGCAATGTTGCGACTTTCAAATGCGCAGCGAAAATCCCGCAGCAACCGCTCGAAGCTGCGCGCCTGACCGAGCGCCAGCGTCGCCACCAGCGTCGCTGTCGGCCAGCCGGCCAGCGCGGCGAGCAGATTGACGCGGGCGACGAACCAGAAGCCGAGAAACACCATCAGCAGCACGCGCAGATTGGCGAGCAGCAGCCAGTCGCTATCGACCTGTCCGCGCCACAGGCCGATGAGGATGACGCCGAGGCTGACCGAGAGATTGAAGGCAAGGATGGCGAGCAGGCTACGCCGGAGGATGCGCCAACGCTCCGCGCCCGCCAGTGTCAGTGCGAGCAGCAAGCCGAGGGCGAGCAGCGCCGGATCATGCACAAAAGTCGGCGCTGGCAGGACGGCAAGGTAGAGGTAAAGCCAGTGGCGGGCGCTGCGGCCATTACTCATGCGGCGCTTTGCATCCGCTTGCGTCCGCCGCGCCGCCAGTGTTGCCACCCGTGTTGCCGGCAAGTTACGGCGGCGGTCAGCCATTCAAGTTCGCAGTCGTCGGGTGGCATATGGGGGCGAGTAGGGCGGTAAGCTTGCTTGGGGAAAAGTCGGCGCTGGCAGGACGGCGCAATCTTACCCCACAGGAATTTTGCGTATCCGTAAGCCGTGATTGGTTATTGATTGTGCGGTGCCGCATCGCGCCGGGTGATTATGCCAAGGCCTCCGTTTTGCCATCACCTGCCATCTACAGTAATCTAGAACGCAGCGAGGAAATGACTGAAAGAGATGGGTAACCAGTCGGTGGAGTAGACTTGATCGCCAGCCCCTTACCTACCCCTTACCTACAAATCACTCGAATTGAAACCGCTCAACATTCTGCTGGCTGATGACGCGAAATCAGTCGGGCAATCACTCTCTGAATACCTGCGCAGTACCGGGCATCAGGTCACCTATGTCGAGTCGGGGGAAGCCGCCGTTACTGCCTTCAAGACCCAAGCCTTCGATCTCGTCCTGATGGATGTTGTCATGCCGGGCATCGGTGGTTTGGAGGCGGTGAAACAGATCAAGGCTATTCCCACCACGACCTGGGTGCCGGTCATTATCATCACCGGCCTCGATGGCGAGGAAGACATCCTCGGCGCTTACATGGCCGGGGCAGACGACTACATGGTCAAGCCGGTCAAGCCGATGACGCTGGATATCCGCATCCGCTCCATGATGCGGATCGCCGCACTCCAGCGTTCCGCCACGGCGGTGATCGACAACGTCATCGAAGGCATCATCCAGATCGACCGCGCCGGTCGCATCAGCCGCTTCAACATGGCCGCCGAAACCATCTTCGGTTATGCCGAAGCCGAGGTGCTGGGCAAGAACGTCAATCTGTTGATGCCGCCACCGTATAAAGAGGCACACGACGACTACATTGCCAACTACGTGACCACCGGCCAGGCCAAGGTCATCGGCATCGGTCGGGTCGTGACCGGCCTGCGCAAGAACGGCGAAGCTTTTCCAATGCACCTCGGGGTGACCGAAGCGGCCACGCCAGACGGAAAGTTTTTTATCGGTCTGGTTCGCGACATGACCATCGAGGAACGCATGCAGCGGCAGATCGAGTACATGGCGACGCACGATGCCCTGACCGGCCTGCCCAACCGCAATGAATGCTGGAAGCGGCTCGAAGAGCGCTATGCCCTGCGCGACGGCCGCCATGGTCCGGCCGATTGCTCGGTGTTCTACTGCGACCTCGACGGCTTCAAGCAGATCAACGACCAGTACGGCCACGCAGCGGGCGATGTGGTTTTGAAGGAAACCACCCGGCGCCTCAAGGAAGTGCTGTTCGTGCGGGACTTCATTGCCCGCATTGGCGGCGACGAATTTGTGGCCATCGTTGACGGTCTGCAGGACAGCGAAAAGGCAAGCACGTTGGCACAGCGGATGGTCGAGGCCGTCTCGCGGCCTATCGTCACCCCGGAAGGCCAATACCAGGTCGGCATCAGCATCGGCATTGCCCACTCGCGCCAGTATCCGGAATCCATCGAGGCGCTGATCAATGCCGCCGATGGCGCGATGTACGTGGCGAAACGGGACGGCAAAGCTAGCGTCGCGCTGGCTTATGCGCCAACGAGTTGATAGTTAGGACACCCGATGAACTCATTCCTGCAACGCTCGCTCAAGACCCGCCTGACCCTGTTCACGCTGGTGATCTTCGTCTTGAGCATCTGGGCGCTGGCCTACTATGTCTCGCGCATGCTGCGGGCGGACATGGAACACTTGCTCGGCGACCAGCAACTCTCGGCTGCCGCACTGGTCGCGGCGAACGTCAACCAGGAACTGCGGGAACGCACGACAGCGCTGGAACAACTGGTCAAGCGCTACGACACGATGTCCATCAAGTCACCGTCGGCGCTGCAGGCTGATCTGGAAGACCGGCTGGTGATCCGCAAGTTGTTCAACGGTGGGGTATTCATCACCGATGTCGCGGGTACGACCATCGCCTCGGTGCCGGTGGAGGCCAATCGCATCGGCATCAACTACATGTTCCGCGACCACGTGGCGACGGCACTCGGCACTGGCAAGCCGGCCATCAGCAGCGTCACGGTGGGCAAGGCGCTGCAGGTTCCCGTTTTCGGCATTGCTGTACCGATCCAAAATTCGCGGGGTGATGTGGTCGGCAGCCTGGTCGGCGTGGTCAATCTCGATGCGACGAATTTCCTCGACAAAATCACGGCCAACCCCTACGGCA
>CAZAWN010000282.1:0-2822 GCA_964488825.1 uncultured Methyloversatilis sp. | reverse complement strand
GTCTCCTGGAAAGACAACAAGGGCGATTCACGCACCGACAAAACCACCGTCGCCTAATCAACCCTAACGATGGACGATTGCGCTGAGCCGCCGGCGCGGCTGGGCGCAAGCTGAAGAAAAGGAGTACCGAATGTACAAGAGATCAATCCTGATGCTGGTTCTATCTGGCGCTTTCGTCGTGTCCGCACAGGCTCAAGGCGTTTCCGCGACGCAAACCGAAACCATGAGCAAGCTGATCGCCAACTATGCCGAAAAAGCCAAGGCGGAAGCCGCTGCCAAGGCGAAGGACAAGCCGTATGCCGTTGAACCGTTCTCGGCTAACAACGGTCGCCAGATTTACCTGATGACCCGCACCTGGGAGGGCGACGCGCAGCCCGCCTGCGCGGCCTGCCACACGGATGATCCGAAGCAGGAAGGCAAGCATATCGAATCCAAGAAACCGATCAAACCCTTGGCGCCGGCTGTCAGCCCAGACCGCTTCACCGACCCCAAAAAAGTCGAGGCCAACTTCGCCAAGCATTGTCGCGAAGTGTATGGCCGGGATTGCTCTTCGTCCGAGAAGGGCCATTTTCTGACCTATTTGCTGTCCGTCAAATAACGCAACGGGATCTGTAGATCTCAAACAAACCCATGGAGAAGACTATGAAAAAAAGAGGGCTGGAAAGTCTGGTAGCCGGATTGGCTGCCCTGAGTTTCTCTGCCGGCGCTCTGGCACAGGCAGCAGAAATTGACCATGCCAAGGCGGATGCCGAATTTGTGAAGTTCCGCGCCGAAATGGAAGACAGCAATCCCGCCGAGCTCAACGAAATGAAGGGCGAAGAACTTTGGAAGGCCAAGCGCGGCCCGAAGAATGTTTCTCTCGCCGAAAGCTGCGATCTCGGCAACGGCATCGGCAAACTCGACGGCGTCTATGTGCAAATGCCACGCCATTTCGCCGATGCAAATGCCGTGATGGATGCCGAACGCCGCATTGTCTGGTGCATGACCGAGAAGCAGGGTTTCAAGTTCGAGGACATCGCCAAGAAGCCTTTCCAGGGCGGCAACGATTCGAATGCACCGGATATCACCAACCTGGTGATGTTCGTTGCTGGTCACTCGCGCGGCAAGCCCTTCGCTGTAAACCTCAAGGACCCCAAGGTGCGTGATGTTTTCGAGACCGGCAAACAGGTGGCCGGCTATCGCGCCGGCCCTTATGACTTTTCCTGCAACACCTGCCACGGCACCGACGGCAAGCGCATCCGCATGCAGAACCTTCCCAACCTCAGCACCAAGGCAGGGGCTACCAAGGCTGTCATGGGCTGGCCGGCCTACCGCATGACTGGCGGCGTCGCGCTGACCATGCAGTGGCGCATGAACGATTGCTTCCGCCAGCAACGTTTCCCCGAGCCCAAATACGCCTCCGACGTGGTCACCTCGCTGCTGACCTACATGACGGCCACAGCCAATGGCGTGGTCTATGGCGGCCCCGGCATCAAGCGCTGATCGACAGGAGACGGAACATGACACATAAAATCATTCTCGCAACCATCGCAACGGCACCCTTCCTTGCTGCAGCGCTGCCAGTTCAGGCAGAAGACTACAACGTCAAGGCGCGGACACTCATCAAAAACGATTTCAAGCCGCGCGGCCAGGCCGCAGTCGACCGGGTTTATGAAGATGCGCTCCAGGCGGTATGCAACCGTACCGGCAACAACCCTTCACAAGAAAACGCGAAACGGCTCGAAACAGACCAGTTGGCGATGGTCAAATATCCCGCTGACGGGAAGCTGATGGGTGACTGGAAAAAAGGCGAGCGTTTGGCCCAAAGCGGTCGGGGCTTTACTTGGAGCGACAAAAAAGAAGACCCCGTTGGCGGCAACTGCTACAACTGCCACCAGATAAGCCCCAAGGAGACTGCCTACGGCACCGTCGGACCGAGCCTGCTCAACTACGGCAAGCTCCGCGGCAATACGCCCGATATCCAGAAATACACCTACAACAAGATTTTCAACGCCAAGGCTTACAACGCCTGTTCCGAGATGCCGCGCTTCGGCCATGTCGAGGCCCTCAAACCTGAACAGATCAAAGATCTGGTTGCCCTGCTGCTCGATCCCGAGTCGCCGGTCAATAAGTAACCCCTGTCGTTACTTCAAAAGCCTGGCAGTGCCAGGCTTTTTTCTTACTCCACGGAGAGATTCCATGTCGATGAATCGTCGCGAGTTCATGCAGATTCTTGCCGCTGCGGCGGCGGCCGGATTTGCCCTCAATTCCCGTTCCCTGCTCGCCGCTCAAGGCGGCGACAAGCTCTACGATCTGCCCCGTTTCGGCAATGTGCACCTGCTGCACTTTACCGACTGCCATGCGCAACTCCTGCCGATCTGGTTCCGCGAGCCAAACGTCAACATCGGCATCGGTGGCGCGCTCGGCAAGGTGCCGCACATCGTCGGTGAAAAGCTGCTGAAAGCCTACGGCATCAAGCCCGGCGGCATCGAAGCGCATGCCTTTACCTATCTCGATTTCGCCCAGGCCGCCAAGACCTACGGCCAAGTCGGCGGCTTCGCCCACCTCGCCACGCTGGTCAAACAACTACGTGCCGGCCGTCCGAATGCCTTGCTGCTTGACGGCGGCGACACCTGGCAGGGTTCCGGCACGGCGCTGTGGACCCAAGGTCAGGACATGGTCGATGCCTGCAAACTGCTCGGCGTTGACATGATGTCACCGCACTGGGAATTCACTCTCGGCCACGAGCGCGTCAAACAGATCATCGAGAAGGATTTCGCCGGGAAGATCGATTTCCTCGCCCAGAACGTCAAGACCACCGACTTCGGCGACCCGGTGTTCAA
>CAZAWN010000281.1:0-2845 GCA_964488825.1 uncultured Methyloversatilis sp. | reverse complement strand
GGCACGCTGACCGATAACAACGGGCGCAAAGCCGACTTCCGCAACGTCGTGATCATCATGACAACCAACGCCGGTGCCGAAGCCCTGCAAAAGACTTCCATCGGCTTTACCAGCAACAAACAGGCCGGGGACGAGATGCAGGATATCAAGCGCATGTTCTCGCCCGAGTTCCGCAACCGGCTCGACGCCATCATCTCGTTCAAGGCACTCGACAGCGAGATCATCTTGCGGGTGGTCGATAAGTTCCTCATGCAACTCGAAGCCCAGTTGCACGAAAAGAAGGTCGAAGCGATTTTCACCGACCATCTGCGCGCCTGGCTCGCCGAGAAGGGCTTCGACCCCCTTATGGGCGCCCGCCCCATGGCGCGCCTGATCCAGGACACCATTCGCGCCGCACTCGCCGACGAGTTGCTGTTTGGCAAGCTCCTGCATGGCGGCAGGGTAAGCATCGATCTGGACGATGAAGACAAGGTTCGCCTCTGCTTCGACAACGACGAACCGGTTTCTTCCACCTCAACCCGAACTGTTTCAGCGCTATGACCGACTTCGCCACCACTGATCTTTGCGACGCCCACGAAGCCAACGTGCGCGTCGCGGCCCCCATTTTCCGCTCGTATGGCGGGAAACCGGCATTTCACGGCCCCATCGCCACGTTGAAAATCTTCGAGGACAACGGGCTGGTGCGTAAAACCTTGGACACCCCCGGCAACGGCCGCGTGCTGGTCATTGACGCGGGCGGCAGCCTGCGCTGCGCCGTGCTCGGCGATCAACTAGCGATGCTGGCTGTCAACAATGACTGGGCCGGCGTAGTGGTCTGGGGCTGCATCCGCGACTCGCAAGCCATCGCGGCGATGGATTTGGGCGTCCTCGCGCTGGCGACCCACCCCCAGAAGACCGTCAAGAAGAACCTGGGGGACAGCGAAGTCAAGGTTTCCTTCGCCGGCATCGACTTTGTGCCGGGCGAGTGGCTTTACGCCGACGCTGATGGCCTGATTGTCAGTTCAGGCGAACTGCACTGAAGCACCCGAGTCAGTGGTGGCGCGCTCCAGCGGCACGACCGCGTCCTGAGGCCGACCGGGGAGGCGGGCGCTTGGCCGAGTTGGCCACGGCGGGTCTTTTATTATCGGGCGGTCGCGCGCTCCGCGGTTTCTGGATCGGCTCCGCCTTGATGTTCGGATCGGGCTCGAAGCCGGGCAGGATGCGTTTTTCGATTTCCCGATTCAGCACCCGCTCAATGTCGCGCAACAATTTGTGTTCGTCGACGCATACGAGCGACGTTGCCTCGCCCGACGCCCCCGCCCTGCCCGTCCTGCCGATGCGATGCACGTAGTCTTCGGGCACGCTGGGTAGCTCGTAATTGACGACATGCGGCAGATCGTCGATGTCGATCCCGCGCGCGGCGATGTCAGTGGCCACCAGCACGTTGATTTTGAGCTTCTTGAAATCCTCCAGCGCACGAATGCGCTGCCCCTGACTCTTGTTGCCATGCAGGGCGGCCGCCGAGATGCGCGCCTTGCACAGGCGCTCGGCCAAGGCGTCTGCGCCATGTTTGGTGCGGGTAAACACCAGCACCTGATGCCAACGGTGCTCGGCAATCAAATGAATCAGCAAGTCGCGCTTGCGTTCGCGATCCACGCGGTAGATCACCTGTGCCACTGCCTCTGCCGGTGCATTGCGTCGCGCCACCTCGACACTGACCGGATCGCGCAATAGGCCGGTGGCCAGTTCGCGAATCTCGTTTGAAAACGTTGCGGAAAACAACAGGCTCTGCTTCTTCTTGGGCAACAAAGACAGAATCTTGCGGATATCGCGGATGAAACCCATGTCGAGCATGCGATCCGCCTCGTCCAGCACGAGAATCTCGACGCCCGACAGATCGACACTGCGCTGGGCCACATGATCGAGCAGGCGTCCCGGTGTGGCGACGACAATATCCACGCCGGCCCGGAGAATCCGCGTCTGCGGCCCGATCGCCACCCCCCCGTAAATAGCGGCGGAGCGCAGATCCAGATGCTTGCCATAGGTAAATACGCTCTGCTGCACCTGCATGGCCAACTCGCGCGTCGGCGCCAGCACCAGGGTGCGCGGCTTGAAGCGCTTCATCGAGAGTCCGCTGGCACGGGACAGCAACTGCAGGATCGGCAAGGTAAACCCGGCAGTTTTGCCCGTGCCGGTCTGGGCCGCCGCCATCAGATCGCGGCCGGCCAACACCACAGGAATCGCCTGGGCCTGGATCGGCGTGGGCGTATCGTAGCCCTGCTCGGCCACAGCGCGGAGAATGGCGGCATCGAGGCCGAGTTCATTGAATTTCAAGGGAATAGCTCCTGACAAGGGGGGCGGAGTCTAACACCCATCGGAAGTGCCGTCCTGCCAACGCCGAGTTTTATCGACCCATAAAATCTTTCTAACATATGTCTTATATAAGACACTTGTTGCTTTGCAAAAAAGTAAATATACTGCGCCGAACTGTCGCACCCCCACTTTCACCCGAACCCACTCCGAGAGGAACCGAACATGAGCACCCGTCAAGAGCAAGTCGCCGCCCTGGAAAAGGACTGGAAAGAGAATCCGCGCTGGAAAGGCGTAAAGCGCGGTTACAGCGCCGAAGATGTCGTCCGTCTGCGCGGTTCCGTCGCCATTGAGCACACACTCGCCAAGCGTGGAGCAGAGAAGCTCTGGGCGCTGGTCAACGGCGGCGCCAAGAAGGGTTACGTCAATGCGTTTGGTGCGATCACAGCCGGTCAAGCCATGCAGCAAGCCAAGGCCGGTCTCGAAGCCGTCTATCTCTCCGGCTGGCAGGTCGCCGCCGACGGCAACACTTCCGAAACCATGTACCCGGACCAGT
>CAZAWN010000280.1:0-2864 GCA_964488825.1 uncultured Methyloversatilis sp. | reverse complement strand
GCCGATGACCTGCTGAAAAAAATGGGTCTCGACCCGAAACAGTTTGTCGAGCCGTTGCAGGTCGCCAGCGCCGAAATGCAGGGCGTCATCAAGGACATGGTCAACAATCCCGAAATCAACGGGGCGGAAATGCTTTCCGGCCTGCTGGTGGCGATGGACAAGATCAACACCGAAGAACTTCCCGCGCTGGCCGCCGCCGCGCAGGGTGCGTTTGAAAGCGGCAAACTCAGCGCCGACGAATACGACGCCGCGCTCAATGCGCTGCAATCGCGCCAGGATGGTCTCTGGCCCGCCATGGACAAGGTCAGCGACTCGGCCAAGAAGCAATCCGATGCGCTGAAAAAAACGGAACTCGACACCCGCAAGGCCGAAGACGCAGCCAAGAAATACGAGCTGGAACTGCTCAAGCTGGCCAGCAACGAGAAAATCGCGGTCATCGAATCGCGCATCAAGCTCGACATTGCCGATGTCGAAGCCAACTCAAAGATTGCGGTCGCCATTCTGGACAGCATCAGCCAGACCTATGTCGCCGACGTGTCGCTGATCGGCGACCTGATGGCGCAAGTGAGCGACGGGAAAACCTTCGCCGACAAAATGCGCATCGCCATGGCCGAGGCCGCCGACCAGCGCGTCGGCGAGCTGCACAACGCCCAGATGGCGTTGGTTGCGGCACAGATCGACTACATGCGCGCCAAGACCGACGCCGCATCCGCCGGCAATCCGCTGGTCACCATTTCCGCCGATGGCCTGAAACCGCACCTGGAGGCGTTTATGTGGGAAATCCTGCGCGAGATACAAGTCAAGATGGCGTATGACGGGGGCGACATGCTGACAGGGGGATGCTCGCTATGATGCTCGCCCTCGCCACGCTGCTCGCCGACCCGTTCGGCGCCATCCTGCTTACGCTGCCCCCCGGCGCCGCCAACCTCGGCGACACCGCCCGCCGCGTCTCGCGCGTCGCCACGCTGGATGGCGGCGCCAGTCTGCTCGATGGCGGCGTGACCGTCGCCGACCGCACCATTTCCGTCGACCTGGCCGGGCAGTCTCGCGCGGATATCGACGCCCTGAAATACCTGTTCACCACCTACGCCACGCTGCTGGTGCTGACCGAGGATGGTGCGTTCAAGGCCGCGCCGGAGCGGATCAGCGTCTCCGGCAATAGCGCCCGCATGTCGCTGCTGGTCAGCGGTGTCGCCGAAATCAAACTCTGAGGAATCCGCCATGCCCGCCCCTTCCGTCGCCACCTATTCCGTCGCCGCGCTGGCCGCCGCGCAAACCGCATTCCTCGCGCTGCTCGATGCCGCCACCGGCGCCGGGTCCATCACCGTGCGCGACAGCGCCGATGTGCTGCTGGCAGAAATCGCGCTGACCGACCCGGCCGGCACCGTCTCCGGCGTCACTGGCCAGCTCACCCTGACCCCGGACGGTCGCGAGGAATCCGCGCCCGCCACCGGCACCGCCGCCTATGCGGAAATCCGCGATGCCGCCGACGTGGTCCTGCTCGCGTTGCCCTGCGCCGCCGGCACTACCGCCGTCGCCGGGCAATGCGTGATTTCCTCGCTTAGTATCACCGCCGGCACGCCGGTGGAAGTGGTCTCGATCGTGATTGGGTAAGTGATGGCCGGGCAACTGTGGAGCTGGGGCGGGAATCAGCGCGGCGAACTCGGCCAGGGCGATACAACAACCCGCACCACGCCGACACAGGTCGGCAGCCTCGATACCTGGGCGAAAATCAGCGCCGGTATCAATTTTTCGATAGGCCTGCGCTCGGACGGGACACTGTGGGCGGCCGGCTACAACATCGACGGCGAACTCGGCCAGGGTGATACCACTCAGCGCAGCACGTTTACGCAGATCGGCAGCGACACCGACTGGACGGATATCGCGTGCGGCGATATTCAGGCGCTGGCGCTGCGCGCGGACGGGACGTTATGGGCCTGGGGTAACAACAGCTATGGTCAACTGGGTCTCGGCGACACCACGCGCCGCACCAGCCCGACGCAGGTCGGAAGCGCAACCAACTGGATAAAAATTTGGACGAATCGTTTTGAGACCATCGGCTTGCGCGCCGACGGGACGCTCTGGTCATGGGGGCTGAACAGCCAAGGCGGCCTCGGGTTGGGCGACACCACCCAACGCAACAGCCCGACACAAATCGGCAGCGCCACCACCTGGACAGATATCGCGTGCGGCGTGTTGTTCAGTCTCGCGCTGCGCGCGGACGGGACGTTATGGGCGTGGGGATTCAACGCATTTAATCAACTCGGCCTGGGCGATACCACAAACAGATTGACGCCGACTCAAGTCGGCAGCGCCACCACCTGGAGCAAGATCGCAGCCGGCGCCAGCATCGGCCTGGCACTGCGCGCCGACGGGACGCTCTGGTCGTGGGGATTCAACGATGGCGCTACCTATGGGGCCATCGGTCAGGGCAGCACAGCATCAATCACCACGCCGACGCAGGTCGGCACCGATACGGATTGGGCCACCGTAGCCGCCGGATACTCGTTCAGCCAGGCGATAAAAACCAACGGCACGTTATGGGTGACGGGTCTCAATACGACCGGCCAACTCGGCCGCGATTACCCGACCGGCATAAATGTTTTCACTCAACTCGGCAGCGAAACAACGTGGCAAGCTCCCGCCGGATCGCAGTTGAGCAGCTATGCCATTCTCGGCGCCGCGATCCTGCCTGAGGCCATCATTTCCGCCGCATCGCCGCTGCACCCGGTGCGCATTCTGATGAGCGGTTTTATCAACCGCGCCCGCATCGCCGCACCCTCGCCGCTCGGAGCGCCCGCACTGCTCGGCGACCTTGCCCGCCGCGCGCCGCATCTGTACACCCTGACCGCCTACCTCAGCGG
>CAZAWN010000279.1:0-2880 GCA_964488825.1 uncultured Methyloversatilis sp. | reverse complement strand
CCGACATCCGCTGGCAACAACGTTTTGCGAACTACCGCAAGGCGCTGGCACGGCTGACGGAGGCGGTGGAACTACGCCACCAGCGTCCGCTCACCGATCTTGAGCGGCAAGGGCTGATCCAGGCGTTTGAATTTACTCATGAACTCGCCTGGAATACATTCAAGGATATTGCCGAATATCAGGGGGCATCCGGGCTCCTTGGCTCTCGCGATGCTACGCGCTACGCATTCAAGACCGGCCTCGTCGAGGACGGTGAAAGCTGGATGAAAATGATCGAAAGCCGCAATCTGAGTACTCATACCTATCAGGAGGAGGTTGCTCGGGATATCGAGCAAAGAATCGTCGACAGCTACTTTGCCCTCTTTTGCCAATCAGTAGATCGGCTGGCGGAGCACATCCATGCCGATTGACCGTTCTGCCGTCGGAGGCCTGTCGGTTCATGCCGTTGCAGCGATTCGCAGCGTACTGGCCGCTCATCCGCACGTCAGTCAGGCGATCCTTTTCGGTTCGCGTGCCAAAGGCAATTACAAGAACGGTTCGGACATCGACCTCGCCCTCACCGGCCCGGTCGATTTCAGCGAACTTGGCTCCATCGCATGGGAAATCGACGACCTTCTGCTGCCCTGGGAAATCGACCTTGTTCCCCTCGAAACAATCAGCAACCCCGACCTGCGCGAGCACATCACCCGCGTTGGGCAAGTTTTTTATTCAAAGCTGGAAATGGCTGCATGATTCTTGCCGTCCCGCCAGCGCCGACTTTTTTCGTACGCTTTATTTGTTGCACCTTAATAGGAGGTAAATCATGTTCAAGAACCTGAAAATCGGCGTCCGCCTAGGCATCGGCTTCGGCCTGATGATCCTGTTGCTCGTCGTCATCTCGGCCATCGCTTATCTTCGTGTGGGCCAACTGAATACGGAAATCGAGGACATGGTCAATGACAAGTTCCCGAAGACGGTAATCGCCAACGATATCGTTGACAACATCAACGTCACAGCCCGAGCCATCCGCAATGCCATGCTGGTGAAATCGCCCGAAGCTGTCCAACAGGAATTCGACCGAATTCAGGCGGCCCGTAAACTAACTGCAGAAGGTTTCGACAAGCTGGAAAAAACCATCACCTCGGACGAGGGCAAGAAAATTCTCGCCAAGGCGCTGGAGGCGCGAAAACTTACCGTAGCCGATCAAAACCTGGCAATCGAAGCGTTCAAGGCGGGTAAACGGGACGAGGCGGTCGACATCGTCGTCACCAAGGTACGTAAGTCGCAAGGGGACTACCTGAAAGCGGTGGCTGATTTGATCACGTTCCAATCCGAGCTAATGAGCAAGACCGGCAAGGAAGCCGATCAACTGGCCAATACCACGCAAACCCTGATGCTCGTGCTGTCGATCAGTGCCGTCCTGATCGCCATCGCCTTCGGCTTCTGGATCACCGTCAGCATCACCAAGCCGGTGACGCAAGCGGCTGCCGCCGCCTCCGAGCTCGCCGAAGGCAACCTGACGGTCAAGGTTACTGCAGACAGCAAGGACGAAGTTGGGCAGTTGATGAATGCGATGCAGGCCATGATCACCAAGCTCACGCAGATCATCAGTGAGGTCAACGTGGCGAGCGATGCGCTCAATAATGCGGCCGGCCAGGTCTCCGAAACCGCGCAATCCCTGTCGCAATCGTCATCGGAGCAAGCGGCTTCGGTCGAGGAAACCACGGCTTCGATCGAACAGATGACTGCCTCGATCTCGCAGAACACCGAGAACGCCAAGGTGACCGACGGCATGGCTTCGACCGCTTCGCATCAGGCCCAAGAAGGCGGCGGTGCCGTCAAGGAAACGGTCGATGCGATGAAGCAGATCGCCGACAAGATCGGCATCATCGACGATATTGCCTACCAGACCAACCTGTTGGCGCTGAACGCTGCGATCGAAGCGGCCCGCGCCGGCGAACATGGCAAGGGCTTTGCCGTGGTGGCGGCTGAAGTACGCAAGCTGGCCGAACGCTCACAAGTCGCGGCGCAGGAAATCGGCCAGGTGGCTAGTTCCTCTGTCAAACTGGCTGAAAAAGCCGGTCATCTGCTCGACGAAATGGTCCCGTCGATCCAGAAAACCTCCGATCTGGTGCAGGAAATTGCCGCGGCATCGCAGGAGCAGTCCGCCGGCGTCGGGCAGATCAATGGTGCGATGGGACAACTCAACAAGGCCACCCAGCAAAACGCATCCGCTTCCGAGGAACTGGCCGCAACGGCCGAGGAAATGGGCGGACAGGCCGCCCAGTTGCAGGACTTGATGAGCTTCTTCCGCCTCGACACGGCGAAACCGAAAGTCGGCGCTGGCGGGACGGCAAAGGCGGCCCGCACCGCCGCTCCTGCAGCGCGCCCGGTGGCCAAGCGTGGTTACCAGCCTGCCGCGTCGGCCGACGAAGGTGATTTCGAGCGCTTCTGAGGAGACCAACCATGGGCGATCTCGTCAAGGCATCCAGCAGCGCAGTCGCTGCCGCCAAGCACACCAGCAGCACCGGCGGCGGTGATACCCATCAATATCTGACCTTTACGCTGGGCAGCGAGATGTTCGCCGTCGGCATTCTGAATGTGAAGGAAATTATCGAGTACGGCAATCTCACCGAAATTCCGATGATGCCGGCCTTCATTCGCGGCGTGATCAACCTGCGTGGCGCGGTGGTGCCGGTGGTCGATCTGGCCGCCCGTTTCGGCGGCAAGATTTCCGATGTGCAGCGGCGTACCTGCATCGTCATCGTCGAGGTGACGCAGGAGGATGCCAAGCACGATATCGGCATCATGGTCGATGCGGTCTCGGAAGTGCTGGAGATTCAGGCCAACGAGATCGAACCCCCGCCCTCCTTCCGCGCCAAAATCCGCGCCGACTTCATT
>CAZAWN010000278.1:0-2898 GCA_964488825.1 uncultured Methyloversatilis sp. | reverse complement strand
ACTCGTCCTCGGCCACCGTCTGGGCCCCGGCATCATGCATCTCCTTCATGCCGCGCGCGCCATCGTCGCCCATCCCGGTCATGATCACGCCCAGCGCATTGCGCCCGGCCACCTGCGCCACCGAACGGAACAGGACATCGACCGACGGCTTATGGCGATTCACCACCGGACCATCGACCACCTCAACGTAATACTGCGCACCGCTGCGCTTGAGCAGCATGTGGCGCGCCCCGGGAGCAATCAATGCACGCCCCGGCAACACCCGGTCGCCATGTTTCGCTTCGCGCACTTCCAGCTTGCACAACCCGTTGAGACGCTCGGCGAACATCGCGGTGAACTTCTCCGGCATATGCTGGACGATGACGATGCCGGCCGTCGTGGCTGGCAACTTGGTCAGTACCGCCTCAAGCGCCTGCGTGCCGCCGGTCGAGGTGCCAATGGCGATCACCTTGTCGGTGGTGTTGGCCATGGCCACCGTGCCGGCCGCTTTGGCGGCAAGCACGGCGTCGGCTGTCAACTTTTGGCTCACCACGGGCGCGACAGCCCCGGGATGCACACGGCGCATGTTGGCGCGTGCGGCGGCGCGTACCGCGGTGACGATATCGTCGCCCGCTTCCTGCAGAAATTGTTTCACCCCCATTTTCGGCTTGGTGATGATGGATAGCGCCCCGGCCGCCAGCGCATCCATCGTTGCCGCGGCGCCCTTCTCCGCCAGCGAGGAACACACGACCGTCGGGGTCGGGTGCTCGGCCATGATCTTCTTCAGGAAGGTGATACCGTCCATACGCGGCATCTCGATGTCGGTAACGATCACATCCGGCCAGTTCAATTTCATCTTGTCGAGCGCATAGAGCGGATCGGCAACGGCGGCGATCACTTCGATGTCGCTTTCTTTTTCCAGCGTTTCGCGA
The DNA here is from genome assembly GCA_964488825.1 of uncultured Methyloversatilis sp. GTDB lineage: Bacteria > Pseudomonadota > Gammaproteobacteria > Burkholderiales > Rhodocyclaceae > Sulfuricystis. The sequence continues at coordinate 1,987 of CAZAWN010000278.1, read as the reverse complement.
TTAACCTGTCGTACGACAGCGGAGTCGTCGACAATGATGACCTTGATCTTGTTTGCCATGAGGTTCAGCCGGGCAGGCGATAAATGGTGGGTTTGACCGGCTTCAGCGATTCGTTGATGCCGTTGAGGCTTTCGGAATGACCGACGATGAAGTATCCGCCGGGCCGCAGTTTCTCGACCATGCGCGCGACAACCTTGCGCTTGGTGTCGTTGTCGAAATAAATCATCACATTGCGCAAGAAGATGACGTGAAACTTGCCGACATCGGGCAGGGTCGTGTTGAGGTTGACCTGCTTGAAGCGCGTGTGGCGCCGCAATACCGGGTCGATGATGAAACTGCCTTCCTGGGTGCGGACCCCCTTGAGGCAGTATTTCCGCAAGTAAGTTTGCGGCAGTCCGCGCACCCGATCCAGCCAGTATTGACCGCGCTGGGCGATGCCGAGTACATGGGTGCTGATGTCGGAACCGAGAATGGTCCACAAACCGTCGGGGCCGAGTTCGTCGGCCAACACCATGCTGAGCGTGTAAATCTCCTCACCGGTGGACGAAGCGCCGCTCCAGATATCCAGCGACACGCCCGACGGATGCTGTGGAACGATGACCTGACGCAAGAAGTCAAAATGCGCCTCCTCGCGGAAAAAATAGGTTTCGTTGGTGGTGAGCAGGTCCACCATGGTCTGCCGCTCGTTCGCATCGTTACCGCTGGAGACATATTTGTAGTACGCGCCGAAGGTGGCCAGGTTCAAGGCCTTCAAGCGCTTGCCGAGCCGGCCGACCAACAGCACCTTTTTCGTATCGGCCAGGCTGATACCGGCAATTTGGTAAATCAGGCGCTGAAACTGGGCAAATTCGGCGTCGGTAATGGAGTATGAGTCAATGGCAGACATGCAAATTTATAACCAGACATCGTTGTTGCTGTTGCCCTTGGGTCGCAGGGAAGCGAGTACGGTCTGAAATTTTTCGTCGTGCTCGGCCCATTGGTCGAACAACTGAAGGATTTTGTCAGCCCCCGTGCGCATGGCCGTGCTGACCGTTTCTTCCTGATTCTCGGTCAATCCCAGATACACGTAGGTACGCTCCACCTCCGAGATCAATTGCTCAAGCAGGAGCCGCGTGTCGCTTTGCTGCTTGATCTGGGCCTCGCGCAACTCCTCGATGGCGCTGTAACTCTCGGCCGAAGCCACCATCAGGGTCTCGGCGCGCGCCGCCGATTCGCGCCGCATGGCGATCGTCTCGACCACCGCCTCGGCCGACTCGACGAGCATTTCCACATAGTCCGCGATGCGCTGAACCCGCTCCAGATTGTCCGGCAGATCAAGGATCAGCAAGGTGATGAAGTGATAGTTGATGACCATCCGGCGGCCAAAACGAAAACGATGATCGAGCGATACGGCATGCTCCATGATCGACTGCTCCAATGGCGTCGCCTCCCCCGCCGGTGTCAGGGTAAACGTGCCCTCGTCGCAGCGTATTTGCACATGACAGCGCACGCCCAATTCGCCGACGGATTGCAGCAAACGCTGCGCCAGCTCGACGTAATCGGTAATCCGGATTGCCTCGCGCAGAAAAGCCAGCAGGACGCCCTTCTCGCCCACATCATGCAAGATTTGCTGGACGGTTGCCTCGATCCCTCGGGTTTGCGTATACCGCTGCACCGCCACATCAACCTTGCGGTACACCTCCTCGGCATCAAAGGGCTTGCCGATGAAATCGTCGCCGCCGACATCAAAGGCTTGCAGTCGTTCATCCAGCGTTTCGTGTGAAGAAACGAAAATAACCGGCATGCGATAGCCAGCCGTACGAAGGCGCTTGCAGGTTTCGTAGCCGTCCAGTTGATGCATTTCGATATCGAGCAGGATCAGGTCGGGCAATTCCTGAGCTGCACTCTCCAGCAAAGAGAGCGTCTCTTCACCTGACTCTGCCTCGTCCACGGCGAAACTATCTTCGAGCGCCATGCGCAACATTTCGCGCATGAAGGCTTCGTCATC
>CAZAWN010000277.1:0-2913 GCA_964488825.1 uncultured Methyloversatilis sp. | reverse complement strand
ACTTTCATCCCGGCCGGCGGGCGGTCGGTGCACCAGGGGATGGCCGGGCGGTCGGTCATGCAGCCTTCTTGACCAGTTCAACGGCATACAGCGCGACGGCATGCTGGATGCGCTGCATCTGTGCGGCGTGCATGCGGGCAATGTCTGCCCAACGCGCAAACCACGCGCACCAAAAAGCCAGCATGCCCATGTCATCACTCTTGGCGCTGGTGCTGATGTCGTTGGCAATCTCCGCCGCCTGATCCGCGTTCCATTCGCGCATTCAAGGAAAAATGCCCGTACTGAAACGAAGTCGGCTCGCAATGCCGCGATGTCGATTGCCCCGTGTTCCTTGTCGGCGGGGTTGCCTCGCGTTCCGTCGTTCCGTTCCGTTCCGCTACTTGCTGCCAATGACGCCATTTCTCGCCCTTTCATTCATTCCTCGGGGAAAAAACCCCTTCGGGGTTTTTCCCCGAGGAATGAAAAGCTGAAAATTTTCGAAAATTTCACTCGAAAAACCGACTTCCGTTCCGCTTCGTTCCACTTTCCGTTCCACGCTGGAACGGCACAAAAACCACCGCTTTTCGCTCGCTTTTCCGATGAGAGGGACAAAACCCTTGTCATCTACCTTTAACCATTCCTGTCATTTCCCCGGCCTGGCCTTGTAACCCCTGCGGGCGGCCCCGGTTCTCAGAAGAACAGTCGCTTCAGTTACTACCAATTCCGCTCTATACGAGCCTCATCCTTGCCCGCGCCGGTCAACACCCAGCCCTTACGGCTGCGCGTGACCAGTTTGTCTTCCTTCAGCCGCTCCAGAATGCGCGAAACCTTGCTCTTGGCCTTGTCGCCATTCCATCCGCAGGACGTTGCCCATGTTGCGAATGAATCGTCCGGCTTTTGATTCATGGCAAACAGCAGCCGGTCTTCGTCCTTGTTGCGCCGGCGCCGGATCTCCAGCGCGCGGTTGTCGTCAATGAATGTCGCCACCACGGTCGGCACGTTCATGCCGCTCTCCACGATGGTCTTGCCGTGAAACTCGAACGGGATCGGGTCGAAATCCGGGCCGCGCTTCTTGCGGTGCCAGTGCAGCGTCGCGGTCTCGCCTTCGCTCCACACGGTCAGATTGGTGTCTATCTCGTTCAAAAAGGCACTTCCGCCGCGCGGTTCCAGCGCTTCGCGGTCTTTGCCCACTCCGGGCGGGTGCGCGTTGGCAATGACCGCAGGCCGCCCCGGCAACTCCACCAGCGAACGCAGATTCCACGCATGCGATCGCGCTTGCAGGTTGTCGTTTTCGTTGTCGCCGCTGAAATAAGAAATCGAGGTATCGACCAGCACCAGCGCATATTCGCCGGGCTGCTGGCGCGCTTCGGCGATGATCCGCTCAACCACGGCGGCCAAAGGCAGCGCGCGCGGCAGGATCACCACGCGCTGCGCGATGTCGCCCACTTCAAGGCCGAGGTCTTCCAGCGTCGCCTTGGTGCGGGTGCGGAATCCGTCCGGGTTCTCGCCGCACAAAATCAGCACCTTGCCGGGCAGCACCACGCGTCCGGCAAAGGCTTTTCCGCTGGCCACGCAAAGGGCCATAACCAGCGATATTGCCGTCTTTCCGTGATTTGTCGGGCTGGTAATGGTGTACAGGTAGCCGCGCTGGATCAGGCCATCCACGATCCATTCCTGCCGCACTTCCTGAGCCAGCCAGTCGGCGGCATCGTAGAGCAACGGCGTCGCCTGCTTGCCGGCCGGCGCGTCGGCTGGAACGGCATCGGCGTAAACATCCAGCGGCGGCAGTTCCGGCGCGGCGACATCCTCGACCACATCGGCCTGCACGCGCATCGGGGGAACGTAGCAGGCGGACTTGATCCATGCCGCCAGTTGCGCGCCGCGCATGCCATCCAGCACCGCATCGGCAATATCCCAGCCGTCCGGCTTGCTACCGGGTGGCGGCAGGCGAACATCCCAAATCTTGGTGCAACCCAGCTCGCGAAGACGGCCGCGAATGCGCGCCATGGTCTCATAACCGGGTTGCTGATCTTCCGGCAACAGCGGCTGGCTATCCTGCTGCATGCCGGTGGCTTCTTCCGCCTTGCTCAACTTCTCGCGCTTGGCGTCGGCATCGGCCCAGGTGATGATCTTGCGGCCCGCAAGCGGCGACCAATCAACCTTGCCATCTGCCTTGCCGCCACCGGGCCAGGCCACCGTCACCAGTTCAGGCAATTCAGCGGCGCCAGCATCGGCGCACTTCTCGCCCTCCACGATCAGGACGGTCGCGTCCGGGTTGGCAGCGAGGCGGTCGAGACCATAAAGCGGACGATTGGGTTCCGGGAAAGCCATCCAGTGCCATTCCTGCGCGCCAGTGTCCTCGTTGCGCGCCCATACCAGCGGCAGCACTTCCTTGCCACCGCCGGAACGAATGAAGCGGTACACATAGCCCAGCACCGCGCCATCGGCATCGCGATAACACCAGACATGCTCAGGCCGACCGCGCACGACATGCGCCACCGGTGGAACAGGCGCATCAGCCGGCGCCGGCAGAATAGGCGACCACGGCGAGCGCTTCTCGATCTGGCGTGCCGGCGCCGGAACGGGACCAGTGCCGGCCTCGGGCAGCTCGCCACCCAATGCCGCCACGGCATCCAGAAACGACATGCCCTGGTGTTCCTGTAAAAACTTGATGGCGTCGCCATTGGCGCCGCAGCCGAAGCAGTGATAGATCTGCTTGCTCGGACTGACCTTGAAACTCGGGGATTTTTCGGTGTGGAACGGACAGCAGGCTTCGAACTCGCCGCCGGCCTTTTTCAGCGGGACATATTTGTCGATCAGATCGACGATGTCCACGCGCGCCAACAGCGCGGCGGTGTCAATGCGCGGCTTGTCTACAGGCACTGACGCCCCTCTCTGATGATGCGATGACTGGTCGCAACCGGCAGCGGGCGG
>CAZAWN010000276.1:0-2917 GCA_964488825.1 uncultured Methyloversatilis sp. | reverse complement strand
GCGGGTTGGCCTTGTCGTTGATGAACAGGAACTGGCCGTCGTATTCGCCGTTGGTTTCGGAGATGGCCGGGTGGTGCGTGTCGCCCCAGGTGATGTCCTTGCCGTCGATACGGCCTTGCGCCAGCACCGCCTTGGAGTTCTCGTCGAAGCCATAACCCTGCCAGGGCTCGGGAGTGAACACGCCGATGTATTTCAGAATGCGCATCGAGGGCACGCCATACACGATCACCTGACCGGACTGGCCGCCTGAGCTGAAGGCGACATAGTCATCGCGCTTGCCCGTCGGCACGTAGGTCTTGGAGGCCGCCAGCAAGTCCTGCTGACTCAAGCCCCGCCGCTTCATCACATCCTGCAAACTTTCCGGCGCCGCCGAGACGCCGAGCGCCGTGATACCCATGCCTGTCGCCAGAACCAGCGGCAGTATGCTTCGTTTCAAGTGTTTCATGTTTTCCTCCCGGGAAATGAAGGGTTACTGTGCCGCCTTTCGATTAGCGCCTGCGGCGAAATACCGCATGCGACAAATTGCCGCACTGCAGCGATGGTAGTCGGCTGACGTCGGGAGATAAATCAGCCCAGGCCGATTTCCGGGGTAGGAATATTCCTATTCGGAGTCGTCTATCAGCAGTTCGTGCTGGATGGCGTAGCGGACCAGTTCGGCGATGCTGTCGCAGCCCATTTTTTCCAGGATGTGGCTCTTGTGCGTGCTGACCGTCTTGACGCTGAGATTAAGCGCATCCGCGATCTCCGTGACGCTTGCCCCGGCGACAATCGACTGGAAGATCTGGTACTCGCGGTCGGATAGGCGGGTATGCGGCGGGACATCCCGCTGATCGCCCTGAAGCGAATCCAGGGCCAGTCTTTCTGCTACGGCCGGAGAGATGTAATGACCTCCCCCGGCAACCTTGCGCAGGGCGGCTACCAGTTGATCTTCGGCGTTGTCCTTGCACAGGTAGCCGTACGCGCCGGCTTTCAGGGCGCGTACGGCGTAAAGGTCTTCCTTGTGCATGCTGAGGACGAGGATCGGCAACTTCGGCGCGATGATCTTGATCTGCTTGATCAATTCGATACCGCTCTTGCCGGGCATGGTCATGTCGAGCAACAGCGCGTCCCACGGCTGGTTGCGCACTTGGGCGAGCACTTCCTGCCCATTGGCGGCTTCGCCTCCGACCTCGATGTCGGGATAGTCCGAAAGCAGGTGCTTGAGTCCGGCGCGCAGGATGGCATGGTCGTCGGCAATCAGTAATTTCATTGGGGTTCCTTTTTTTGGCCGGGCAGCCAGACGCCGATGCGCGTACCGTGGCCCGGAGCGGTTTGTATCTCGAGCGTTCCGCCCAGAATGGTGATGCGCTCGCGCATGCCGAGCAGACCGAAGCGATGGGTGCGCGCTGCCGCATCGAAGCCTTTGCCGTCATCGGCGATTTCGATGCGGAAGCCGTCCGTACACTCTTCGGCCAGCACGCTTGCGCTGTGTGCGTCGGCATGTCGGGCGATATTGGTCAGCGCTTCCTGCACGATGCGGAAGATGCCGGTGGCTAGGTCGTCCGGCAGCTCGAATTCCTCCCGATTCGCGCGGACGGTGCAGGCGATTCCGGAGTGTCGGGTAAATTGCTCGGCGTGGTGTTCGATGGCGGCGACCAGACCGAGACTGTCGAGCATGGCGGGACGCAGGTCTTCGGAAATGCGGCGCAGCGAGACGATGCTGTGTTCGACGATGCCCAGCGCGGCGCCGGCGCGTTCGGCCAGCGGGGTGTTGCCCGACTTGCCGCGCAGCCAGCCGAGATCAAGGCGCAGGGCCGTCAATGCCTGCCCCAACTCGTCGTGCAATTCGCGCGCGATGCGCGTGCGTTCCTCTTCACGCACCGTTTCCAGAAAACCTGCCAGTTCTCTCAGGCGCGCTTCCGACGCTTCGAGCCGTTGCTTGTGGCGGTGAAGGGTTGCGGCGTGTTCGCGCTGCTCGGCGGCATGCTCCGCCAGTTCCTTTTCGCGGCGGCGCAGGAAATACCAGTAGGCGAAAACGAAGATCAGGCCGGTGCTCCAGATGCCGGTGTGCCAATACTGGATAGTGCGCCAGGCCGGCTCCTGCGCCGACCAGTAGGCGTTCAGATCGACCGAGATGGCCGCCGCGCCGCGCAGGCCGCCGACCGGGATCAATGTATTGCGATGGCACTGCAGGCATTCTTCCTCCATGCGCATCGGAATCATCACACGCATCAGGCCATGCCCCTTGCTGCGCGGCATCGCATCGGCGACGATCTCCGAGCCGCTTTCCAGCTTCTTCAGCGCATCGCGTTCCCATTCGTCGGGGGCGTTGTCGCGGTTGAGCGCCTGCAGCGAGGTGAGCCGCTCCTTGCTGCCGTATTCCGCGTTTCCGACCTGCTGGATGCCCATCAGGATATGCATCGAGGTGAGCGACACGAGCTTGAAGGTTTCCCCGGTAAAACGGGTGCCCCAAAGACGCTCGTTCTCGCTCAGCATGTCGATACCCTGGGCGAGGTTTTCCTGAATGTAAACGCCGCCGACATTCGCCGCCCATTTGCGGATCGCCATGTCTTTTCTCAGTCCGGCGACGGCATCGATGCGCGCCAGTTCCTGGGCGGTGCGGTTGAGTTGTCCGCGCTGCGTCCACAGGGAAAACAACACCAGCAATGTCCATAGCACCGCCGTCAGCGCCAGGGCCAGCGGGTGCGTGAAGTGAAAGAAAGGGCTGTCGCGGCGCGCCTGCGTCGCCGGGGCCGGGAGAGCGTTCATTGCGGTCGGGGGAGGAGGAATACGCCGCCACTGTAATCCCTAGTTGAACGCTCAACCTTGATTGGAATCAAGCGCGCCTGCTGTTCGCGGCGTGGCGTTACGTGCTAACGTTGTGCGCGTGAAAATCTCCAACGCACTGCTCGTCGATTCGGCCATGATCCTCGCCCTG
>CAZAWN010000275.1:0-2924 GCA_964488825.1 uncultured Methyloversatilis sp. | reverse complement strand
ACGAGGAACATGGCCTGAAGCTGGGCGCGGCCGATTACATCACCAAGCCGATCCGCCCGGCCATTGTCCTCGCCCGCGTGCTCACCCAACTGGAAAACAAGCAGGCGCGCGATCTGCTCCGGGATCACAATGCCCGCCTTGCCGCCGAGGTCGAGCGGCGCATGCACGACAACGATCTGATCCAGAATGCCAGCCTGCACGCGCTGGCGGTGCTCGCCGAAACGCGCGATACCGATACCGGCAATCACCTCAACCGCACCCAGGCCTATGTCTCCCTGTTGGTCGAAGCCTTGCGCAGCCACCCCGATTACGCCGATCAACTCGCTGGCGAGCAGCCCAGATCCATCGTCCGCGCCGCCCCCTTGCACGATATCGGCAAGGTGGGCATTCCCGACCAGGTGCTGAACAAGCCCGGCAAACTGACGGCCGAAGAGTTCGCCATCATCCAGAATCACAGCCGCATCGGCGGCGAGGCCATCGACGTGGCCATCTGCCGCGTGATGGATGCCGACAACTCCCCGCTGGCCGGCGACCGCTCCGGCCTTTCCTTCCTCGTCACCGCCGGCATGATTGCCCGCTGGCATCACGAGCGCTGGGACGGCAAGGGTTATCCGGATCGACTGGCCGGGGCGACGATTCCCCTGCCTGCCCGCATCATGGCGGTAGCCGATGTCTACGATGCGCTCATCACGCCGCGCATTTACAAGCCGGCCCTCCCGCACGCGGAAGCGGTCGCGATCATCCGTGCCGGGCGCGGTACGCAGTTTGATCCCGGCCTGGTGGATGTCTTTGATACCCTGCATGATCGCTTCGCGCAGATCGCCATGCAGTTTGGGGACTCTGCGTGGCAAACCACCAATCACTGAGCCGGATTCTGCTGGCCAACATGCTGCTGGTGGCAACACTGGCATGCGTTGCCATTGGCGCTTTGTGGATCGGGCAGGAAATTCACAGCTTCAATGCGCGCGTCGCGGAACAGGGCAAGCGCCTGATCGATGAGCGCAGGGAGCGGATGCAGAAGGAAGTGGATGCGGCGGCGGCCTATGTCGATTTCATGCGCAGCCAGGTCGAGGATCGCACCCGCCGCGTGATCCGGGAACGCACCCGCGAAGCGCACCAGATCGCCACACACTTGCATGAAACCTGGCAGGGCAAAAAGTCGCCTGCGGAACTGGAAAGCATGGTGCGCGAGGCCTTGCGTCCGATCCGCTTTCTTGATGGACGCGGCTATTTCTTTGCCACGCGTCTGGATGGCATCGAAATCCTGTGCGCCACGTGCGCGCATCTCGAAGGGAAAAGCCTGGTCGATCTGCGCGACACGCAAGGCGCTTATGTCATCCGCGACATGGCGGCGCTGGTGCGCAAGGAGGGCGAGGGCTTCTACCACTACACCTGGAGCAAGCCTGACGCTCCCGGGCAGGAGCACCGGAAAATTGCCTACGTGAAGCATTTCGCCCCCTTCGACTGGCTCATCGGCACCGGCGAGTATCTGGAAGACACCGAGCGCGATCTGCAGAGCGAGGCGCTCGACTGGGTGCGCAGTATTCGCTACAACGGCGACGCCTATCTGTTTGTCGGACGCTGGGATGGCGTCGCGCTGTCCGGTCCGGCCACCGGCCAGAACATGCTTGACGTGACCGATCCCAACGGCGTGAAGATCGTGCAGGAAATGATTCGCCTGGCGCGTGCGGAGGGCGGCTTTGTCGAATATGTGATGCCGAAAATCGAAGGGCAGCGACCGGCGTCCAAGATCAGCTATGTGCGTGGCCTGCCGGGATGGGAGTGGTACATCGGCACCGGGCTCTACATCGACGATATCGAAACTACGGTGGCCGAGATGCGGCGCGACGAGCAGGGCAAGCTGGCCTGGAACATCGGCAAGATATGCGCTGTCCTTGTCTTGCTGTGGCTTGCCGCCTACCTGCTGGCGGCGCGCATCCATCGGCACACGCGCGCCATGCTGGAGGAGTTTTCCGGATTCTTCAATCGCAGCGCCCAGGACCAGACCGAGATGCCCCTCGGCATGCTGGGCATCGCCGAATTCCGCGAAGTTGCGGAAGGCGCCAATCGCATGATCGCCCGGCGGCGCATGGCCGAGGAAGCGTTGAGCGAGTACCGGAACCACCTGGAAGAACTGGTCGAAACGCGCACCGCGGAACTGGCTGCTGCGAAACATGCCGCCGAGTCGGCCAACCGCGCCAAGAGTGCCTTTCTGGCCAACATGAGTCACGAATTGAGGACGCCGATGAACGGCGTGATGGGCATGATCGCCCTCGCCCGGCGGCGCATGGCCGACCCCACGGGGCAGGACCAGCTCGCCAAGGCGAAGTCTTCTGCCGAACGTTTGCTCGGTGTGCTCAACGATATCCTCGACCTTTCCAAGATCGAGGCCGAGCGCATGGTCCTCGAAGATGCCCCTCTGCAACTCCCCGACATGATCGACAATATTGTCGGTACGCTGGGCCACAAAGCCGCCGAGAAGGGACTGAGACTGGCCGTCGATCTGCCTGCCGATCTCGCCCGCCAGCCCCTCAAGGGCGACCCGCTCCGGCTTGGCCAGATTCTCATGAACCTGATCGGCAACGCCATCAAATTCACCGAGCTAGGCGAAGTGACGCTGCGCGCCCGTTCGGTCGAGGAAACACCCGAGGCGGTGCAAGTGCGCTTCGCAGTCAGTGACACCGGCATCGGCATCGATGCCGATGCGCAGACCCGGCTGTTCCAGTCCTTCGAACAGGCCGACAACAGCATGACCCGCAAGTACGGCGGCACCGGGCTGGGCCTGGCGATCTGCAAGCGGTTGGTGCAACTGATGGGCGGCGAGATTGGCGTGGAGAGCATGCCGGGCAGCGGCAGCACCTTCTGGTTTGTCGTGCCGCTCAAGAGAAGCGAACCCGGTGCCGTCACGCCAGCGCCGACTGTTT
>CAZAWN010000274.1:0-2956 GCA_964488825.1 uncultured Methyloversatilis sp. | reverse complement strand
AATTCGGCAAGCGTATGGTCAGGGCGGTCATGATGAATTCGTCACCAGTATAACTACTTAACCACACCGTATACGCCGGCAAGAAATCGTGAGGGTGCGTTTGAATGTGGTGGGCACGCTAACTCCCTCCTCTTCAAGGCTACCATATGCACACATCGTGCTCACCAGCTCCTTCCCCTTCAAGGGGAAGGTTGGGATGGGGATGGGGGCAACTGCAGACTTCAATATATTCATAATGTTACGCTAGTCCTGCAGCACACCACCCCATCCCCACCCCTCCCCTTGAAGGGGAGGGAGTTAAAGCGTCCATCACTTTCAAACGCATCCTCTGAAATCGTGCGCATAGACTGTGCAAGCTTTGGCATAATCCCCGCATGAAAAAAGGTTTCTTGCATCTATTGTGGCTGTGTTGCGTCTTTCTGTCCGGTGCGGTCTTTGCGCAGGCCGGTGTTCCTGCTGGCGACAAACGTGTCGCACTGGTGATCGGCAATTCCGGCTACCCGTCCAGCGCCCTGGAGAACCCGCGCCACGACGCTGCTGCGATGGATGCTGCGCTGCAGCGTCTTGGTTTCAAGGTCGACAAAGTCATCGACGGCACGAAATCCCAACTCGACGACGCCATGAAGCGGCTTTCCCGTCGTGCCGACAGCGCCGAAGTGGCCGCCGTGTTCTACGCCGGTCACGGCATCCAGGTGAATGGCGCCAACTACATCGTCCCTATCGATGCCAGGCCGCAGAGCGAGCGCGACCTCAAGCGTGAGATGGTCAAGCTCGACGACATCATCGACGACATGGGGCAGGCGAAAGTCAAACTGGTGTTCTTCGACGCCTGCCGCGACAACCCGCTGGCGCGCAGCTTCAGTCGTGGCGGATCGCGTGGCCTGGCGGCGCCCGCCGAAGTCTCCGGCACGCTGATTTCCTTCGCCACCAAGCACGGCAACACCGCTGCGGATGGCGAAGGCAAGAACAGCCCCTACACCCAGGCGCTCATCGCCGAACTGAACAACCCGGCCGGCATCGAGATCGAAACCCTGCTCAAGAACGTCAACCGCAAGGTCAAGGCCAAAACCAAAGGACAACAGGAACCCTGGAAATACGGCTCGCTCGACGCCGACTTCTACTTCATCTTCCAGGGGCCGACCACAGTGAATGTGCAGCAAGCGCCCGTCGACCCCGAAACCGAGGCATGGCAAGCCGCGCAACGGGCGAACACGGAGAACGCCTATCGTATCTATCTTGATGCCTACCCGCGCGGGCGCTATCTCGCGGCGGTGCGGATTGCGCTCGACGGCCTGAATAAGTCCGAACCGACCAAACCCGAAACAGCTGCTGTACCCGCTTCGGGGCATGTATTCCGCGACTGTCCCGACTGTCCGGAGATGGTCATCGTTCCCGCAGGTAGCTTCGAAATGGGCAGCAACAACGGCGGCAGCGATGAAAAGCCGGTGCATACGGTGCGGATTGGTAAGCCGTTTGCCATGGGCAAGACCGAAGTGACGCAAGGCCAGTGGCGCGCCCTCATGGGCAGCAACCCGAGCCATTTCTCCAGTTGTGGCGATAGCTGCCCTGTAGAAAGAGTGAACTGGAACGACGCACGGGAGTTCGCGCGCAAGCTCAGCCAGAAGACGGGCAAGACCTACCGGCTACCGTCTGAGGCCGAATGGGAACATGCCTGCCGGGCGGGTGGGACGCACACCTACTGCGGGAGCGACAGTGTCGACAGCGTGGCGTGGTACGACAAGAACAGTGTTGGCAAGACGCGTCCGGTGGCGGTCAAGCATCCCAATGCCTGGGGTCTCTACGACATGAGCGGGAACGTCTGGGAATGGGTGGAGGATTGCTGGAATGGCAGTTACAACGGTGCGCCCAGCGATGGCAGTGCGTGGACGAGTGGTAGCTGTTCCGAGCTTGTTCTGCGTGGCGGTTCTTGGGACGGCAACCCGCAGGACGTGCGAGCTACCATCCGCGACAGGGGTGCCCCCGGCCTCCGGTACAGCGACGACGTCGGTTTCCGTCTCGCTAGGACGTTCCCTTGAAACCGGAGCTTAGGCCTTGCTTCTTTACCCCTTTACCCCAAACTACGCGATCATGCCTGAACGAAGCGATGGTGTTGGGGTGGGGCGCACGGGCGTAGCCTCTGCTCGATGCGCATGAGAGTTCGCCTGCATCCCCACGCTCGCAATTAAAGGGGCCAGGGTTGAATTAATTTGCGGTCTTGCCTTAGCCTTTTCCTACGCGTAGTATCGGATTATCGGAATATCTGCATTACGGAGAATCTTCATGCGCGAAACCTTGATCGTCTCGGGTCGCGGCCAGATCACCCTGCCGGCAGGGATGCGCAAACACTTGGGGATCGCTCCCGGTAGCGCCGTTATCGTCGAGGAACGCGATGGGGAGTTGATGCTCAAACCCGCTGCCGTTCTCTCGATCGACACCTATTCCGATGCGCAGATCGCCGACTGGGATCGCGAGGACGTGCTGAGCGCAGACGAGCGCCAACGGATTCTTGCGCGCTTGCAGGCGGTCTGATGCGGCTGTTTCTCGACGCCAACATTCTCTTTACCGCTGCACACAATCCGCATGGCAAGGCTGCCCTGGTGATCGAGATCGGGAGGTCCGGCATTTGGCAACTGGCGACCAGCGCCTATGCTGCCGAAGAAGCGCGGCGCAACATTGCGCGAAAATATCCCGCTTGCCTTGATCGGTTGGAAGCGCTTCTGGTTGATATCGGGCGGGTTGCCGAGGTGTCCGCCGAGGTGCAGATCGCCGGACCGGAAGGCTTGGCAGAAAAGGATGTGCCCATTTTTTGCGCGGCATTGGCCTGTCGCGCCGACGTATTGCTGACAGGGGAACTGCGTGATTTCGGCTTCCTGATGAACGCCCCGGAAAAGGCCGGTGGCCTGCTGATCCAGACGGTGGCGGATTTTCTCGCCGGCCGACAACCATAGGGAATAGG
>CAZAWN010000273.1:0-2970 GCA_964488825.1 uncultured Methyloversatilis sp. | reverse complement strand
ACGCTGAGCAAAGTCGAACCCAAGCTTGCCGATCCCCAGTCGCGATCATCGCAGCAGCCCGACTATGCAAGGAATGCGCATCGCTCGATCAAGCCGGAGGTGTTTGTCGTGATCGGCATCTGTACTCATCAGGGCTGCACCCCCGCAGAGAAGTTCCGGACCGGTTCTGCACAGGGCATGGCAGCGGACTGGGACGGCGGTTTCTTGTGCCCCTGCCACGGTTCGCTATTCGATCTCGCCGGGCGAGTATTGAAAAACATGCCGGCACCCACCAACCTTGAAATTCCCCCTTACCAATTTCTTGCCGACACCCGCCTTCTGATAGGCGACGATCACCAACCCACTTGAGGACATCACCATGCGCTTCGCAATTACCAGCCAGAATTTCCGCACCATTACCGGCCACGCGGGTAAAGCCCGTCGTTTCATGATTTTCGAGGTGCAAAGCCCGGACGAGATCGCCGAGGTCACCCGCCTCGACCTGCCGATCAACATGGCAATCCACGGCTTCGACCACACCCTGCAGCACCCGCTCGACGAAACCGATATTCTGATCACCGGCAGCGCCGGCGATGGCTTCGTGATGCGCATGGCGCAGCGCGGCGTGCGCGTGGTGCGCACCGGCGAGACCGATCCAATCGAGGCCATTCGCGGCTGTTTCCTGGGCAACCTGAAGCCGCCCATGCCCCATGATCACGAATCCGCGACAGAGGATGGTCACGCCGAGGATCACACATGCGGTTGTGGACACTGAGCAGCCATGACACAAGCACAAGACCGCCTCAAATACTTTCCCGTTGCCTGGTTCGCCACCATCATGGGGCTGGCTGGCTTGACCATCGCATGGCACCGGGCCGAACAGATCCTTGACCTGGGCTTTGCTGTCAGTCCCTACCTGTTCTGGGTTGCGGCGGCAAGCTTCGGCGTGCTGACCACGTTATACGCGATGAAGATCGCCCGCCATCCGGCCGAAGTCAAGGCTGAGATCGGGCATCCCGTCAAACTCGCGTTCGTGCCGTCTTTCTCGATCGCGCTGCTGCTGCTTTCCATCGCCAGCTTTCAATTCCTGCCGCAAGTTTCCTTTGCGTTGTGGTTGATCGGCTCAACGCTTCATCTGGCGCTTACCTTGTACGTGCTCGCTTCGTGGATTCACCATACCAAGTATGAGATCACCCATCTCAATCCGGCCTGGTTCATCCCGGTGGTGGGTAACATTCTGGTGCCGGTCGTTGGCATACAGCATGCGCCGGCCGATATCTCATGGCTGTTCTTCAGCCTTGGGCTATTTTTCTGGCCGATCCTCACCGCCCTGATCTTTTATCGGCTGATCTTCCACGGCAGCTTGCCGGAACGCTTCATGCCAACCCTGTTCATCTTCATTGCCCCGCCCGCCGTGGGTTTCATTTCCTGGGTGAACCTGACCGGCGGTCTCGACAACTTCGGGCGCATTCTTTACTTCGTCGGCTTGGTCTTTACGCTACTGGTCATGACGCAGATCCGCTATTTCACCCGGCTGAAGTTCTTTCTTTCGTGGTGGGCGTACTCGTTTCCTCTGGCGGCCATCACCATCGCGACCTTATTGATGTACAAGCTCACCGGCGCAAGCTTCTATGCCGGACTCGGCAGCGTGCTGCTTGCGGTGGTCACTCTGGTCGTCAGCGGGTTGGCAATTCGTACCGTGCTCGCGGTACTACGCAGAGAAATCTGCGTCGAAGGACATTGAGCGCCTTTGCAGCGTCGTCCAACAAAAGCAGCGCCGGCCCTTGGTATTCCCATAGGGCCGGCGCTTGAGCAAGAAATACTTACTTCTTCTTGGTAGCCGCAGCCACGTTCGCCTGAGCGGTCGCGGTAAATTGCTTGGCCATCGCGGTCATGTTGCCGAAAGCGGCGTTGGCGGAGTTAACCACTTGCTGCATGGCGGCCACGATGCTCTCGGAACCGGCAGGGGCGGACTTGGCAGCCTGCTCGACGATGCCGGAAACCTGCTTCTGGTAATCGGCAAACTGGGCTTCGATCAGCTTGGCAAACTGCTGCTGGGACTCGCTGGAGATTTCGAACAGGGCGCGCGAGTAATCGGCGGCCTTTTCGGCAGCGGGCTGAACCACCGAGGACTGCAGCGCAGCAGCGTCGTTGGGGTTCTTGACGGCGAGGACGGCCTTGGTCGCGGAAGCGGAATCTTCCAGCGCACTACGGGCGGCGCCGAGGTTCAGGGCGGCAAGACGCTCGGCCGTGGCCAGCGCGGTGTTGGCGACAGCCAGCAGGGAATCAACAGTGGCTTTGTTGGATGCGGCGAATTGTTCAAGATTGATCGACATAGAAGACTCCAGGAAGAGATTGAGAGGGAAGCAACGGGTGCAACTATAGCTGAACAATTTGTGCACTGCAACATAAATAATTTTATGCTTGCCAAGCCGTACTGCCAGCGCCGACTTTCGCTAGTGCGGAGGCTATCGACCCGATAGCGAGGATTCAATGGCCTTCATAGTCTCCGCAGCGTAGCCTGCTTGTCATGGATAGCCATTACATATCCATTCCGAGCAACCCCACGAAAGGAGCACTCCCATGAGCAACACAGGCAAATGTCCCGTCATGCACGGCGCAGTCACCTCGGCCACGATGGCCAGCAAGGACTGGTGGCCCAAGGCGCTGAACCTCGACATCCTGCACCAGCACGACAGCAAGACCCACCCGCTGGGGGCGGATTTCAATTACCGCGAAGAACTCAAGAAACTTGACATCGAAGCGCTGAAGAACGACGTCAAGGCGCTGATGACTGACAGCCAGGATTGGTGGCCAGCCGACTGGGGCCACTACGGCGGCCTGATGATCCGCATGGCTTGGCACTCGGCCGGCACTTATCGCATCGCCGACGGCCGTGGCGGCGGTGGAACGGGTAACCAGCGCTTCGCCCCGATCAACTCCTGGCCCGACAACGCCAATCTCGACAAGGCGCGCCGGCTGCTCTGGCCG
>CAZAWN010000272.1:0-2978 GCA_964488825.1 uncultured Methyloversatilis sp. | reverse complement strand
GGGCGACGTTATGCACGACGTACTTGAGGACTTGGGTCCAGTCGGCGCGCTTCACCAGGGTGTTGAACACGGTGCCGATTTCGCACTGGCCGGCGGTGGCCACTTCGTGGTGATGCACTTCAACCGGCACGCCGCAGTCTTCCAGGGCCAGACACATGGCGGAGCGGATGTCGTGCAGGCTATCGACCGGGGGAACCGGGAAGTAACCGCCCTTGACGGTCGGACGGTGGCCGGTGTTGCCGCCTTCAAATTTTTCTGCAGTTGCCCAGGCGGCCTCTTCCGAGAACACCTTGCAGTAGGAGCCGGACATGTCGACTTTCCACTCGACGCTGTCGAAGATGAAGAACTCGGGCTCGGGACCGAAGTAGGCGGTGTCGCCGATGCCGGAGGACTTCAGGTAAGCCTCGGCACGCTTGGCGATGGAGCGCGGATCGCGGTCATAGCCCTTGCCGTCGGCCGGCTCGACCACGTCGCAGGACATCACCATCGTGGTTTCGTCCATGAAGGGGTCGATGTAGGCGGTGGCGGGGTCCGGCATCATCTGCATGTCGGAGGCCTGGATGCCCTTCCAGCCGGCGATGGACGAGCCGTCGAAAGCATGACCATCCTCAAACTTGTCCATGCTGAAGGCAGACACCGGCACGCTGACGTGCTGTTCCTTGCCGCGGATGTCGGTGAAGCGGAAGTCAACAAACTTGACGTCCTTTTCCTGAATCGTCTTGATTACGTCTTGGGGGGTCATGAGGAAGGCTCCTGGTGAGTGTCTGAAAAAAGGTGGAAATAACGGCGGAAAGTTTAGCAGTTAGCGTGCCAGCGTTGAATGCCGCTCAAACCATCGATAAACAAAGGGGATGTGCATGCGGGATGTGCATGCAAAAGACGGAAATGCACCTTTAGTGTGCGTGATTGGCCGGGGACGCACCAATACTGTGCGCATGCTTGGTGCTGTCGTCGTCAGGATCGAGATGCACCAGAACGTCGAGCACCTCCGGATGCGCAGCAAGCACTCTGCGGCGCGCCTCTTCGCCGATTTCGTGACCGACGCGTACAGTGAGTTCGCCATCCACCTGGATGTGAACATCCACGTAGACGCGATGCGCCATGCGGCGCGTGCGCAAGTCATGCAGATCCTCGACGCCGGGAGTCGATAGCACAGTATGGCGAATCGCCGCGACATCTTCGGCCGGCAGGCCGGTATCGATCAGTTCACGCATGGCATCCCAGGCGAAGCCGATGCCGGTCTTGACGACCATGCCGCCCACGATGATCGCCGCCACTGCATCGGCAAATGGAAAACCAAGCAAGGCGCCGGCGATCCCCGCTGCGACGACCAGCGAAGAGAGGGCGTCGGCGCGCGCATGCCAGGCATTCGCGATCAGCATCGGCGAACGCAGCCGTTCGGCAACGCGCAGCATGTAGCGGAACAGACCTTCCTTGCAGATCAGCGTCAGTAATGCCGCCCAAAAAGCCGCCATGCCCACTGGCGGCAGACTGTCGATATGCTGCAAGCGACCCGCCGCAGAGATCAGGATGCCCGCCCCGGTCAGCGTCAACAGCAACCCGAGAACCAGCGACGCCGCCGTTTCGTAGCGGCCATGTCCGTAAGGATGCTCGGCATCGGCAGCGGCCGCGCTCTTGCGATTGGCCCAGAGCACGAAGGCATCGGCGACGATATCCGAAAGCGTATGCATGGCATCGGCGACCAGCGCCATCGAGTTCGCGATGAAGCCGACGACCATCTGCATTGCCGTCAGCGCCACGTTGACAGCAACGCTCACCCAGGTGACGCGTTGTCCGGCGCGGAAGCGTTCCGGATCGTTGGGTTCGGGCGGGGAGAAGTGGGGTGCTTCCAAATCGTTATACTCGGCAGGTAATCAACAGCCTTAGATTCTACCCGCCATGCAGACCGCTCCCCTCCAGTTCGAACCTTACAACGCCCTGTCCGACCAGGACGCCCAGGCGCGCATCGCAACCGCCCGCGCCCAACTCGGCCCGCGCGCCGTGATGCTCTGCCACCATTACCAGCGCGCCGACGTTTTCAAGCATGCCGACCTCACCGGCGACTCACTGAAGCTGTCGCGCCTCGCCGCGCAGTCGGACGCCGAATTCATTGTCTTCTGCGGCGTGCATTTCATGGCCGAAGTGGCTGACATCCTGTCGCGCCCCGAGCAGATCGCCATCCTGCCCGACCTCGCCGCCGGCTGCTCGATGGCCGACATGGCCAATCTGGCCAAGGTCGAACGCTGTTGGCGCGAACTGACGACCGTGCTGAGCCCCGACGAACAGGTGACGCCAGTCACCTATATCAATTCCGCCGCCGACCTCAAGGCCTTCTGCGGCGAGCATGGCGGCATCGTGTGCACCTCGTCGAACGCCCCCAAGATTCTTGACTGGTCCTTCGCCCGCCGCGACAAGGTGCTGTTCTTCCCGGACCAGCACCTCGGCCGCTGGAGTGGCCACAAGATGGGCATCCCGATGGAGCAGATGGTCATCTGGAATCCCGATCTCGAACTGGGCGGCCTCACGCCGCAGCAGATTCGCGACGCAAAGATCATTCTCTGGCATGGCTACTGTTCCGTGCATCAGATGTTCAACCCCGGCCAGATCGCACGCTTCCGCGAAAAGTATCCGGACGGCAAAGTCATCGCCCATCCGGAGTGCAGCTTCGAAGTCTGCGCCCAATCCGACGCGGTTGGTTCGACCGAAACCATCATCCGCGTCGTCAAGGAATCCGCGCCCGGCACGCGCTGGCTGGTTGGCACCGAACTCAATCTCGTCGAGCGGCTGGCCGGCGAAGTCAAGGATCAAGGCAAGATCGTCCAGTTCATGGCCGACACCATCTGCATGTGCTCGACCATGCAGCGCATCGATCCGCAACACCTGGCGTGGACGCTGGAAAACCTGGCCGCCGGAAATGTCGTCAACCGTATTACGGTTCCGGCGCACGAGGCCAAACTCGCCAAGATCGCCCTCGAACG
>CAZAWN010000271.1:0-2984 GCA_964488825.1 uncultured Methyloversatilis sp. | reverse complement strand
ACGCAGGATGCCGTGCTGGTCGCGCACCGCAGCCGCGTTCAGGACGTCAAGCAAGTCGTTGCCCTCCTGAAACAAAATGGGCATGAAGCCTATCGCCTCCACCGTACCGTATCCCGCCCCTGGGGAACCTATACCGTACTGGAGGAAGCGGGGCGTTACAAGATCAAACGCATCGAGGTCAAACCCGGCGCCAAGCTTTCTCTGCAGATGCACCACCATCGCAGCGAGCACTGGATCGTGGTGTCCGGCATGGCCAAGGTGACCAATGGCGAGCGCGAGATGTTTATCTGCGCCAATGAGTCCACCTACATTCCTGCCGGGCATCAGCACCGCCTGGAAAATCCCGGCCTGCTCGACCTGGTGATGATCGAAGTGCAAAGCGGCGAATATCTCGGCGAAGACGATATCGTCCGTTTCGACGACCAGTATGGCCGCAACTGAGGCAGTTTCACCCGCCGACAAGGCGCATATCGTTTGGCATCATGCCACCGTAACGCGTGCGCGGCGCGAAGAGCTTAATGGTCACAGATCCTGCGTCCTCTGGTTTACCGGACTTTCAGGCGCCGGAAAATCGACGCTGGCGCATGCACTAGAAGAGCAACTGCACCAACGGGGCTGTCGCACCTTCGTTCTTGACGGCGACAATGTACGTCACGGCCTCTCCGCCGACCTGGGCTTCAGCGAAGCGGGCCGTAAAGAGAATATCAGGCGTATCGGCGAAGCAGCCAAGCTGATGCTGGAAGCCGGTCTGATCGCCATGACCGCCTTCATCAGCCCGTTCCGCACTGACCGCAACATGGTGCGCCAGTTGATGCCCGATGGTGATTTCATCGAGATATATTGCAAGGCCAGCTTGGCCATTTGCGAGAGGCGCGACGTGAAGGGCTTGTACAAGAAAGCCCGTGCCGGAGAAATCAAGAATTACACGGGGATTGACTCGCCCTACGAGGAACCACTGGCACCCGACCTGATAGTCGATACGGAACTCAATAATCTGGAGGCTTCAGTCGAGATGGTGATAACTCTTTTGCAGCAGCGGAACATCGTACGCAGCTTGCGGCAATAGTGTGTCTTTGGGTAATCGGCTACTGTTGGCTTCGGCGCCGTCCACGCGGCAATTTTTGGCACTACGCCCTTACCGCAGTGCGTTCCCCACCACCTCCGCAACATCCTTCGCCAAGCTGGCGCAGGCCTGAATCCGTTCCAGCGCGGCGCGTGCGTGGCCCTGCCGGACGGCGTCGAACTGACGCCAACGGTCGAAACTGCGCGCAATGCGAGATGCGACTTGCGGGTTGATCGCCTGCAGTTCGACGATAACCTCTGCCGCCAGCGCATAGCCGCTACCGTCGGCCGCATGAAAGTGACGCGGATTGGCGCTGCAGAAGGCGCGCACCAGCGAATACACCTTGTTCGGATTCTTGATATCGAAGGCGGGGTGGCGCATCAACTCGCGCACGCGCTCCACCGTACCCGGCAGGCGTGAGCTTGACTGCACCTGCAGCCATTTATCGACCACCAGCGCTTCGCCCTGCCATTTCTCGTAAAACCGGGCCAGCGCACCCGCACGTTCCGGCACATCGAAATTGGCCAGAATGCCGAGGGCGGCAACGACATCGGTCATGTTGTCGCCGTGATCCAGCTGTTCCAGCAAGCGGGGCTGGTTGGCGACGGGATTGATTTCACTCAGATAGGCGAGGCAGCCATTGCGCAGCGCACGGCGACCGACTTGCGTGCCACTCGGCGCGTAAGGTTCGGTGGGGGCCAGCGCCTGCCAGAGGGCAGCAAATTGGCTCTGTAGGCACACTGCCAAATGGCGACGCAGATGGAGTCGCGCCTGGAAGATCGCTTCGGGGTCAATTGATGCGCCACGACTGGCGACTTCTTCGGCGAGCACCGCTTCAGCCGGCAGGTTCAGCACTTCGGCGACAAAGGCCGGATCGCGCAAGCCGTCGTCGAGCACACGCCCGAAGGCAGCGACCAGGCTATCCGGAATCCAGCCTGTGCCGACACCGCCCTGCCCGATACCCGCCAGCAGCACACGCGTCGCCAAGCGCTGGCCCGCTTCCCAGCGATTGAAGGCATCGCTGTCATGTGCCATGAGGTGGGCAAGTTCGGCGTCGGTCTGATCGAAATCAAGAATCACCGGCGCGGAAAAGCCGCGCAACACCGATGCGACAGGCTGCACGGCGAGGTCGTCGAAAATGAAGGTCTGCGCCGCCTCGGTGAGCGACAGCACCCGCGTCGGGAAGGCATCGCTACCATCAGGCATCACCAGCCCCAGTGCCACGGGCAGATGCAAGGGGCCTGCACCCACGTCGATACCGGATTCCTTGAGACGTTCCTCGTAAGCGGTGGGCGCGAGACTTTGTGCAAGCGTCAGCGTGTAACGACGGTTAGCCGCGTCGTAACTTCCCTTCGCCTTGAGGCGTGGCGTACCGGCGCGGGCATACCAGCGGCGGAATTGCGTCAGGTCTGTTCCCGACGCATCCTGCATTGCCTGGACGAAGTCTTCGCAGGTCACCGCCTGACCGTCGTGACGGGCGAAGTAGAGATCGATGCCTGTGCGGAAGTGGTCGCGACCAATCAGCGTTTCGATCATGCGGATGATCTGCGCGCCCTTTTCATACACGGTGGCGGTGTAGAAGTTGTTGATCTCGGCGTAGGACACGGGACGGATCGGATGCGCCATCGGCCCGGCATCTTCCGGGAACTGCGCCACGCGCAGGGTGCGCACTTCCTGGATGCGCGTCACCGCGCGGTCATGCATATCCTCGCCGAACTCCTGATCGCGATAGACAGTGAGCCCCTCTTTCAGCGAGAGCTGGAACCAGTCGCGACAGGTGACGCGGTTGCCGGTCCAGTTGTGGAAATACTCGTGCGCGACCACGCGATCAATGTTCTGGTAATCGGTGTCTGTGGCGGTGTCGGGGCGCGCCAGCACGTACTTGGTGTTGAAGATGTTGAGGCCCTTGTTCTCCATCGCG
>CAZAWN010000270.1:0-2989 GCA_964488825.1 uncultured Methyloversatilis sp. | reverse complement strand
TTCGGGCACGGCGCCCGCAATCCCGAATACATCCAACCCTTCAAGCGCATCCAGGCGGTAGTCGCTGCCAAGCAGCCTGATGTGGCGGTGGAAATCGGCTTTCTCGAACTCACGCAACCCCCGCTCGAAGCGAGTATCGAGTGCCTGGCGCGGCGCGGTGTGACGCAGGTGAAGGTGGTGCCGATCTTCTTCGCGCCCGGTCGTCACGTGCTGAAAGACCTGCCGGAACTGTTGGGCCACGCGATCGACCGCTTTCCCGGCATCGAATTCGAGGTGGCCGCCTGCGTTGGCGAGGTAGACTCCGTGATCGAGGCGATGGCCGCCCATGCCGTCGCCGGGACTTGAATTACCAGCATCAGAATATACTTATATACATCCCCATGAGAACCAAGCCCATGATCCAACGCCTGAATCTTCCGGCCGTGGCCGCACTAATGTGTTGCGCGCTGTTGCCGCTGCCCGCGCTGACCCAGCCAGTCGCCACGCGCATCGTCGAACTGCGCGACGTGCCCTTGACCCTGCCGGCCGAAGCGGTGATCGAGGCGACCAAGCAGGCGGTTGTGGCGACTCAGGTGTCCGGCCGTATTGTTGCCGTCAAGGTTGAAGCGGGTGATCGCGTCAGGGCCGGCCAGCTGTTGATGTCGGTGGATGCGCGCGAAGCGACGGAAAATGTCGCCGCGGCGAAGGCGCAACTGGCCCAGGCCGAAGCCAACCATGCGCGGACGCAAAATCTGTTCAAACAGAAATTCGTCAGCCAGGCCGCCCTCGACCAGACCGAGGCCGTACTGAAATCGGCGCGCGCCCAGGCCAGCGCCGCCGGTGCCGGGGCCTCGCATGCGACGGTGACCGCCCCGATATCCGGTATCGTCGCGGCGCGTCATGCCGAGCTCGGCGAACTGGCCGCCCCCGGCCGCGAATTGATCACCGTGTTCGACCCGAAGGGTTTGCGCGCCGTCGCCAGCATTCCCCAGTTCAAGCTCAAGGAAGCGCAGCAGGCAAAGTTCTCGCGCGTGGAATTTTCCGAAACTCGGCGCTGGCTGGACGGCACGCGCATCGAAATCCTGCCGACCATCGACGCGCAAAGCCATACCGCCACGGCCCGTATTTACCTGCCGGAAGTTGAAGGTGTGATACCCGGCATGGCGGCGCGCGTGCATTTCGTCGTGGGCACGGCGAAGAAACTGACCGTGCCGCCACAGGCCGTCATCCGACGCGGCGAAGTCAGCGCCGTGTATGTGATGAAGGACAACAAGCCGACGCTGCGCCAGTTGCGTCTCGGCGAAACCGTTGGCGACGGCGAGATTGAGGTGCTGGCCGGCCTGGCCGGCGGCGAAACCGTCAGCCTCGATCCGGTCAGGACCGGCATCGAGATGAAACAAACCGCCGCGGCAAAATAAATCATGGGCATCTCGGGACGCATCGCTGAGTATTTTCTCCGCAACTCGCTGACGCCGCTGATCGCGCTGATCGCCCTGCTACTCGGCGTGTTCGCCACGCTGATCACGCCGCGCGAGGAAGAGCCGCAGATCAACGTGACGATGGCCAATGTCTTCATTCCCTTCCCCGGCGCCGCGGTGAAGGATGTCGAGAACCTTGTGGCACGGCCGGCGCAACAAGTGCTGGCACGCATCGCCGGCATCGAGCATGTCTATTCGGTGTCGCGCCCCGGCATGGCGGTGATTACCGTGCAGTACGAGGTGGGCGAAGACCCGGTCGAGGCGCTGGTGCGTCTCTACGACACCATGAATGCCCACAGCGACTGGGTCTCGCCGCATCTCGGCGTCGGCCAGCCGATCGTCAAGCCGAAGGGCATCGACGATGTGCCGATCGTGGCGCTGACCTTCCACAGCGCCGATCCGGACAAGTCCGGCTTCGAGATGCAGCAGGTGGCACGCGCGGTCGAGATCGAGCTCAAGCGCATCCCCGGCACGCGCGATGTGGTCACCATCGGCGGTCCCGGCCATGTCGTGCGTGTACTGATGGACGCCGAGCGCATGGCGGCACGCGGCATCACGGCGCAAGACCTCAAGGCGGCGCTGCAGGTGTCGAACGCCTCGCAGCCGGCCGGCAGCCTGATCAGCGCCAACCGGGAAATCCTGGTCCAGACCGGTACTTACCTGGCAACTGCCGCGGACGTAAAACGTTTGGTCGTCGGCGTATTCAACAAGCGACCGGTGTTCATGGAAGATGTCGCCCAGGTCATCGACGGGCCCGATCAGCCGAGCCGTTATGTCTGGCACGGCGCCCAAGGCGTCGAATATCCGGCGGTAACGCTGGCGGTATCGAAAAAGCCGGGCGTCAATGCCGCCGATGTGGCGGCGGGCGTCATCGCACGCATGGAATCGCTCAAGGGTACCGTCATTCCTGAAGGCGCAGAATTCACCGTGACGCGCAACTACGGTGAAACAGCCACCGACAAGGCGCAGAAACTGATTGGCAAGCTGATCTTCGCCACCGCCTTTGTCGTCCTGCTGGTGCTGTTCGCCCTGGGCCGCCGCGAAGCCGTCATCGTCGGCGTGGCCGTGACGCTGACGCTGGCCGCCACGCTGTTCGCCTCCTGGGCCTGGGGTTTCACGCTCAACCGCGTATCCCTGTTCGCGCTGATCTTCAGCATCGGCATCCTCGTCGACGACGCCATCGTCGTCGTGGAAAACATCCACCGCTGGCATACGCTGTATCCGGACAAGAAGCTCTGGGAAATCATCCCCGGCGCGGTCGATGAAGTGGGCGGCCCGACCATCCTCGCCACCTTCACCGTGATCGCGGCCCTGCTGCCGATGGCTTTCGTCTCGGGCCTGATGGGGCCATACATGAGCCCGATCCCGATCAACGCCTCGATGGGCATGTTCATCTCGCTGGCCATCGCCTTCGTCGTCACGCCCTGGCTGGCGCTCAAGCTGATGGCCGGACATGCGACCCCCTCTCCCCAACCCCTCTCCCACGAGGGGAGAGGGGCCTCTCACCCCTCCCCCCCGGCGGGGGAGGGGCC
>CAZAWN010000269.1:0-2991 GCA_964488825.1 uncultured Methyloversatilis sp. | reverse complement strand
GATATCGCCATCTCGATTACCGATGCGCAGGCCAACACCCTTTACGTCAATCCGGCCTTCGAGAAAGTGACGGGGTATGCGGCCAGCGAGGCGATCAGCAAGAATCAGTCGATGTTGTCGGCCAAGGCGACGCCGTCGGCGGTCTATGCCAATTTGTGGAAGACCATCAGCACTGGCTCGCCGTGGAGCGGTCGCCTGGTCAATCGTCGCAAGGACGGTAGCGACTATCTGGCCGATCTGTTGATTACCCCGGTCCGAGATGCCGCCGGGCAGGTCTGCAGCTATCTGGGCATCCATCGCGATATCAGTGCCTTGCACCGGCTTGAATGCCAGGTCAACAACCAGAAGGCGTTGATCGAATCGGTGGTCGATTCCGCGCCGGTCGCTATCGCGCTGCTGGATGGCGAAGACTGCGTGGTGCTCGACAACCACGAGTACAAGAAACTGATGGGCGACCTGGGCATGGTTGAACCGGCCAGCCTGATTCTCGATGCGGTGCGTACCGAACTCGGCCATGGACTTGGCCCGGCGCACGATGGCCGCCAGGCGTTTGCCGACCGCGAGATTCGCATCGACAGTCCGGGACGAAAAGGCGCGCGCTGGTTTTCCTGCACGGGCACCTGGGTGAAAAGCGTAGGGGAGGGCGCCGATACTTTCTTTGCCCGTCAGGACAGCATTTACCTGTTGCTGGTGGCCAAGGAGATTACCCAGCAGCGCATCCAGCAGGAGAAAGCGCGCATGGCGGCGCTGCAGGCAATGATGTCCGAGGAAAATCGTGTCAGTGGTCTGCGCGAAGGTCTTTCGGCCGCCTTGTTCCAGATGGAAGGGCCGCTCAATTTACTGGCGTCGGTGGTGGCAATGCAGGCGCGCCGCGGCCTGAACGATCCGACCGTGATGGCGCTTTCCGAGGCCCTCCGTGCCGGCAATCAAGCGCTCGAAAGCTTGCGCCGGGTGATTCCCGAGCCGAGCGACGAAGCGGTGAGCGCAAGCAATCTCAACGAGGTCCTGCGCGATGTGCTCGACCTCTGCACGGGCCGACTGCTGGCCGCCGGCGTCAGGGTGAACTGGCAACCGCAGACTGTCTTGCCATCGATACACGGTTCGCCGATCCGTTTGCGGGCGATGTTCAAGGCGCTGGTCGATAACGCGCTGGAAGCGATGAATACCAAAGGCTGGTTGCAGCGCGAACTGGCCGTGACGACCCGCAGCCTGCTCGGTAGCGTGGAGGTGCAGATCGAAGACAGCGGCCCGGGCATCGAACCCGATCTGCGCCTCAAAGTATTCGAACCCTTCTTTACCACCAAGAACACGCATCAACATGCGGGGACGGGACTTTCCATGGCCCAGCAAGTGGTGATGGATCATGGCGGGATGATCGAGATCGAATCAGCGGTAGGTCCGGGGTGTTGTCTGCGCATCGTGTTGCCCACGCGGCATGGTGGGGAATAGGGATATGAGTCATCCCGGAAGCGCCTGTCTTTCCGCTGTTGATACGCTTTACCGCGTCAGCGAGGTGCTGTCGCGTTCGCTCGATTACCGACAGACCCTGCGCGACGTGCTCGACGTGCTGGCCGAATCCGGTCTGTCGCGCGGCCTGATCGGCGTGGCCGACCCCGACAGCGGCGACCTGTCGGTGACGGCGCTGCATGGTCACGACGCCGCTGCTTTCGGCCCGGTGCGCTACCAGATCGGCGAAGGCGTGCTCGGCCAGGTCTATGAGGACGGCGAAAGCATCATGGTTGATAACGTCGGACGCGATCCGCGTTTCCTCAACCGCCTTGGCATCTACGACCATAGTTTGCCCTTTATTGCCGCACCCATTGCGGCGAGCGGACGCGTGCTTGGCGTGCTGGCAGTGCAGCCGGATGTCCCCGGCAGCGCGCTCAAGGATCAGGCACGCTTCGTCGAGATGATCGCCAACCTGATCGGGCAGAGCGTGCGCCTGGCGCTGGAAGTGGAGCGGGAAAAGCAAAGTCTCGCCGAGGAGCGCGACAGCCTGCGCCGCACGGTGCGCGGCAAGTTTGGTTTCGACAACATCATCGGTCGCTCGCCGAAAATGCGCAAGGTGTTCGATCAAGTGCGCATGGTGGCGAAGTGGAATACCACCGTGCTGATCCGCGGCGAAACCGGTACCGGCAAGGAGCTCATTGCCAACGCCATCCACTACAACTCGCCACGCTCGCGCGGTCCCTACGTGCGTCTCAACTGTGCGACGCTGCCGGAAAACCTGCTCGAGTCGGAACTTTTCGGCCACGAGAAGGGCGCTTTCACCGGTGCCATCGGCGCGCGCAAGGGGCGTTTCGAATCCGCCGATGGCGGTACGCTGTTCCTTGACGAAATCGGCGAAATCTCGCCCGCCTTCCAGGCCAAACTGCTGCGCGTGCTCCAGGAGGGCGAGTTCGAACGTGTCGGTGGTGGACGGACCATCAAGGTGGATGTGCGCGTCATCGCCGCAACACACCGTGATCTCGAAGCCGCTGTGGATGCGGGCGACTTTCGTGAAGATTTGTTCTACCGTCTCAACGTCATGCCGATCACCTTGCCACCGCTACGTGAGCGCAGCGAAGACATTGCCGAGATCGCCCGTTTCCTGGTTACCCGCCTGGCGGAGCAGCAAGGGCGCAAACTGATCCTGCAGGAATCGGCGATCCGGCGGCTGACGCAATACACCTGGCCGGGCAATGTGCGCGAGCTGGAAAACTGTCTCGAACGGGCGGCGGTGATGTGCGAGTCAGGCGCGATCGATGCGGAGCTGATCCTGCTTGATCGCTTCCGCCAGAGTCGGGCGGCGATTTCCCCTGCCGTCACGCCACAGCCGACTTTTAGCGAGCCCATGGAGCGTGATCATGAATCGGGCGAAACGAGCGAACGCGAACGAGTCATCGCCGCCCTCGAACAGGCCGGCTGGGTGCAGGCCAAGGCCGCGCGCCTGCTCGGCATGACGCCGCGCCAGATCGCCTATCGCATCCAGATTCTCGATATTCAGGTCAG
>CAZAWN010000268.1:0-3052 GCA_964488825.1 uncultured Methyloversatilis sp. | reverse complement strand
CGGCTCGATTAATTTGCG
The DNA here is from genome assembly GCA_964488825.1 of uncultured Methyloversatilis sp. Classification (GTDB taxonomy): domain Bacteria; phylum Pseudomonadota; class Gammaproteobacteria; order Burkholderiales; family Rhodocyclaceae; genus Sulfuricystis. The sequence continues at coordinate 3,034 of CAZAWN010000268.1, read as the reverse complement.
GGGGCGAAGGTACGCAGTTTTTCAGCCAGTTCGGCCTGGTTGATCGGCTTGGAGAGATAGTCGTCCATGCCTGCTGCGATGCAGGTCTCGCGATCACCTTGCATGGCATTCGCCGTCATGGCGACGATGGGGGTGCGCGGGAGATGGCGTTCTTTCTCCATAGCGCGGATCGCCTGCGTGGCTGCGAGACCGTCCATCACGGGCATCTGCATGTCCATCAGCACAATGTCAAAACCCGCGTCCTTGCTGAGTAGGTCGAGTGCCGCCTGACCGTGTTCGGCCAGCGTGACGCCGTGGCCCCATTTTTCCAGCAGACGGATCGCCAGAATCTGATTGACGCGATTGTCCTCGACCAGCAGCACTTTCAGCGGCAAGCCCACTGTGTCAGCCAGCTTTGGCATGGCGGCGGCAGGTTGCGTGACTGAAGTGATCCCGACAGGCAACTCGAAAACGAAGGAGCTGCCTTTCCCCAGCGTACTGGTCACAGACAGTTTGCCTCCCATCAGCTCGACCAACCGTCGCGTGATCGTCAAGCCCAGGCCGGTGCCGCCATACTTGCGTGTCGTGGAACCGTCGGCCTGGGAGAATGCTTCGAAAATTGTCGCTAATTTATCAGCGGGAATGCCGATTCCGGTATCGCTGACCGCAAAGCGCAAGTCCGCCCGGTCATTGCTTGCGCGTAGCAGTTCAACCTTGAGAGCAACCTGGCCATGCGGGGTGAACTTGATGGCATTGCCGACCAGATTGAGCAGGATCTGACGCAGACGGGTGGGATCGCCACTGACAAGCTCGGGACTTGCTGTATCGAACTCGATCAGCAGTGCCAGGCCTTTTTCGCCGGCACGCGCTTGCAGCGGTAGCAGGGTTTCCCGGACGGTTTGACGCAAGGCAAAATCGACTGTCTCGATATCCAGTTTGCCGGCTTCGATCTTGGAAAAGTCGAGAATGTCGTTGATGATGCCGAGCAAGGCGTTGGCCGAGGATTTCACGATATTGAGGTGCTCGACGCGCTCGCTTTCGGATACGGCATCAAGGGCCAGATCAGTCATACCGATGATGCCGTTCATGGGCGTACGGATTTCGTGGCTCATGTTGGCGAGAAACTCGCTCTTGGCTCGATTGGCGGCTTCGGCACGTTGGGCAAGATGCTCGGCCCGGTCGCGCTCGGCAATCAGGCTCTGGTTGACCTGTTCGGTTTCGAGTCTGGCGGCGCGTTCGGCGCGTTCGGCGGCGTGGCGCGCCTCATTCTCCTGCAAGACCTGCCGAATCAGCACATTGCTCTTACAAAAGTGCAGCCCCAGCAGCAACAGGATGGATAACAATGCCAATAGAAGCCACGACTGGTTATTGCGTAACTCAAGCAAGGGCGCTACGTCAGTCAGCTTGCCGGTTTCCCACATGCCCCCCGGCAAGGGTAAGGATTCCCATAACCAGAGCCTGCCGTCGCGGGCACGCACCCAGTCGCCGCCGATTTGCTGGTAGCCCAGCCAGTCGGCATCATTCGGCCCAAGCTGTTGCTCGGAAAGGACTTCTTTAGCCGCTTCGGGAGCATCGAATAGCGCGCCGCGGTTCAGTTGCTCCGGGCCCAGCAGGATGATGCCGCCGCGATGGATCAGCACATCGTCGGAACGCAAATAGTCGGCCAAAGCGCTTTCGATATTGAAACGCAGCGTCAACACCCCGACGGTTTCGGCCTCCTCGTTTAATACCGGTCGGGCAAAGAAACCGGCTACGTAGCCGCGCGTCAGGCTTCTGGCGAAGTAGCCATTGGCCTCGCCGGCCATTGCCTTGATGAAATAGGGCCGGAAAGAAATATCCAGTCCCAGCCCGGCGGAATCCGAGTTGGAGAGAACCTTCCCTGCGCTGTTGGCGAGAAAAACCGCATCTGTTCCGATGCGGCGATTCAGTACGCGAAAATTCAAATCGTGACTGGTTTCCGGTTTCCGCACAGCGGCGGCCACAATCGGGTCGGCGGCGATGATCTTGAGCAGGTTGAGGGCGTGATTGTCCAGGCTTTCCAGACGTCCCTTGACCAGTTCGAGACGCAATTGGGCTTCGCGTTTCAGATCCGCGCGGAAAGCGGTTTCGGCATCGATCATGGCATGCCCGGCCAGGGCGATGACCAGCGGAAGGCCGGCCAGGCCCGCCAGCAAAACAATGCGGGCATGTCCTTGAATGCCCGCTTGGCGCCACAGCCAGTAGATGGCGGCACCCAGCAACACCAGTTGTACGAGGTCGACGGCGGGGTGGTCGAGGGTGCTCAGCATCATCACGCCGGCAGCAAGGTACAGCAAGCGACTACTCCCAGTAGACCGTCGCTTTGAGATACCTACCGCGGCGGCGGCCAGCGCAAGTAGTCCGTAGACGAGAGTCTGCCACGTGTCGAGCGCTGGCAGTCCGCTCAGCAAGGCCGGGAGCTGAAGGACGCCCCAAACCAGGCAGACTGAGACGAGCATTGCGTTTTCCCGGCCCGTCAGCACCCCGCGACCCTGAAGAAAACTGCGTGCGGTCAGTGCCGAGCCGGCCAGGAAGCAGGCGAACCAGACTTGCGCGACGGCCAGCAGGCCGGGAACGCGCGGGAGTACCAGGAAATCGGAGAACAACATTCAGACGATCAGTTGATCCACTTGTCGACGATGCCCTGGGTTTCGGGGCTCAGCTTGATGCCGAGTTCCTGCATGCGCTTGCGGTTGATGGCGATGATCGAGCGTTTGGCATCTTCGATCGGGGCATCCTTGATGGCGCCGCCCTTCAGCAGCTTGACTGCCTGGAAGCCGGACTGGAAACCCATCTGGTAAAAGTCGATGCTGACGCCGCCGAAAAAGCCGAACTCGGTAAACGAGGAGTTGAGTGATATGTCGATCTTGCGGATCGCCTTGGTCAGCAGTGGAGCGACATGTTTCATCGTCTTGCGGGTGTTGTCGGCTGGATCGACGGTAGACATGGTGACCGGGATGTAGGCGTCGATCTCCTTGCTGTCGTTGATCGCTTTCGCGTGCTTGAGCATGGTGGGAATGTCCTCGGCGGCATAGAC
>CAZAWN010000267.1:0-3056 GCA_964488825.1 uncultured Methyloversatilis sp. | reverse complement strand
GATGGCGGGATGGTCATTAGCCCGATAAACTGGCGACCATGAAACTCGACGATCTACCCGCTTCCTTGTTTGCCGAACGGCCGCATCTGTTTTCATCGGCCAGCGTGCCGATGGCGGCGGATGTTCTCGCGCGCATGCGCGCGACCATTGCGGCGGTCGAGCGCGTCGTCGCACTGCCGGCATGGGGTGAGAAAGTCGGCGCTGGCGCGACGGCATTGGCCGGCGTATTCATGGGCTACGACTTCCATCTGACACCCGCCGGGCCTCAGCTCATCGAAATCAACACCAATGCCGGCGGCGGTTTGTTGGCTGCCTTGCAGGCTGAGCGCGAGGATGTGCTGACGGCTTTTGTCGACATGTTCCGCAGCGAGTGCCCGCGCGAACTGAAAACGCTGGCCATCGTCGATACTCATCCGGAAAGCCAGTATCTCTATCCCGAGTTTCTCGGTTTTCGTCAGCTTCTCGCCGAACATGGCATCACCACGGTGATCTGCGCGCCGGACGAGTTGTTGTTGTGTCACGGCAATCTCTGGCACGAAGAAACCAAGCTCGACCTCGTCTACAACCGGCTGACCGACTTCTCCCTGGCTGCCCAGGAGCATGCCGTGCTGCGCGAGGCCTGGCGGCAGGGCGTGACCATTTCGCCAAACCCGACCCTGCATGCGCGCTATGCCGACAAGCGCAATCTTGTCGCGCTGACCGATGCCGGTTTGCTGGCAGCTTGGGGTGTGGATGAAGATACGCAGCGCATTCTGCAAGCCGGCATTCCGCACACCGAGGTGGTGACGGCGGAGCGCGCGGAAGATTTCTGGCAGCGGCGTCGGCAACTGTTTTTCAAGCCAGCCCATGGCTACGGATCGAAAGGCTCCTACCGCGGCGACAAGCTGACCAAGGGTGTGTTTGCCGAGATACTTGCCGGGGACTATGTGGCGCAGGCTTACGCACCACCCTCGACTGTGCTCGTTGAAAACTTGAGCGAACTCAAGGCGGACATCCGGAATTACGTTTATCGTGGCGCGGTGCAGTTGGTCGCGGCGCGCCTTTACCAGGGCCAGACGACGAATTTCAGGACGCCGGGCGGCGGGTTTGCGAAGGTGGTGGAGGCGTGAAGGTATTTGGATTCGCCGGATATTCCGGTTCGGGCAAGACGACGCTGATCGAGCAACTCATTCCGCGCTTTACGACGCGCGGGCTGCGCGTTTCACTGATCAAGCACACCCACCACAATTTCGACGTCGATCAACCGGGCAAGGATTCCTACCGTCATCGCGCCGCCGGGGCCGGCGAGGTGCTGCTTACCTGCGATACGCGCTGGGTGCTGATGCACGAGTTGCATGGCGCACCGGAGCCGACGCTCGAAGATCAGCTGCAGGTGCTGTCGCCCTGCGATCTGGTGCTGGTCGAAGGGTTCAAGCAGACGCCCATCGCCAAGCTGGAAATCCATCGTCCCGCTCACGGCCGGCCGCCGATCTGGCCCGATAACACCAGCGTCGTCGCGGTGGCGACTGATGCGCCGCTCGATTGCCCCTTGCCGACACTGAACCTCAACGACCCGGACCTCATTGTCCAATTCATCCTCGACTATCTGGATCGCCCATGCTGAGTTACGAAGAAGCGCTCGACCATCTGCTGGCTGCAGCCCTGCCCGTAGATGAAACGAAACCCTTGCCGCTGGCGGTGGCCGTTGGCCGCATTCTCGCCGAGGACGTCGTTTCCGCCGTGACCGTGCCGCCGCTCGACAACAGCGCGATGGATGGCTACGCCGTGCGTTGCGCCGATGTGCCGCAGGCAGGTGTGGCTTTGCCGGTGACGCAGCGTATTCCCGCGGGCAGCATCGGTACGCCGTTGGCTCCCGGCTCGGCAGCGCGCATCTTTACCGGGGCGCCAATCCCGGCGGGCGCCGATGCGGTGGTGATGCAGGAGCATTGTGAGCAGACGCCAGAGGGACGGGTCGTCGTCAAGCGCGTGCCGACGCCCGGTATGAACATCCGGCGCGCCGGCGAGGATATCGCCGCCGGTGCGGTCGTCCTCGCAGCGGGTACGCGGCTGGGGGCGGCGGAAATCGGTCTGGCCGCTTCGATCGGTCTGGCGACGCTGCCGGTGCGCCGCCGTTTGCGTGTCGCCCTGCTGTCGACCGGCGACGAGTTGACGGAGCCGGGCAATCCCCTGCCGCCGGGTGGCATCTACAACTCCAACCGCTATTTCCTGCGGGCCTTGCTGGAAGGCTACGGCTGCGCTGTCACCGATGCCGGCCATGTGCCGGATACCCTGGCAGCGACGCGGGCGGCCTTGCGCGAGGCGGCCGACGCGCATGACCTGATCGTTACCTCTGGCGGCGTCTCGGTCGGCGAGGAAGATCACGTCAAAACCGCGGTCGAAGCCGAAGGTGAACTGTCGCTCTGGAAGATCGCCATCAAGCCGGGCAAGCCGCTGGCGTTTGGTTCGGTCGGCAAGCTTGGGGGCAAGACGGCCGCCTTTGTGGGGCTACCGGGCAATCCGGTCTCCTGTTTCGTTACCTTCTTGCTGTTCCTGCGGCCGTATGTGCTGAAACGCATGGGCGCAGTCGCAACCCTGCCGGTCGCGCGCCAGTTGGTGGCGGCGTCCGACTGGAACAAGCCGGAAGACCGCCGCAGCTTCCTGCGCGCGCGCATCGCGCCAGACGGGCGGGTCGAACTCTATCCGCGTCAGGGTTCGGGCGTACTGACTTCCTGCGCCTGGGCGGACGGCCTGGTCGATGTCGCGGCGCAGCGCACCTTCAAGGCTGGCGATACGGTGCGTTATCTCTCCTTCGCCGACTTGCTGTAGGCGCATCATGTTGAAAGTGCTCTATTTTGCCGGTCTGCGCGAAGCCATCGGCTGCGGCGCCGAAAACCTGGAAATGCCTTTCGGCGTGACGACGGTTGCCGAATTGCATGCCGTGCTGGGCGCACGTCATCCCGCCTTGCTGAGCGCGAAGAACTTGCGCGTGGCGGTGAATCAGACAATGTGCGGCATGGAAGCTCCCGTTGGGGAGGGCGACGAGGTCGCCTTTTTTCCGCCGGTGACCGGAGGCTGAG
>CAZAWN010000266.1:0-3068 GCA_964488825.1 uncultured Methyloversatilis sp. | reverse complement strand
CTGGTTGTTGGCGTCGAGCGTCGCCGTTGCCCGGCCCCGCCCAACCGCCGCATCGATAGCCGCCTGCACGCCCTCGACCAGTGCATCCAGGCTACCGTAGGAATTCGCCGAGAGCGTCGCAGTAGCGGCCGAACCGCCGTCGAGCGTGATAGCAAAACTCTGGTCGGCCGCCGCAATGGCGATGGGCAGGGTGGTGGCGCCCAGATCGACGCTGCCTGCCGCGCGTCCGCTATCGAGCACGTGCATATCCCAGGTGTTGGCGGATTGCGGCGTCGTGCGGACGAAGCCGAGCTTCAGGTCGTGGGGCGAGCCGCCACTGTAGTAGGCGCTCACCGGCGTCATGTAATTGAACGATTGCGGATTGGCTGGATCGAAGGGCGTCACGGCAGGCGGCAGGGCGCCGGCATCGAGATTCAGGCCCATGTCGATCAAGGTCGTTTCCGCCCCGGGCATGCGCGGGTCGATCAAGATGTTCTGCGGTGCGCCGGTCGCATTGATGGTGCCCAGCGCATCGGTAGTGTAGTCGGCCGGATAGCCCATCAGGTGCAGGCCGCTGCCATTGACGATCTGCAAGGGCTGGTCGCGCAACTGTTGTGCGGTAGGCGTGGTTCCCGGCGCAAATGGCACGCCTTCCAACTGGAACTGGCCGTTGCGAGAATAGGTCACCGTGCCGATCTCGTTGGCGAGACGGAAGAAACCGTTGCCGTTGATCGCCATGTCGAGCGGATGATCGGTCTGGCGCAGCGTCCCCTGAACAAAGGACTGGGTAATCTGCGGCACGCTGGTGCCCAGCCCCGGCCCCTGTGGCGAGGCCATGCCGGCCGAGCGCGCCGAGGCGAACACGTCAGCAAAGTGTGCTTCGGCGGTCTTGAATCCGACCGTATTCGAATTGGCGATGTTGTTGCTGGTGACTTCCAGCGCTTTCGCGCAACCATTCAGGCCGCTCACGCAGGTTTCAAATCCCATGCCCATCGTCTATTTCCCCTTGGTCATTAGCGCGGCGACAGTATCTGCGTCGCGGCACGGTCATTGGTTTCGGCGTTGGTGATCATGCGCATCTGCATCTCGAACTGCCGCGCCAACGAAATCATCGCCACCATCTGTTCAACGGGATTGACGTTGCTGTTTTCCAGATATCCGCCAGCCACCTTGACGGCATCGTCCTGCGGAGCGGGGTCGCCAGTGTTGAGACGAAACAGACCGTCCTGTCCGCGCACCAGATCGGTTTCGGGTGGATTCACCAGTTTGATGCGGCCAACCACTTCGACGGCATTTTGCAGCCCGGTTTGCGGCACGACCGAGATCGTTCCGTCGCGTTCGATCGTCACACGCGTATCCGGCGGAATGGTGATCGGACCGCCATCGCCCATCACGGGAATCCCGGCCTTGGTTTGCAGTACGCCATTTTCCGAAGTTTCAAAGCTGCCTGCCCGAGTGTAAGCCTCGGTTCCATCCGGCAACGTCAGCGCAATCCAACCCTTGCCGCGTACCGCCACGTCGTACTGGTTGCCGGTGTACATCAGGGCGCCTTCGCTGTAGTCAGTATGGGTGCTGGCATCCACCGCAAAGGCGCGCGTCGGCAGGGCCGACGGATTGCGGTTGTGCGTCAGCACCTGCGCCGCGCGCAGGCGATGCTCTTCGGAACGATACCCCTGCGTCGCCACATTAGCCAGGTTGTGCGCAACCGCCGCCTGGCGGGACATCGTCCCCGTGGCGCCGGTCATTGCGGTGTAGATCAGGCGATCCATGATGCGTTATCCGTTCAGAGTGCCGTCCTGTCAGCGCCGAGTTTCATCACCGCAGGTTCACCAAGGTCTGGAGGATTTGATCCATCGTCTTGATGGTCTGCGCGTTGGCCTGATAGGCACGCTGCAGGGTGATCATGCTCACTAGCGACTCGGTGAGATCGACGTTCGACTCCTCGTAGGCGGCCGACTGGATCAGGCCTAAAGCACCCGAACCAGCCACGCCAATGATCGGCTGGCCGGATTCGGCCGTTTCGGCCCACTGGTTGCCGCCCAGCGACAGCAAACCGTTCGGATTTGTAAAGTTTGCCATGACCACCTGGCCGAGATTGCGCGACTGACCATTGGTGTAGCGTCCCTGAATGGTTCCATCGGAGGCCACTGTGATGCCGGACAGTCTGCCTGAGGTATAGCCATCCTGCGTCAGGCTGTTCACCCCGAACACGTTCCCGTATTGCGTTGAACTCGTTAGATCAAGTGTAAAACCAGGGATATAAGCAGGATCTGCCGGCACGCTATCAGGGGGGCCAAGCGGCGAAACAGCTCCGTTGGTCAGATCAAATTGCAAGTTGATGCTTCCATTGTCGGCGACCGTATCGTCAATCGCACCCGATTCCGTAAAGGTCAGTTGTACCGCTGCTGCCGGAGTAGTAGGAGTGACGTTATCCAAGGTGGTGTATACGTCCCAAACGTTGGGTGTTGCTGTTGGGTCAGTTTTGACAAAAAATATTCTCAGCACATGCGGATTGCCCAGCGAGTCATAGACGGTGGCTGATGTGGCGCTGTTATAACTTGTGGGATCTGTCGCAGAAAAAGGTGTCGTCGCCGGTTCCGCATTTCGGGAATCGAGATTTAGGCCAATTTCCAACCCTGTCTTATTCACGCTGCCGCCGGTCGGGAGGGGTGTCAGATCGGCCGTATCGATCTTGATATCATCGGGGTCGGAAGGAACGATCAAGTAGTTGTTGGTCGGATCGGCCAGATATCCGGTGAGACGGAAACCATTGCCATTCACCATATAACCGTCTTTGTCGATATTGAACTGGCCATTGCGCGTCCAGGAAATCAGGCCGTTATTGTTCATCCGGAAAAAACCTTGGCCGTTGATCGCCATATCCAGCGGGTTGTTGCTGACTGTGATCGTTCCTTGGGTGAATTGCTGGTTGACAGCCGCGACCGAAGTACCCACACCGACTTGGTTGTTGCCGCCAAAGGAAGCGGCAAAAACGTCCGCAAAGGCGGTATTTCCTGCCTTGAAACCGACCGTACCGGAGTTGGCGATATTGTTGCCGACCGTGGCGAGCGCCTTGGAGTTCGCGTTAA
>CAZAWN010000265.1:0-3082 GCA_964488825.1 uncultured Methyloversatilis sp. | reverse complement strand
CCAGAAGCCTCTCTGACCCACAGTTGACCTGAAAACTCATCAGCCTATTATAGCCGAAATCATGCCTAAATCAACTGTCTTTTTGATTTTTCGAGGTGCCCATGAGTGGCAGGCGGGGGCTATATGGTGGTGCGGCGGAGAGCTGGTGGTGGCCTGTCCACTCCAGGGGGCAGTTATAAGTAATGTATTTCAACAGGTAACCCCCTCAGATCATTGCATCACAAGCAGCAATCATGGAATCTCCGCTCACTGCTTCACTTGGCAGCCGCTCCGGTTGATTGAGGTGGAGCCTCTAGAGCGGATGTGGCCGCCGATTCAACTTTCAAGCCTTTTAATTCGGCGTTCGGCTGACATGCCCCGACCAGTAAACTGGTCGGTTAGGCGCGTGGGTGTTGAAGCCGTGAATCTGCAGCGTCCATCTTCCGGGCGTAATCGGACCAGCGATCTGCACGCGTTCGAAGACACTCGGCACCAGGACGCCAGAAGCGCGAGTTACCCCTGCCGGATCGATGAGGCGAATGTCAATGTCGCTGTGTTCCTCAATGAGCCCGAGGAAGCCGCCTCTACCTTCTGGCCACCAGAGCGCTGCATCAAAAAGCACGTGGCCTGACCCGATTTCGAGCGGGATGTTGATTGTCTCGCGGTTTGAGACTTCGGTCTTGCCCCACCAAGCCCATCCGTTAGTGGGAAGCGCAAGAAGCCCAGCTCCGTTCGTGTTGTTCACAGCCCCGGCGCGGCGCCCTGAAATGATCATTTGCGCATAAACCTGACCCGGATCGATAACGCCGAACTGGCGCAGCCAGTTTCTGAGCAATGCCGCCGCCCCCGCTGCATAGGGCGTCGCACCGGAAGTGCCGTTAAAAAGCCTGTAGTCACCGTCGGTGTTGCCGCGCGCCGTCTCGGTGCTGCTCGGCGCATGCACGTCCGGCTTGATGCGATTATCAGGTGCGGGCCCCATGAGCGATCCTGGGTGCGGGCCGGTCGTGCCTATGTCGGTGCGCCCGACGCCAAGGGCCTTGTGCGCGATCGCCGGCGAGGAAACACTCGTCCCGCCGTCAGGATTGTTGCCGTTGGCCGCGACGACGACGGCGCCGGAGTCAAAAGCGGCGTCCGCCGCAACGGCCAGCGTATCGAAGGCGTTGGTGGTCGGAAGTTGAATCTCACCGACGATCACCCGGTCCCCGACTGCGACAGCACGTTGGAATCCGCGTACCGCCGCATCAAGATTAAGCCCCGTTGGCGCATAGATGCGGAAGGAGTCGAGCGTCATGTCAGTGACGCCGCGAAAAGGTGCACCGCCGCCAGAGCCCGCCGAAATGATCGCAGCCGAGGATGTGCCATGAGGCCATATGTCTGTCGTCGTCAGCGACCCTGCGTTGCAATTCGTTCCGCCGTTAACGCAGTCGCGCAGGAAACCAAGATTGTCGGGCGCTGAAAAAACCTCGTGCGTGTCGCGAACGCCGGTGTCGAGAAGACCGATGAACCCGCCATTAAGACCAAGTCTGAAGTAAAGATCGGAGCGAATTATCGCGCGCCCGTCATCGACGTCGTTCGTCGTAACGGCATCCTGTGGGGGCGGGACGTTCGTCTGCGCAGGATCGATAGCGATCACAAGCTTTTCATTTGCCAGACGGTTGATGGACTCAGCAGGAATTTGAACCTTGACGGCGTTGATCAGCCAGTAGCGCTCAAGAATCTTTGCTTTATACTGCCGTAGAATAGTGATCGGCTGATCATCCGCCGCCCGTCGTGCCATTAGCATCTTGATAATTTCTTCCCGCCGTTCGGTGTATTTGCGATCGATGCCTTCCTTGCCGCGCTCGCCAGTTGCAGGCTCGGGGAAAAGCGGAATTCCAACCAGGTCGGGGAAGACGACAATAACTTCGATACGCTTGGAAGGATCAAGAGATTTGAGATCGGCGCGCAGCAGCGGATTGATTTTAAGCAGCGGATCTATCTTCGGCTGCTTCACGGGGTCGAGGCGCGAAGTCTCCTTGTTAATTCTTACGTCAGACTTGCGCAAATCCTCGGGTTCCTTTGTCGCCGCGAATGACAAAGGTTTTCCTTTGCTGAACTTAACCGCGTAGACGACGCGCGTCGGATCCGCTCGTTCGCTGCCATCGACCGAGGGTAGCTTACCCTGGGCGAGTGAGACGGGCGATGCCATCACAGAGAGCGTCAGAGTGATTGTCTGGAGCAGGTGGCGATTGAGTTTCATTTGTTGTATATCCTGTGGATAGGTTGTTGATGATGCTCACGTTATTCAATCTACTTATGGAAATTATCTTACCTTGGTTGCGCGTTCAATTGATCGCGTCGGTGGTGGCGCCCCTCCGCATGGTGTGAGAGCAGAGGTCCTGTGACCCTATGTGGAGGGAGAAGAGGAGCAGCCATGGGATGACTGCCTGGAAGCTGACTATGCAGCTCCATTAATCCATTATGAACCACAATTGCTGATTGTGCAACATCGAGAGATCTGCTGGCTCGGTTCAGCTGATGGTTGCTGCCGCCTGCTCGACTGGATCACCATCCCTCGTAGTCAATAGCCGTACAGAAGCCCCACCACCATGGCCAGTGCTCCCTCCAGCCGTTCGCGGTAATGAACAATGCAGCGCCGCCAACTCCTGATTCTCGGTGGAGGCGCTCACCTGCTTCTCCACCGCCAAGTGGCTCAAAAAGGTATTTACCTAGTGGCTATTAAAGATCGTGAGCGCATAGCCAGAGCCACAATCAAACCGGTCGCATCGGCTCCCGCACCACGCTGATGTCGCCGGAAAACAACCGGCGGAACTGTTTGTCGTGCGCCAGCTCATAGCTCAGGTTCAGTTCGTTCGCAACCCACCAGTGGCTAGCAAACGATAACCCCCTAAGCCCCCATTAAACCCCACAACTTCCACACCCCAATGAAATAGCAGTCAAAAATTCAATCAAAAATCTAGCAAAAGCGAGCTATAATTGATAGAGCCCTTGCGCAGCAAAAGCCCTCATATGACTTGGCTCCTGAAATTGTGATTTTCCAGAGTCTTTCTAGAAAAACTGATCGAAATTATCAAAATCAACCACCTTGAAAGTGCCGTCCTGC
>CAZAWN010000264.1:0-3097 GCA_964488825.1 uncultured Methyloversatilis sp. | reverse complement strand
GCGTAGAGGAAGGAGCCAATGCCGACGCCGAACACGGTGGCGATGCCCCAACTGACCACCGTACCCTTGTCGGTCCAGAGCGACCACAGTTCAAGTGTGTAGCCGGAGGGGGCGATGAATGACATGGATTCCGCCAGTTTCGAGTTGGTGCCGACAGCCATTTCGGTCAGCGTCTCGGGGTTTTCGGTCCAACCTAGCTTGCCGGTGATGTACCAGCCGGCCACCACGACGGCGCCGAGCACCAGGCCGGCGAGGAAGTTGTCCTTGTTTTCCCAGAAGGATTTGCTGAACACCACAAAGGCGATCAACAGCCCGGCCAGTACGATGGCAATCGCCAATTCTGCCGTCTGTAGCGACATGCCCAGGCTTTGGTGAAGGAGATAGGGCAAAGTCTGGTGGGTCGGCAGGTTGATCGTCGTGGCCGGCGTCTGCAACCACTCGGTACGCGGAACGGCGAGAATGCCGCGCAAGGTGACATTGGCGGAGTAGGCCATATAGATGAACACCACCACGGCTTTCAGGTTGCCGCCGCCGACACGCACCAGCGTCTTGTTGCCGCAGCCGGAAGCGAGCGTCATGCCGATGCCGAAGATCAGGCCGCCGACGATGTGCGCCAGCCAGGGTAGGTTCTGACCGGTATAGATGGTGTTCGCGAGGTTGATCGTACCGTTGTAGGCAAGAATGTTGGTGCCGAGAATGGCGACCGCGATGGTCAGCAACCAGGCCCGCATGCGCCCCCAGTCGCCCATATTGACGACGTCGGAAACGGCGCCCATGGTGCAGAAATTGGTTTTATTGGCAAAAAAGCCAAAAATCAGGCCAAGCCCGAATCCCCACCAGACAACGGCGCTGGCAATCCCTTGCAACTCTTGCGGCATGCGTTGATCCTCCTCTATCAGGGTGCCCGCTGTTCAAATCGATTCTCGGGACGATAATATTTTTCGATAGTGTGCCACAAAAGAAGCGGGGAATGCTCATTTGAGCATTCCCCGTGATAACTTTTGAGTCTGGCAGATTAGTTGCAGCCGGTCTGGCAGCCCCCTGCCGTCTCGGGAACGCCGAGTTTCTTGAGGATGGTGTCGAGCGGGCAGAAGGTGGTGAAACCGCTCTGGAACAGGTTGGCGCCGACGAACAGCGTGAACCACAGCCAGCTCATCGTGCTGAGATCGACCTGACCCGTCGCGTGGGCCAGGCCCAGCGACAGCATGATGAAGAAACCGGCGACGATGCGGACGATGCGATTGACAGTCATGGCATTAACTCCTTGATTGAGGTTGGAAGCGGTTCTTGAAGGCCGCGTAGTAGAGAACCGGGATGACGACCAGCGTTAGCGCGGTGGACACGAGAATGCCGAAGATCAGCGCCAGCGCCAGGCCGGAGAAGATCGGATCATCGAGGATGAACAGCGCACCGAGCATGGCGGCGAGCCCGGTGAGAGCGATGGGTTTGGCGCGGATCGCGGCGGACTGGATCACCGCTTCGGCGAACTCCATGCCTTCACCCACCTGCTGGTTGATGAAGTCCACCAACAGGATCGAGTTCCTGACGATGATGCCGGCCAGCGCAATCATGCCGATCATCGAGGTCGCCGTGAATTGCGCGCCGAACAGTGCATGGCCGGGCATCACGCCGATGATGGTGAGCGGGATCGGCGCCATGATGATCAGTGGCACCAGGTAGCTCTTGAACTGCGCGACGACCAGCAGGTAGATCAGGATCAGGCCGACGGCGTAAGCAGTACCCATGTCGCGGAAGGTTTCGTAGGTCACCTGCCACTCGCCATCCCACTTCAGCGAGTAGCCGGCGTAGGGATCGGAGGGCTGGCGGATGAAGTACTCGCCCAGCGTGCCGCCTTGCTCCAGTTTCAGGTCTTTCAGTTTGGAACGGATGTCGAACATGCCGTACAAGGGCGAATCGAGCTGGCCGCCCATGTCGCCGACGACATAGACCACCGGCAGCAGGTCTTTGTGATAGACCACTTTCTCACGCGGCGCTGGTTTCGCCTCGACCAGCTCGGAGATCGGCACCAGCCCTCCGCCGTAGGCGGGCAGGGCGCGTACCTTCAGATTGAGCAGGGAATCGAGCGAATCCTGTCGTTCGGCCGGCAGGGTGATGCGCACCGGAATCTCGTACTTCGCCTCGCCGTCGTGCAACGGCGTGACGTCCTCGCCAGACAGCCCCATGCGCACTGTCTCGACGATATCCTTCTGCGCCACGCCGAGCAGGGCCGCCTTGGTCTGATTGACGCGCAGCACGATCTTGCCGGCATCCTCGTCGATGCTGTCGTCGACGCCAAGAATGTCGGCCGTGCCTTCGAAGGCGGCGCGCACCCGCTTTGCCACGGCGATCTGGCCGGCGTAATCGGGACCGTAGACTTCGGCAACGATCGGCGAGAGCACCGGCGGGCCGGGCGGCACCTCGACGACTTTGGCATTGCCACCGCCGGCCTTGGCGACCGCCATCAACCGTTCGCGGATCGAAATGGCGATCTCGTGGCTCTGCCGGTCGCGATGCGCCTTGTCGACCAGATTGACCTGGATGTCGCCCATTTCCGGGTTGGCGCGCAGGTAGTACTGGCGCACCAGCCCGTTGAAGTTGATTGGCGCGGCCGTGCCGGCGTAGGCCTGGTAATCCTTGACCTCCTTCACCTGCGCCAGTTCGGCCGACATCTCGCGCAGTACGCGCGCGGTTTCTTCGACCGGGGTGCCGACCGGCATGTCCAGCACCACCTGGAACTCGCTCTTGTTGTCGAAGGGCAGCATCTTCAGCACCACCAGCTTGACCACGCCGAGCGAGACCGAGGCGAGAATGGCGGCGACGATGCCGATCCACAGCAAGGCACGCGCCCGTGCTCCCGATTGAGGATGCAGGAAGGGTGACAGCACGCTGCGGAAGAAGCGGTCGAGCTTGCTGTCGGTCGCGTTTTCCGCATGTCCATGCCCATGTGCGGCAGGCTTCATCAGCTTGAGCGCCAGCCAGGGCGTGACGACGAAGGCGATGGCTAGCGAGATGAACATGCCCATCGAGGCGTTGATCGGGATTGGGCTCATGTACGGCCCCATCAGGCCGGTGACGAAGGCCATCGGCAACAGCGCCG
>CAZAWN010000263.1:0-3119 GCA_964488825.1 uncultured Methyloversatilis sp. | reverse complement strand
TCGACCTGGGCGATGGCTCACACGCCGAAGTGGTCGTCTCGCGCACCCTCGCCCCCATCGAACAACGTACCAATGTCGGCGCGCTGGCCGCGTCCGCGACGTTCTACACCGATGCGCTCGACCTCGGGCCGGCGGAGACGCGGCAGCATACGCGAGTTGTATTTTTCAAATCTGGCGTAGCCAGCGCCGGCGAAAGCGTTACTCCATCCTGGAGCGACGATGGCGTAACGTGGGAAATTGTCACCCCGGCCGGGTTAGGCTCATCTGCGGTTGCCAACGCTAACAACACAACATCCACCAGTCGGATGGTGTCTCAAGCCGTCCCCCCAGGTCGTTATGTGCGCATGGCATACACCAACGGCGCCACCCCGCAAACCGCGCTGCAACTGTCCGTCACCGCCATCGCCGGGATCTGATCATGCGCACCGTAACGCTCCCACTTACCCCCGGCACCGCCGCAATCGCCGTCGTCGCGCACGCCGACGGCACCGCCACCCTTTACGAGACCGGCGACACGCTGCCGGCCGACATGGTGGCGCAACCCGCCTTCCCCCGCCGGATTGATGCCGCCGCGTTCCGCGACCGCTTCACGCCCGCCGAGCTGGCTGGCGTGACCGCGCTGGCCTATGGCGGCACCGGCGACGTGCCGGCGCAGTTGTTGCTGCTCAAGGTCGCCACCAACCGCGACGGCATCGACCTGGACGATGCCGAGACCATCGGCGGGCTGGATTACCTGATCAGCAAGGGCAAGCTGACCGCGCCGCGCAAAGCGGAAATTCTGGCGTGAAACAATTTTTAATGGCGCTGGATCAGGCGGCAAACTGCCTGACCCACATCGACGGCGACGATAACGCCGGCTGGGGCATGGCAGATGAACTGTTGTCCGCCCGCGCCTGGCGCTGTTACCTGCAAGGGCTGATCAGCGACCGCCTGTATCGCGCCATCGATTCCCTGTTCTTCTGGCAAGCGAACCACTGTTACCAAGCCTGGCTGGGCGAATTCGCGCGGGCGCAGATGCCGGGGGCATATCAATCATGCTGAGCGCCGGACGCCTCCGCCACCGCGTCACCCTGCAAAGCAAGAGCGCCAGCCGGGACGGCTATGGCGGCGAGACCATCACCTGGGTCGACCTCGCCACCGTCTGGGCGGATTGCTCACCGCTGTCCGGCCGCGAGTATCTGGCCGCGCGCGTCGAAGTTGCCGAGACGCTCATCAAAATCCGCATCCGCTGGCGTGCAGACGTCTCCACAACCTGCCGCGCGGTCTGGGAAGGCCGCGCCTACGACATCGAGGCCGCGTTCGATACGGGCGGCCGGCATGAAGAACTGGTGCTGATGTGCAAAGCGGTGGCGTGATGCAGTTGACCGTACAAATGAGCGGCCTGAAAGAGCTCGAAGCCGCGCTGAAAGACCTGGAAAAGAAGCTCGCCACCAAGATCGCCCGTCGCGCCGTGGCCAAGGGCGCCGGACTCATCCGCAACGAAGCCCGCACCCGCGCCAAGGCGCAAGGGCTGGTCAACTCCGGCGCACTGGCGCGCAACATCGCACTGAAACGCGAGACCAAAACCGCCCGCACGCGTACCGAATACCACGTCGGCGTGCGGCATGGAAATACCGCCAAAAACGCCAAGAAGCTCCAGGTCGTGCGCAAAGGCAAACTCCGCACGCTCTACAGCAACGACCCGTTCTACTGGTGGTTTTGGGAGTTTGGTCACCAAAACATCCTGACCCGCAAGCGCGAACAGAAACCCTTCCTTCGCCCGGCCTATGAAGCCAAGCGCGAAGCCGCCGCCCAGATGATCGCGGACACCCTGCGCACCGAACTTCTCAAGGCCCGCTGATGATCGCTGATGAACTCTATACGGCCCTGTCCGGACTGGCCGGCGGGCGGGTGTACCCGCGCCTGGCGCCGCAAGCTGCCGCCGCGCCTTACATCGTCTATTGGCATGTCGCCATCGGCGAAGATGCCGCCTATCCGATCGGCGTCGGCTACAACCGCTACCGCATCCAGGTCGAAGCCTATGCCGCCAGCTATGCCGCCATCGTCACCCTGCGCGGCCAGATCCACGCCGCCGTGCAAGCCATGCCCGAGCTGATCGAGACCGGCATTGATTTTGAATCCGAACCCGACCCGGACACCGGCCACTTCGGCTGGGTGTTCGACTACACCTTCCGCCTGCGCGGCTAAGCGCAAACCTCCTGAAAGGAAATACCCATGCCCCTGATCATGCGTAAGGCCGTCTTGCTGGCCAAGAAAGAAGTGACCTACGGCGTTGACCCGACGCCGGTCGGCGCCAACGCCATCCTGGTCCGCAACATGACGCTGACCCCGCTCGAATCTGACTTCGTTTCGCGTGACCTGATCCGCCCCTACTTCGGCAGCTCAGAACAGATGTTGGTTGGCACCCGGGTAAAACTGGAATGCGAAGTCGAAATCGCCGGCAGCGGTGTCGCCGGCACGCCGCCGAAATGGGCACCGCTGATCGAGGCCTGCGCCTTCACCGAAACCGACACCGTCAGCGACGACACCTACAAGCCGAACAGCACCGCCGCCGCCAGCGTCACGCTGTACTACAACCTGGATGGCGTGCTGCACGAAATCAACGGCGCGCGCGGCGATGTGTCTTTTGAGCTCACCGCCAAACAGATCCCGGTGATGAAGTTCAGCTTCACCGGCCTGTATGTCGGCGTCATCGATGCCGCCGCCGCAACGCCGGATTACTCCGGCTTCATGCAGCCCAAACCGGTCGATACCACCTGGACGCCGACCGGCACGCTGCACGGCGTCACCCCGATCATCTCCGGCCTCAGCATCGCCATGAACAACCAGGTCGTGCATCGCAAACTGATCGGCGCTGAATCGGTCATCATCGTCGCCCGCAAGCCTACCGGCCAGATCACCTTCGAAGCCAGCCTGGTTGCAACCAAGGATTGGTGGACCATAGCCCGCAACGCCACACTGGCCGCAATGCAAGTTATTCACGGCACCACCGCCGGCAACATCGTCCAGATCGATGCCCCCAAGGTGCAGATCGGCTCGCCCACCTACCAGGATCAGGACGGCGTCGCCATGCTGCAATGCGACCTGACCTTCACGCCCAACACCGGCAACGACGAAAT
>CAZAWN010000262.1:0-3123 GCA_964488825.1 uncultured Methyloversatilis sp. | reverse complement strand
CGACGAACAGCGCGAAGAAGGCCGCCAGTTCGGCGAAGATGAACACCCAGATCGCGAGGTCGCCCGGCGGGTAGGGCCGCAGGGTGTGTCCGTGGGATTGGGTGTTCATGGTGTGTGGCTTGCGAAAGCCGGTGCCGTACTGCCAACACCGACTTTCGCTTTATCATCAGGTGGCGGGTTTTTGCTCGCCCTTGATGAAGAAGCTCCAGATGTAGGCGATCAGGCCAATCAGGAAGGCGACACCCGCCCATTCACGCATCCAGTAGAACAGGCTGATCTGATCCTGCGCCAGCATGAAGGGCAGCGGGTTGTCGGAGACACGCTGTAGCCAGACCTGCAGGATGCCTGCGCCGGTGAGGAACAGTGTAATGAAGACCATGCCGACCGTCATCAGCCAGAAGCTCCACATCTCCAGTACCTGTGACTTGTTGCTGTTGGCCGGGCGGCCGTGCAACTGAGGCCAGGCGTAGGAGATCATGGTGATGACCGCCATCACGTAGGCGCCGTAGAAGGCCATGTGGCCATGAGCTGCAGTGATTTGCGTGCCGTGCGTGTAGTAGTTCACCGGCGCCAGGGTGTGCAGGAAACCCCACACGCCGGCGCCAAGGAATGCCATCACGCCCGTACCAAGGGCCCACAGCGTCGCTGCCTTGTTCGGATGTTCGCGGCGGCGACGATTCACCATGTTGAAAGCGAACAGCGTCAAGGCGAAGAAGGGGATCGGCTCCAGCGCCGAGAAGATCGAGCCGATCGGCTGCCAGTATTCCGGCGTGCCGATCCAATAGTAGTGGTGGCCGGTACCGAGGATGCCGGTGACCAGCGTCAGGGTGATGATGACGTACAGCCACTTCTCTATGACTTCGCGGTCGACGCCGGTGACCTTGATCAGTACGAAGGCGAGGATTGCGCCGAGAATCAGTTCCCATACCCCTTCCACCCACAGATGCACGACCCACCACCAATAGAATTTGTCGCGAACGACGTTGTCCGGGTTGTAGAAAGAGAACAGGAATAGCAGCGCCAGACCCCACAGGCCGACCAGCATCACGGTGTTGATCGCGGTCTTGCGGCCTTTCAATACCGTCATGGTGATGTTGAAGAGGAAAGCGAGCGCAACGACGACGATACCGGCTTTGGTGATCAGGGGTTGTTCGAGGAATTCACGGCCCATGGTTGGGATAAGATCGTTGCCTGTCATCTGGGCCAACGTGGCGTAGGGCACCATCAGGTAGCCGACGACAGTGAGGCCGGCCGCGACGAGGAAGACCCAGAACAACACGAGCGCCAGCTTCGGGCTATGCAGCTCGGTTTCGGATTCTTCCGGGATCAGATAGTAGGCGGCGCCCATGAAACCCATCAGCAACCAGACGATCAGCGCGTTGGTGTGCACCATGCGTGCGACGTTGAAGGGGATGTGCGGGAAGAGGAAGTCGCCCCAGACGTACTGCAGGCCCATGATCAGGCCGAACAGGATCTGCGCGACGAACAGCGCGATGGCCGCGATGAAGTACGGCTTCGCGACGGCTTGGGATTGGTATTGCATGGTGATCTCCTTGGTCGGTTGCCGCATCAGCCCTGGATATTGGGCGGCCACTTGGCGGTGTTGATCTGGCTCACGTAGTCGAGGAAGGTAGCGATCTCCTCAAGCTGCTGGTCGGTGAAATTGAACTGCGGCATGCTGCGGCGGCCCGGAATGCCTTCCTTCGGCCGGCTCTGGATGAAGGCCTTGACGGCTTCCTTGCTGCCGAGGCGCTTCACCACATTACCCAGCTCCGGCGCAAAATAGGCGCCTTCGCCCAGCAGCGTGTGGCAGCCGATGCAGTTGTTGGTCTCCCAGAGTTTCTTGCCGGCAACGACGTTCGGATCAGCCAGCAGCGCGCGTGCGTCGCGCGATGGAATGCTCTTCTCGGTATGGAACGTCAAGCCCAGAAACACCAGCAGGAAGAACATCGTCCCGCCGTAGAAAATGTTCCGGGCGGTTGACGTGGTAAACGCTTCGCTCATAGTGCCCCCCTTGATAAAGTTGTCCGCCACGGGTGTGGCGAGGCGCGACTTTAAGAGCGAAGGAAAGGGTCTGCCTTGATAGTAGTCAACTATTCTGCTCGGTTATCTCCAAAAAATTGACCTCTATCAAGTTTTGATGTCGATTGCTTCGATATGCTTTTTTCGCCCGAACAACATGAGCTTGGAGTCCATTTATGGTGATCCTGCAGCTCTTTATTTTTTCACTGTTTTTCATCGGGGCGAGAGGCGTCGCCTGCTCCCTGCGCGCGGAGGCCGTGCTGTGGCGGAACGAACTGCCGATCCACGATGCGGCCAGGATGGGCAGGGAAGTCGAGATGGCGCGCATTCTCAAGGCCGAGCCCGGCCTGTGCGATGTTGCGACCCCGACCCTGTCTATCGCCTTCGCGGCGACGGCGAGCTCGTCCAACAGACGCAAACCCGGCGCGATCCGCAACCGCGCGGCGATCCGGACCGTTATCTTTCTCATCGCTGGCAAGCCCGATTTCTCGGACATCAACCCGCATGCCGCTTAACCCACTCGAATTTCAACAGACCCGACATAGTCGCCGACCAGCGCGGTGTGGCGGGCTTCAAGGTCGGCTCCGATGCGATAGCGTCGCTTGATCGTCGCCATGTCGCCGCTATCGTCCAGCATCACCTTGAAGCCATGCTCGCACAGGCGCACCGTCCATTCGATGCAGGCCAGACAAACCTTGGGGGAGTACACCGTGACGGGGGGCTGCGCTTCCGCAGCAGCATGCCCGGCGAGAAGCAGGAGCAATCCCAGTAGGCGGCGCATAGCGGGTTACTCGTCCTGCAAGCGGGTGATATGGGCGAGGATGTCCTGCAAGTCTTTTTCCGTCAATCGGTTGAGAACGCCGACTTTTCTGACGGCCGTCTTAGCCTTGGGTTTGGCGTCCTCCTCCTCTTCGTTATCGACTGCGTCGTGCGGACGCTCGCCCTTGAGGTAGGCGTCCATCTGTTTTTGCAGATAGGCGGTGTACTGCCCGACCAGCATCGGGAAGCGCAGCTTGCCGCGCCCGTCCGCGCCGTGGCAATAGGCGCACTCCTCCTTGTAGAGCTTGCCGCCGTTGGCCAGGTCGCCATCGAGTTTGGGGA